>NZ_VPBO01000006.1:0-135615 GCF_013418655.1 Acinetobacter sp. YH12128 | reverse complement strand
GCACTGCTCCGCCACGCCGCAAGACAAGCAGCTATGCTGTGCGTAGGCTTTAATTGAAAAGAATCTCCAATCTTGGGGATTCTTTTTTATTGCTCTAAAAATTACGCAAGACAAGCGAAGCGCGTAGCTTCAAATGTCATGAAGGAGTCCAATGGGACTCCTTTTTTGTACTCAGGAGCACTGCTCCGCCACGCCGCAAGACAAGCAGCTATGCTGTGCGTAGGCTTTAATTGAAAAGAATCTCCAATCTTGGGGATTCTTTTTTATTGCTCTAAAAATTACGCAAGACAAGCGAAGCGCGTAGTTTCAAATGTCATGAAGGAGTCCAATGGGACTCCTTTTTTGTACTCAGGAGCACTGCTCCGCCACGCCGCAAGACAAGCAGCTATGCTGTGCGTAAGCTTTAATTGAAATGAATCTCCAATCTTGGGGATTCTTTTTTATTGCTCTAAAAATTACGCAAGACAAGCGAAGCGCGTAGCTTCAAATCTCAAAAAGGAGTCTAAAAAGGCTCCTTTTTTTTGTGCTTAGGAGCACTGCTTTTTTTCGTAAGACAAAGATGACGTCTGTGTAAGCTTTCATTGAGAAATGATCTTTATCATTGCTGAAAAATCTTTTATCCATTGATCAATTTTATTTAAACTTAAATAGATGAATCTATTATTTAAATAATGTTAATTGTATTTTTATCATCACATATATCGATTTTTATCGTTTAAATCCAAACAAAACCTACCAAAGTTATCGGCCAATTTGTATCAAAAATTCTTAATGTAAATTTGTGATACACTTCTCAATAAAACACAACATTACACTACAATAAACTCCATGTATTTCTAAATCTGCTTTCCTATAATAGCAATCAAGAAGATGGAAACATCTTCCATAATAGCGATAAGTAACCCCGATTTTCCTTCCCAGATTTCCCCCAAAATCTGGGAATTTTTTTATCCAAAATTTGCGCTAACATCTCACATTTAACTTCAAGCTCTAATCAAATGAAGCGCTATTCAAACTAGTCAACCCCCTCAATTTTTTCTAAAAACTCGGCAATAAAAAAGCCCCGATCACGGAGCTTTTAATAACTACCTTTAAATCAAGGTTGCTTTAAATACGGCCATGCGGCTTTTAAATAAATAAACATCGACCATAACGTTAAAACTACGGCTGTATAGAGCAATCCATACGCCAACATTTCTAGGGGTGGCCAATTCAACAAAAATACTGAAATCGCAATCATCTGGAATGCAGTTTTATATTTACCAACAGTTGAAACTGCAACACTTGTACGCGCGCCTAATTCAGCCATCCATTCACGAAGCGCAGACACCGTGATTTCACGTGAAATAATTACAATCGCTGCAAAGGCCATCGAAATGGTCGGTTGCCATTGCACCAAGACGATCAACGCAGTTGCGACCATCAGTTTATCTGCAACAGGATCGAGAAAACGTCCAAATGCTGAAGTCTGATTTAAACTTCTTGCAAGGTAGCCATCAAACCAGTCAGTGACAGCTGCGATCACAAAAATAGCGGTCAGCAATATATGACGTGACATGCTGGCAGCATGTTCACCCACGCCCATTGCAGGTGGCCAGTACGCCACCAACAAAAACACAGGAATTAAAGCAATTCGTGCCAATGTTAAAATATTAGGAATATTCAGGATTCGACCTGTTGTCATAGACACCCCAGTTTTCCCCTCATGCACGATGAAAATGCAAAATAATTTGAGGATTTATCCATCGTTAGTTGCACTCACTTTATACGAAATGCCCCTCAGTGTCACTAGGCAAACACCGTAACAGTCTGTCGCGCAATCGCTATCAACTGGTTATTTTCATCCCATAAATGAGCATATTCTGTAGCGTAGCCATCCGCGGCATAGTCGGTAAATACTTTATATTTAAACCAATTATGTAAGTTTGATTGCAAGAGATGTACATAGGTCAATGTCCATGTTAAAGAACTCGCAGGCGCCATAGTTTTGTACATAGGCAGTACGCCGGGCGGCCACATATCCATCGAGACCATTAGGTCAGCAACAGTCATCTTACGGTTATCATGACGTTCTGGGTTAAAACGCATCCAACCACTAAAGTCAGGTTTTTTGCTTGCAGTACACGGATACTGCCCATCTACCCAGGCCAAATCCATTTGCTGAAAGCACTGGGGTGCAAGTGGATGATGTTCGGCAATCTTTAAGCTGCTCACTTCAGGAAAATCGGGTGCTTGACGCTCCTGATTGACGGCAATGCTTGATTCACGTGGAACACCAAAGCTCGCCAATAAAATGCTTTGTACGGCATCATCTTGCCAAAGTCGAACTTCGATGGTGGTGACGGATTTGCCCTGTCTTAAAATTTCAGCACTTAAACGCACGGGCGCCAATTGTACTGGGCCTACAAATGTCACACTACAGCTGAGTAAACGTCGCTGCGGATCGGCAATGGTGGCAACGGCTTTGTGCATCATCATGCCAGCCACTAAGCCGCCATAGATCGTACGTCCTTGCAACCATCCTTCTGGAATCTCAACCCATTCATTGTGTTCAATATGTTGATACAACTGTGCGAGTGACATCATCATCCCTGATCATATTTTTGATTTTTATATCATTGTATAAAAATCAAATGATGTGAATGATCAGTGACTCATGCGTCAATGAGCATTTTGGCAAATTCAGACTTGATGCGTCATCGATTGGGGCTAGTTCACTCTATTCATGCAGAATTTTATAAATGGTACGTGCCATCACATCGCCTAAGCCCGGCACTAGTTTTAAATCATTTTCAGAAGCTTTGAGTACCCCCTGAATGCCACCAAAATGGGTCAACAGATCCCGACGACGTTTTGGCCCTAAGCCCGGAATCACCTCAAGTACCGATGAGCCGCGCTTTTTATCTCGTTTCACTCGGTGTTTGGTAATGGCAAATCGGTGGGCTTCATCACGAACCTGTTGAATCAAATGCAGGGCTTTATGGTCTTCGGGCAATTGGATTTTTTCACCATCGGTAAAGTGCAATGTTTCCAGACCTGGTTTACGCCCCTCACCTTTGGACACCCCGACCATAAAGGCATCAAGCTCGAGTTCCTGCATGACTTCCATCGCCATGTGTAATTGACCTTTACCTCCATCGATTAACAACAAATCGGGCAGCATATGCTTTTTATAGCGGCGGGTCAGCGCTTGACGCATGGCAGCATAATCATCGCCTTCGGTAATGTCATTGATGGAAAATTGGCGATAGTCGCGCTTTCTTGCACCGCCCGCATCAAAGACCACACAAGACGCGATGGTTGCCTCGCCCATAGTGTGAGAAATATCAAAACACTCAATACTGTCAATCGGCCGCCCAACGACTTGCTCTAACTGATGAAAGCGCTCATTCAATTCAAAATGGTCAGCCAATTTACCTTTAATCGCATGTTGTACATTCATCTGTGCCAATTCTTGCCACTCTGCACGGGTTTCACGCACTTTATGTTTGATTTGAATCCGCTTTTCAAAGTGTTGGTACAACGCATCTTCCATGTCTTTACGATCAGGAATATCGACATTAATGATGAGTTCCGCAGGGATTTCGTCTGCCACCTGAAAGTAAAAATTGGCAATAAAATCTGAGAGCATTTGCCCCAAATCATCGCCCAACATATCAGGGAAATAACTCTTTCCGCCGAGCATTTTGCCATTCCGCACATGCATAATCTGCACACAGGTCACACCAGCTTGATAAGCAATGGCAATGATATCGGCCTCACCTTTGACTTTATAAATCGCTTGCTGAGTTTGTACATCACGCAGCAGTGCCATACGATCACGATAAAATACCGCCTTTTCAAACTCCAAAGCTTCGGCAGCAGCTTCCATTTTCCCAATCAGCTCTTGATTGAGCTCTTTGGTGTCGCCTTGTAAGAACCGAATCGAGTTATTGACATCTTCTTTATAGTCTTCGGGTGAGATCAACCCCACACAAGGCGCAGAACAGCGTTTAATTTGGTATTGCAAGCATGGTCGTTTGCGCTGCGAAAAATAGCTATTTTCACACTGACGCACATTAAACAGTTTTTGCAGCACCACCAAAGTGTCACGCGCGTTATAAGCACTCGGATAAGGCCCAAAAAACTTACCAGCTTGATGCTTACCTTTCCCACGTCCTGCGGCAATTCGTGGATAGGGTTTATCGGCTGAAATAAAAATATAGACATAAGATTTGTCGTCTCGCAGCATGATGTTATACGGCGGACGATGGAGCTTAATCAGGTTTTGTTCGAGCAATAGGGCTTCCGTTTCAGAACGCACCACCAAGGTTTCAATATCATAAATACGGGCGACCAAGGCTTGCGTCTTGGGATGCTCAATAGTTTTGACAAAATAACTCGACACACGATTTTTTAAATTCTTTGCTTTACCCACATACAGCAACTCACCGTCTTTACCCAGCATGCGGTAAACACCGGGTAGAGTCGTCATATTGGCAAGAATTTTTTCAATATGTTCGCGTGCGTTTTCGTTCACTTTTGCCTTGTTCCGTCTTCGATATTGCTCTTTGACATGATGTGATGCTTTTACCTACATTTTCAAGCAATCCCACAAATTTATTGTTGCTCATAGCAATGATCTGATTGCTAAAAGCTATTAATGCAAAATTCTAAATTTGCTATGCTCAAAACATCACGCTTTAGGAACATGATGCATGACGAACGCCAATCCCGCCATCCATGGCGTACACCCGACAACTTCGACGCAGAGCACTGCTGAAAAAAACCGTTTGATGGGTAAGCCGCGTTTTCATTTTGAACCGCATGACGTTATGCAACGCTTAAAGCAACGGATCATTGGACAAGAAGCAGCATTAGACGAAATTGAAAAAATGCTGCATGTGGTCAAGGCTGATTTTTCCAGTCCAGAACGACCGCTCTGTGTAACCTTAATGCTTGGACCGACAGGTGTTGGTAAAACCGAAACTGTGCGTTTAATCAGTGAAGTGATTTATGGCCGACCTGATGCCTTTTGCCGTATTGATATGAACACGCTCGCACAGGAACATTATGCGGCTGCCATTACTGGTGCGCCTCCGGGCTATGTCGGCTCGAAAGAAGGCCATAGTTTATTTGATGAAGTTGCCATTGCAGGTAGTCATACCCGACCGGGCATCGTGCTTTTTGATGAACTGGAAAAAGCGTCAACCGAAGTGCTTCGCGGCTTAATGAATGTGCTGGATAGCGGAAAATTAACCCTAACCTCAGGTACAAAAACCATCGACTTTCGTAATTGTATGATCTTTATGACCAGCAATGTCGGTGCACAAGCGGCACAGCAATATCTAGATAAGTTAAATTTTTTACCCGAAAAAATACAGAAGGTTTGTCTCAAACGCGTGCCGGTCAGCAGCATTATTGAAAAAGTCATGCAACGTAAATTCGACCCTGAATTTATTAACCGTATTGACCGTGTACTGCAATATCAACCCGTTCAAGATGATGCTTTACCTCGTTTGGTGGAGATTGAACTGGAAAAACTTAATCAACGCCTACAACATCAAAAACGCAGTATCAAACTCACAGATGCAGCCAAAGCACATTTTTATAAGAACCATGATATTCGTTATGGCGCACGACATTTAGCACGAAAAATACGGGTTGAACTTGAACCTATTTTGGCGGTGTATTTTTTGAATCATCCCGAACAAACTAAAATACACCTAGATGCACAACTTGGAAAATTGGTTATTATTAAATAATTCACTGGTCTTTAAAAGGCATGCTCACATACCTTTATTCAGCATTCTTATATTTATTGGATTGGAACACCAATCGCTTTAGCAAAAGCTTGCGGATCTTTCGGTGAAACCATGACGAATTTGCGTTGTCCATTCTGTATATATTCAATTTTTAAACGTTTAATGGAAAGCGCAGGTGCCGCAGACAAATCCTGACTTGCACTGATGCGTTGGATATCCTGCAAAGGAATCTGCCAACGTAGAAACATGCTACGGATGTTTAATTCTGTAGCGGAAATTTGATAACGTGTATTGAATATTGGCCACCACAGCAGTAATACCGTTAAAATATACACCGCGGTATGAAGAGGATATTGCTGCATCGTGCCTTTGGCTTGCATGGTGAGTAATAATTGAATGAGTAAACCGCTCATACAAACAATAAACGCCACCACCCACCAATCTTTTTTTGAACGAAAAACTTGCATCTTATCCCCCATCAACTGCTTTTATTCTATACAAGATTTTGCAGGATGCATCTGCTATTTCAGCTTTTATTTTTGCAGGAAATAAGCGTATTTATCACATTATTTTCAAGAATATGGAGAACCATTTCGCTCAAGTACCGCTATTCATCAATTGTCATTTTTGGCGTTCTTTACGCTCGAATCACGCTTCTTTCGACATAGGTTGTTCCTGCAAACGTTTATAATTCTTTTTCTCTTGATACATTTTAGCATCGGCTTGTTGTACCAAGCTCATGGCATCTACATAGCCTTGCTGATGGTCTGTTTGGCACAGCCCAATACTCAAACTCAAGCCACTTTCCATTTCTTCCACGGTTTCAAGTAATCGCGGAATAAAACTACTTTGCACATGCAGTTCAGTACACCCCGGTAACACCAAACAAAATTCGTCCCCACCATAGCGAAAACAATGATCATCTAACCGCGCGACTGACTTAATCGCCTCAGCGACCGTTTGTAAAACTTGATCGCCTTTAGGGTGCCCTTGCTCATCATTAATTTTCTTAAAATCATTGATGTCAATAAACACTACAGTAACTGGATCTAGATTTCGCTGTGCGGTATATAAAATACTGGTGAGCATGGAAGATAGATGTCGAACATTCAGTAATCCTGTCAACGGATCACGTTGAGAAAGCTCCTCCATTTCTTGTGCACGAAACTCTAGCGCATGCGCATACTGTTCCATTTTTTCACGGGAGATCTTCACCTCATTAATCAAACTCCATACATAGGTTTCCACCACCAATGTAGTATCGAACATAAAGAGCTTTTCCAAGGTGTTAATAATCCGCTGATATTGTTCCGTATCATTAAAGGTACGCTGAATTAAGCGAAACAACATGGTCTTTAGGGTATGTACCGCAGAGAGATACAACTTCGGCTCTACACCAATGCGCTTATGAACCAAACCAATCCGTAAACGGTTATTCACATACGCGCTGTCATAGCGCCCGGAAAATAAATCCAATAAATATTGATGCTGCGCGCGTTGCAAACGCTTCAAGGTATCAAGATCACCAATCAAAGTGGCAATTTCTGGAATTGAGGTCTGATTTTCATAAAATTCATCAACCATACTGTCGAGTATCGGCGCCACAATCCCACCAATCGAAGCCAATTCCGCCAGCTCTAAATCAGTCAAGCCAAGCAACTGTTTACGTCGTTCTATATCTTGCATCGAAATATGCATTTGATGCATCAATGTTTGGTTGGTTGCTTTCATGAATCGGATCCCCTTCCCGCCAAATCCTTCCCTTCAGGCGTTTACACAGGGTTTCTATGCAGTAGGTCTGCAATGTTTCCACCGTTTTCACCTTTGGGTTTTGGCTATCATTGATGATGACGCTTTTCTTTCAGCTCAACGGTTTTGCATGGGCTTAAGTTCGGACGTCAACATCATATTCCTCGTCTATTGGCTCACTTTTTCTGGCTTATTCTGGTTCTAGCTTATTCTGGCTAACACTATTTCTGCTTTTGGCTGATTTGCTCTGCATAATTATTTTTATTCTGCTTGCACGATAACTGATATTTTGCTGACTGTCAGCATAAAAAAACGCCCCTAAGGGCGCATTTTTTCAATATTTATTCTACTTTTAAAATAAATATGGGCGTACAAAAATCAGGAAGAACAGCCCCAACATTAGGAACCACTTTAAAAAGTAATACAGTGAGCGATTGGTTTTTTTCAAGGCTTTGGCTTTTATACGAATTTGATAGACATAGCCAAATACTTTATTTAAACCACCCGTTTTATCACCGCTTTCATTCGGTGAACTCGCAGCAGTCATGACATTTTTACCAAACCAATGGTTAAAAGCTTCCATCCACTTTGACTTTAATGGCCGTTCAACGTCTGCAAAGAAAATAATCCGGTTCTGATCCGTTTTATTTTCAGCATAGTGAATATAAGTTTCATCAAACACCACACTCTCCCCGTCACGCCATGAGTACCGCTGACCATCGACATCAATAAAACAACGGTCATCATTCGGCGTCAGTAAGCCCAAGTGATAACGCAATGAACCGGCATAGGGATCACGATGTCGGACTAAACGACTGTCAGGCGCCAACTCAGTAAACATCGCGGCTTTAATCGTGGGTAGATTTTTTAACAAGGCCGTAGTTTTTGGGCAAAGTTCAGCAGCCGAAGGATGGGCTGAGTCATACCATTTTAAATAAAAGCGTTTCCAACCTGTTTTAAAGAACGAGTTAAATCCAAGGTCATCATAAGTACTCGATGCTTTGATGCCACCTTTTTCATATAAGGCCTTGGCTTCATCACGAATCATTTCCCAGTTTTCATCTAAGACTTTTAAATCTTTAAAATGCTGCGTGTCGATATAGGGTTGGCTCGGCACTTTTGAAAACATGTACATGAGAAAATTGATCGGTGCGAGCAATGTCGAATGATCAAAAAACTGACGATAAAATGAATGACGGACTTTACCGCGTTGCTGGATATAAAACGCAGAAATGACAAAGACCGCCAGGATAATCCACTTAATCATATGAGGACCTCGTGCTAATAAGCATTGTGCTTAATGAAAAATTAACTTTTTTGAGAACGCGGCGAGTATAGCATAGTGCTCAGTGATGCCTAAATAAGCAGCATAGAACACTGTGTCTCAGCAAAGATGGATGACAATGTTAAAAGTGAATTGACCATTCTGCCGAAAAATACACTTGCTTTTTTCTTGAATTTTTCTTTCGCATCTCAATCTATAGCTTACATTTATAAAAAAATGTGAACTGAAACATAAGCTTCAACATATTTAATTAGAGCGATAGCGTTTAAAGGCAGATCCGAAGGCTATTTCCAAAAGAAATTTTGATGACCCTAGCGTCACGGCTTGATACAACTTGTTATGTTCTTTTTAGATATAGTTATCGTAAGATTAGCGAGGCATAAAGTGTACGCAGGAACCGCGTACTCGCTTCACAACATCAACTTAGAAGTCCTCCAAAATAAAGGAGATCAGGCATGATCCACGCTGGCAATGCCATTACCGTCCAAATGCTTTCGGACGGAATTGCAGAATTCCGCTTTGACTTACAAGGTGAGTCGGTCAACAAATTTAACCGCGCAACAATTGAAGATTTTAAAGCTGCAATTGACGCTGTTAAAGCAAACGGTGACATCAAAGGTTTAATCGTTACTTCAGGTAAATCTACATTTATCGTGGGTGCAGATATCACTGAATTCGGTGACAACTTCGCTCAAGGCGAACAAGCGATTGTGGATTGGGCATTGCCTGTTCACGACATCTTCAATGCGTTTGAAGATCTAAACGTTCCTAAAGTTGCTGCAATCAATGGTATGGCATTGGGCGGCGGTTTTGAAATGTGCTTAGTGTGTGACTATCGTGTGATGTCAGAAGCTGCACAAGTTGGCCTTCCAGAAATCAAACTGGGTATCTACCCTGGTTTTGGTGGTACGGTTCGTTTAAGCCGCGTGATTGGTATCGACAATGCGGTTGAATGGATGGCAATGGCTGCACCGAAAAAGCCAGCTGCTGCGCTCAAAGACGGTGCTGTTGATGCAGTTGTTGCTGCAGACAAACTACAAGACGCTGCAATTGACCTTGTGAAACAAGCAATTGCTGGCCGTGTAGACTGGAAAGCAAAACGTCAAGAAAAATTAGATCCTGTTAAATTGAACATGCTTGAACAAATGATGGCATTCAATACAGCGAAAGGTGCAGTTCTTGCAAAAGCAAATCCTGCTCAATACCCAGCGCCAAAACTTCTTCTAGACTCATTACAAGCAGGTGCAAGCCTTCCACGTGATGAAGCATTGAAAATCGAAGCGCAAGGTTTTGCTAAAGCGGCTGTGACTCCACAAGCAGGTGCGTTAATTGGTTTATTCCTTAACGACCAAATTGTGAAGAAAACTTCGAAGAAATATGAAAAAGGTGCTCACCCTGTCAACCAAGCAGCTGTATTAGGCGCGGGTATCATGGGTGGTGGTATTGCTTACCAAGCAGCAAGCAAAGGCACACCAATCATCATGAAAGACATTGGTAACCCACAATTGGCGTTAGGTATGTCTGAAGCGAACAAATTGTTGACTAAACAAGTTGATCGCAAAAAAATGACTGCGGCGAAAATGGGTGAAACTCTTGCGCGCATCCGTCCGACTTTAAGCTATGACGAGTTTAAAGAAGTGGACATCGTGATTGAAGCAGTTACAGAGAACCCTAAAGTTAAGGGTATCGTACTTGCTGAAACTGAGAAGAATGTTCGTGAAAACACGATTATTGCGTCTAACACATCAACCATTTCAATCACACGTTTGGCTGAAAACCTAGAGCGTCCTGAAAACTTCGTAGGTATGCACTTCTTTAACCCAGTTCACATGATGCCATTGGTTGAAGTGATCCGTGGTGAGAAAACATCTGCTGAGGCAATCGCAACGACTGTGGTTCTTGCTCAGAAAATGGGTAAAACACCAATCGTTGTCAATGACTGCCCGGGCTTCCTTGTAAACCGCGTATTGTTCCCTTACTTTGGTGCATTTGACCTTCTATTGAAAGACGGTGCTGACTTCCAACAAGTCGACAAAGTCATGGAAAAATTCGGCTGGCCAATGGGTCCTGCTTACCTCATCGACGTTGTGGGTATCGACACAGGCGTACACGGTGCAGAAGTAATGGCAGAAGGTTTCCCTGACCGCATGAAGCCTGACTTCAAAGGTTCAATTCAAACAATGTACGAAGCAAAACGTTTGGGTCAAAAGAATGACGTTGGTTTCTACAAATACGAACTTGACCGTAAAGGTAAGAAAGCCAAAGTGGTTGATCCAGTGGCTTACGAACTTGTGGCTTCTGTTGCAACTGCGGAAAAACGTGAATTTGATGCTCAAGAAATCATTGACCGTATGATGCTGACGTTCTGTAACGAAACTGTTCGTTGCCTAGAAGACAACATCGTTGCAACGGCTGCTGAAGCAGATATGGCGATGATCATGGGTGTAGGTTTCCCTCCATTCCGTGGTGGTCCATGCCGTTACATCGACCAAACAGGTGTCGCTGAATACGTAGCGCTTTGCGACAAATATGCGTATTTAGGTAAGGCTTATGAAGCGCCACAAATGTTGCGTGACATGGCTGCAAACAACAAAAAATTCTACGGTTAAGGAGCAACGTGAATGGCTACTTTAAATCCACGTGACGTTGTCATCGTTGATGGCGTACGTTCAGCAATGGGTAAAACCAAAAATGGTATGTTCCGTAACGTACGTGCTGACAGCTTATCTGCTGAATTAGTACGTGCGCTTGTTGCTCGTAACCAGTTTGATACCAATGAAGTTGAAGACGTAATCTGGGGTTGTGTAAACCAAACCCTAGAGCAAGGTATGAACATTGGTCGTAACATTGCGTTATTGGCTGATCTTCCAAAGACTGTTGCAGGTCAAACAGTGAACCGTCTTTGTGGTTCTTCTATGCAAGCAATCCACACAGCGGCTGCGCAAATTGCAACCAACCAAGGTGATATCTTCATCATTGGTGGTGTAGAACACATGGGTCACGTTGGCATGATGCACGGCATCGACATCAACCCTGAAGCGTCTAAGCACTATGCAAAAGCGTCTAACATGATGGGCTTAACGGCTGAAATGTTAGGTCGTATGAACGGTATTTCGCGTGAAGAACAAGATGCGTTTGGTGTTGAATCACACCGCCGTGCTTGGGCTGCAACACAAGAAGGCCGTTTCAAAAATGAAATCGTGGGCGTTGAAGGTCACGATGCAAATGGTTTCAAAATCCTGTGCGATATCGATGAAGTGATTCGTCCTGATGCAAACCTTGAAGCGTTCCAATCGTTACGTCCAGTATTCGACCCGAAAGGCGGTACGGTAACTGCTGCAACATCTTCAGCTTTGTCTGACGGTGCTTCTGCAATGTTGCTGATGTCTGCTGAACGTGCTCAAGCTTTAGGTCTTAAGCCACGTGCTGTGATTCGTTCTATGGCGGTTGCAGGCTGTGATGCTGCGATCATGGGTTATGGTCCTGTACCAGCAACTCAAAAAGCATTAAAACGTGCTGGCTTATCGATTGCTGATATTCAAACTTTTGAATTGAACGAAGCGTTCGCAGCACAAGGTTTGTCTGTTCTTAAAGGCTTAGGCATTTATGACCAACAAGACCGTGTGAACTTGAACGGTGGTGCGATTGCATTGGGTCACCCATTGGGTTGTTCTGGTGCGCGTATCACAACGACTTTGCTGAACGTTATGGAACAGCAAGATACACAAATCGGTCTTGCGACTATGTGTATCGGTCTTGGTCAAGGTATCGCGACCATTATCGAACGTGTTTAATTTTTAATTAAATACTGAGATAAAAGAAACCCCGCTTATTGCGGGGTTTTTTATTTGTTAACTAAACTCTCATGAATACATACTGGAAGCCCCTTCTCCCTCTGGGATGAGCAGCATGCGCCACAAGAGGATGAGGAAAATTTTTCATATAAATCCTCTCCCTGAGCGGTATTCTGCGCAAGTCTCCTTAAAAGGAGAGGGAATGTCCATTGTGAAGTAAATTTTGTTCAAAAATCTTCAGCAATAAACCGTGCTAAACAACCCTTAAAAAACGTCTTAGCATATTTAAAATTTAAAACGTTAATTCTCGATTTTCAGCGATTTTTGAATTATGGTAAGGCCTGAACCAAAACTTAAATATGCATAACAATGATAAATAAACGACTTCACTACCTCATAAAGATGAGCTGCCTAAGCACTTTTATTTTTCTTACAGCTTGCGTTACAAATAATCAAATCGGTGAACTCTCCCGTGATCTGTTTCAAAAATACGAAACAAAATATGCATGGAGAACAATCCTTGAAGATGATGTGATCGCATTTGGCAAACCTGCTAAAGCAATACCCAATGAACCAATCGATAGCATCGTAGTCGCAGGCAATAAATACAGCTATTTGATCAATAAAGGCGGTGCTGATTTTATTCAACTGACAAGCCAACTCAATCCACAATATATTCGTCTCCATCGAGAACTTGACTTTAATTCTCCGAGCCCGAACAGCACTAAATTTAGCGGAAGCTTTAAATTTTATTATGCGCCTCCCAATGGAACACTAAGTCCTACGGAAAGGGCATTATTCAACCAATATGGCGTAGCACCATGTGATTGTTCAAAGGCAGAACAGCAAGATCATCTCTTTAATTTAGAAATTGCAGGTACGGTTTACCCAAAAGTTGCGAATGCCGCAGATTTAAAGCCCTTAAGCCATCCCTATAAGATCCGTATCCAGCATTACGAAGACCAAAGTGGCTATGTTAAAAAGTCAGGGCAGGAAAAATTGGCAGAATTACCACTATTGCCTTTAACACTCACAATCGACATCATTCAATTGCCTTTAAAAGCTTTAGGCTTTATTTATCAGCCTTAAATCAGAGTATGATCATATTCAATTGGTTGAATTTTCTAAGTACACATACACCCTGACTAGCTCAAAAATGGTTCCCTTTTTCCAATTTAAGTAAAGTAAGTGTTGAGTTGATCACCAATCCTTCAACTCAACATCCTACAATTCTTGGCTTAAATTTTCTGCGCCAACAAAGTCGCAAAATGCTGTTGAATCCGCTGCCCTTCAGCATCCACCCGATGCAGCTCACCGACATTTTCATTGTATTTCACAATATTCCAGCCTTCATACAACGCACTTAACTCTCCTGCTTTAAAGCTGAATGGAAAGTCAGACTGCGCAGGAATATCAGGCGTATCCATCGCACAGACAATCAGGTTATAACCATTGATATTGGTGGCTTGCTGCATATGTTGAATCAGAGGCTTCACTGTCTTGGCTTCTAAAAACATCATCACCACGGTACAGCAAATAAAATCATATGTACCTGTAATGCTTGGGTCAGCGTTTAGATCACGCTGCTGTACATGAATATTTTCAATACCTTCCGCAGCGATCACCTCTTGCAGCTTGTGCAAACTGTGTGGATTGACATCCCATGCATCCACCTCAAAGCGCTGCTCAGACAGCTGACTTAAGTACAGCGAATTACGCCCCTGCCCACAGCCGACATCCAAAGCACGACCACCTTGCAAATATGGTGTTGCTGCCAAAATTTCTGAATGTGTTGGGCTGAGTTGATACTTCTTATAAAAATAGTCCTGTGCTAAGCAATAAAAACTCAACTGACATTGCACATCGTCACTCGCAGACACAATCTTGTGCCACGCCTGCGGTTCGATAAACGGCGGTGGCTGATCTGGGCTAAATACATGCGTGGAAAGGATATTTCCAGACGCATCTAACATGGCAAAGTTCACTTCACCTTGCAGTACGGTGAGTTTTGCCCAAGTGCCTGCTTTGGTATTGTGCTGTTGTTTAAAACCTTGTGGAATCGACTGCTGCGTCCACACAGGGAGCTGTTTATAACAAATAAGCTGCTGCATCTGACGTTATCCCTCATGCGACATTATTTTTATGCCATACCAATGGCAGAAATATATATTCACCATAACGGCTTTAATAGTGATTTTAAATCAGCTTTGAATTGAAAATTTCGAATGCTGTGCAATACTCACTGTTCTTGTTTGTTTTTCTGCGTAACTCCATGTTATCCGTTTGTAACATTGGTGGAATATTCACACAATCAAATCCCTCACTCTGTGCCGTGTAACCTAAGCGCTGTTGATAAGGCATAAAATTTACAATGCCTTATTTTAACTAAGTTTTATAGAGTGATGACTATGAACGCGATCAAAACTACTTTAGCTGTTGCTTTAGTTGCTGCTACAACTTCTGCTATGGCAACTACTGCTGTAGAACAAAAACCTGCGACTGCTGTTGAAGTTGTAAAAGCTCAAGCTGCACAAGCGAAAACTGCAACTGTAGCTGCTGCTCAAGCAACTAAAGATGCTGCTAAAACTCAAGTGGCTGTTGGAGAAAAAGCGACTCAAACTAAAACTTTAACAGTGAAAGAAACCACTAAAGCAAAAACTGCTGACATGAAAAAAGCAGTTGTAGAAAAAGCAGCAGCAACTAAAGAAACTGCAGTTGCAGCAAAAGATGCAACTGTAGAAAAAACTGTAGCGGCTAAAGACGCTGTTGTTGCAAACACTGTTGCAGCAAAAGACGCGACTGTAGCAAAAACTGTAGCAACTAAAGATGCTGTCGTTGCAAAAACTGTTGAAGCAAAAGATGCAGCTGTAGAAAAAGCAACTGATGCAAAAGAAGCTGTTGAAACTAAAACTGAAGAAGTAAAAGCTGAAGCGAAAAAAGACTGCGCTAAAAAATGTGCAGAGAAAAAAGCTGAAGCAGCTAAAGCTGAGAAAAAAGGTTTCTTTTCTTGGTTCAAAAAAGCAGCTTAATCGTTGATTAAATGCAAAAAAAGATGCCTTCACGGCATCTTTTTTTTGCCCATTTAGACTGCAATACTGCTTTCTGCCAACGGAATAATCTTTTGATAAACAAACTGATTTTTCCCCTGTGATTTCGCCTGATATAGGCAGGCATCGACATGCTGTAGAGTCGTGGAGTAATTAGACAAACTCAACTGTTGAAACTCGGCCAAGCCCATACTAAAGCTGACATCTAGCCTTAATTGATCTTTTCGAAACGGTACATGTTCGCAGCGTTCCAAAATTGTTTCACACAACATTTTACCCTGCTCCAAATCGGCACCTTCGAGCAAAATTAAAAATTCTTCACCGCCCCAGCGACTGATAAAACTCGCGCGAGGACTACAATTTTTTAAGATTTTTGCCAAATGCACCAAAACACTGTCCCCCATTTGGTGTCCATATTGGTCATTAATTTTTTTAAAATTATCGACATCGAGCAAAATGACACAGCCTTTATCAACCGCACCCTCTATAAATATTTGTTCTTTAAAGGCATGGCGATTTTTCAGTCCCGTCAACTCATCGCAAAAACTTACACGTTGCAAAGCCAAATATAGACGTTTATTTCGTGCATACAGCTCACAAATAAACAGAAAAATGATCAAATAAATACCCAATGCCATACGATAAGAACTGATCCGCGAGAGCATATGTACCTGTGCATCCGACCAATATTCCCCAGCCAATGGCATGGCACCATACCAGCCACAGATCAGCGTCATTAAGCCAATCAGCCAGCAAAAGGTTTTGAAGTCATATTTGATCGCGTAGTAACACATCAATAAAGGCAAGACCATGCAAGCATAGAAGATCTGATCATTTGAGATCACATATTGGACGGCCAGTGCCACGATCAGATAGCCATAATCCACCCACGGCACATTCATCCAGCGCTGAACACCAAACAGTAAACACACCACAGCCAAACTTGTTGCAAATTGCTCTAGAAAATAATCAACAAAGGCAAAGTATTGGTTGTCCATCTGAAAGCACGCCACAAACAAGAGACTGCCTGCAAAAGCACTCACGATACTCGGAACAGCTAACATTAGGGTTCGCTTAAAGCGGTGTTTTTTTAAATGGCTCAGCGCTAAATAGGCTTTAATAAATACCCAAATCTGAAATGCCGAAATCGCACACAGGAGAAATTTATCTTCTAAGATTTTGGCAGGATCGACCATCAACGAAGCCACAAAGATCGCACTAAAAGCATAGAGCACGATCAGTAAATCGTGGCTTAAATGCTTCCGCATTAAAATCATGCCATAGGCAGCAAATGCATTTACCACCCAAACAGGGCTAATGAATAATTCATAGGTATAGCCTATCGACACCAATGAAACCGCACATATGGCAAGCCATAGCAGTATTAATTTTTTCATACGCTAAAAAAAATCATCTCTAAAGATGGCGATAAACCTTTCATTCAAAGCCAATCGGTCTAAGGTTAGAATGTTTGCAAGTTCAATACAGCTCAGCTTCTTATGCGTTATGGGCTGCTGGCTAAAAATTTATGTTTAAATTTTCGGCGTATTTTAAGTGATTTAAATCACACTATTGATTGATAGTTGTATTAAATTTGCAATTTCAACAATCAAAGACTGTTTTAAAGCCAATGTTTTTTGCTCTATTCATGCTAGCTCGGAACACGTTTGTCGCATTGATGCTCGATAACAACAAAAAAACCATCCGCTAAAGGATGGCTTTCACTTGCATAACATGTCTTGAAGCTGTGCTGAATAATTTGAATGAAAAGGACTTATTTTAGTATTTGTAATTGTTCCATCAACCAAGCCATGTATTTATCTTGATCCATAAAGTCAGGCGCCGTCCCTGTATCCAAACTATAAAATTGTTGATTAAATTCAATCACAATCTGTTCAGTCAAATGCCAATCTTCAATCATACGAAAATACTGACTGAAGAAAAAACGGTTCTTGCCCCAATTGTTTAAACTTTCCAAACGTGGATATTGGCGGTTCGCGATGAAGTCGATATAGACCTGCTGAATATCATCAAAAATCTGAATAGCTCGCATGAGCATGGACCTCTATATGATGTAAAACCCTGCTATAAGCCACTTTATCGCGCAAATTTGAAAGAGTGATGACAGTCAGTTAAAGCTTTTGTTTCAACTCTGAACGGTTCTTTTGGCGGATCTCATCCATTTGTGCATTGAGCGCTAACATCTCTGTATAAAGCTGATTAAACTGCTTTAAAGGCGCATCTTCATAGAACATAAATAATTTATTTTTCTTTTCCCATTTATTGGCTTTCAGCACAGCAAAGAGCTCATCAGCCTTCGCCAAGCTTTGCTTTTCTAACTCAAATAAAGCATGCGACTCATCACTATCACGACTGTCTCTTAAACTCTGCGCAATTTGCTGACGAAACACCTGTTTGACCGCCAACTGTTTGGCCTGCGCTAAACCATTTTCCTCTTGCTGTGTGGTTTTTTGTTCATAAGCATCGACCACTGCATGCACCTGCTGCAGCATTTGCTCAGTCTCTTGATATTGGTTTTTTTTATCTTTTAATAAGCGATCGATATCGAGAAATTTATCCCAATTCAGTGCTTTAAGATCACGAATATATTGATTCCGCGCTTCTGCACGCTGCACCATTTGGCTCAAAATAAAATCCGCCATGATCTTATAATCACCCGTTAATCGTGCATCTGTTACATTGAGTTGTATCGGTTCTTCCCAGTGCTGAGCTTGCTGAAAGATTTGCTCAGTTTTTTCACGTAAAACCGTTTCATAGGTCGAGAGTTGGGCAGCTTCTTTTTGCTGCACTGAATATTGATAAAACATCCAACCAAACACCAATACCGTGGCACTGGCCAAGACAACAAAGATACGCGGCATAATGAGCTCCGAACCATCTTTTATTCAGTTTAACGAAAAGTTTGAAGATTGACGATAAAATAGCCATGTTTTTTAGCGATGCTATTTAACTTCATCAATGTAGAAAGACCTAAATTACGCATGCCATCAAAACGAAAATTCATGGATAAAGCATGAATTTTCGCATTCAATTTGCTGTAGAGGTGTATTCGATTATGGGGTCTTGATCGGATTGGTATTTAACTGACGGTCGATGTTTCCGAGATTGATTTGCTCACGACTGATTTGCACATTGGTCGCATTACGGTCAATCCCAAAGGGTTGCAACATAATATATAAACCATTGCGTGGGTCAGAAGACTGCAAACCTGCGGCAATATTTAAAACATGCTGTTGCATCAAAGGCGATAAATTCGACATATCTGGCACTGCTGTGGCAGGTAAGATATCAATATTTGACACGATTGTTGCATCGACACCTTTGTTTTGAGTATCACGCTCAAGTTGCATCACCCGTTGCTGTAAGGCTTTACGGCGATCCACCTGCTCTTGGTACTCAACAATGCCCGTCTCTGCACGCATTTCACGCTCTGCCATAATGGTTAAAGCAGGCATCTGAATGGCTTGTTGTTCGGTGTCCGCAGCTTTTGTTGTGGCTTTTTCCGCAGCCAAAGTATTCATAGCCGTCATTGCTGTACTAACAAAAACCAAAACGGAGACAGATTTAGGGAGATTCATCATGTTTATTCCGAGAGATTTAAAAATAGAAGATTGAAAAAATTTACACTGCTATTATTGTACAGCAATTAATCAACTCACTAGATTTAACCCCGACAAACGGCAGGATAGCACAGCTAGTTTAAACCTCACGTTGCTCATTCTGGACTTGAGATATCATCCTTTACCTATCTGCATTACCACTGCTTTTTCTTTTTTATACTGTTCCAATTCTTAACAGCACAGGAAATGACAAAGCAAACTCTTGCTGCGGATGACGGCTAAAGAAGTCGTGCAAAGCTGCACATGGTTGAAGTGTCGGATGTTGCTGTTGATAATGTTTTAACCCAGACCATGTTTGCAAATAGTCCAAAATTTGCTGTGAACTCCACCTGTAATTTAAAAACAGCTGAGGTGTCGCTAACTCCTGAAATGGAAACGGAATACTGCGATATTCTTCGTCGATGTAACAACGTTCAGCATCCCAATAGCCTTTTAACGTGACAAAATACAGATCCTGTAAAAGCTGGTTCAATTCCGCGTGTTCAAATTGAATCAGACCATAACCCACAATGGCGATATGACCTTGGGGTTTCAATACGCGTCGTACTTCTGCATAAAATGCAGCAAAATCGAACCAATGAATAGCTTGCGCGACTGTAATTAAATCCGCTGAATGGTCTGCAAGCGGACAATGTTCGGCGCTGGCTTGCTCATAACGCACATTGTCTAAATTGGGTGCTTGTGCCAATTGCTCTGCACTCAGATCTGTCGCTAAAATCTGTTGAAAATAGGGCGCCAAACCTTTGGTAAATTGACCTGAACCTGCACCACAGTCCCATGCCAATTCACGCACGGCAACATGCTGCAAGATGCTATCGACAACTTCAGCAGAATAACTTGGACGTGCTTGTTGATACAGCACACTCCCTGTAGAGAAAAGGTCTTTCATTGTAGAAATTCATTGGTTATTTTTTATCAGTTTAATCGAATTTTAGGGGTAGGAACTAGCACTTAAGTCATAGCTTCAGCGATAAAATTTGAGCTTCAAAATATTTACTCAATCACATGCTGTATATAAAAACTGGTCTGCGCAATCGGGCTTAATTGATCATTCATTTGATAATATTTCACATCATAATGACCAGTTTTCCATCCAGTCATAGGATAGAAACTCACCCAGTTTTGTTGCTGTTGCTCACTAACTTTGCGTGGTGTAAAGAGCAGCACTTCACCGCTATCACGATGCGTCAAACGCACCATGACTTGCATATTGTTTGGAACTTTACCCATGGTATCAAAATGTGCATACAACGGCTGTGTGACATAGATTTCACGAGGTAAAACTTGATCTACATCTGTCTGTGATTGATCTGTCACATACGCTTGCCCTGCCAATCGCTGATGCGGATCATTTTTGGCTTGTAGAAATTCGTCTAACATCTGCTGCGCAAATTGTTGCTTATTTTGAATCCCTGCAAAACTGTAATTGGGAAATGCCTGCTGTAAATATCGCCCCAATTGTTGATCTGAAGTCTGCTGAATAATGCTCTGTAGCTGACGATGTTGGCTTTTGCGTTGTTGCTGTATATCTTTAGAATGAGGTTGATCCGAGGTATCTCGATCTAAAGCCAAGAGTGCCACAGGATTATTCGTCGCCAAAGAGACAAGCGAGTGCTCAGGTGGCGGCGACGTCAAGCTTGGTTGGTCATTCCACGATGCCGCAATATAGCCCAGTGCAAAACAGAGCAGTCCAAGCGCCGCATATTGAAGTCGCTTCAACTGTCACTCCACGAACCTATGTTCATTTGATTAAAAGCCACAGCGGAGCACTTCTGTGCCGACAATATACTCACCAGAGCTCATCGTCGTACCCGTATTAATCACCTGATTTAAGCTAAAGTTAGATCCAACTTTTAATTTAAGCAGACCATTATCACATGCTGCAGTTATTCTGCTGCCCGATTTCATATTGGATACACAGCCCGTTTTGGTCACGGCATAAATTGTTTGCCCTGCGGAAATACTGGTGCTACACGATGCTGTAATTATTTTATCGAGCGATGATTCACAGGAAGAGCAATTGCCATTATCACAAAGCGCTGCTGCATTTTCACTTTTACATTCATAGGTCACACCATTTTGGATAATGGTTTTAGAATAGGAAGAATCGACATTACTGCCGCCCCCGCCACCACATGCGCTCAGCAAGACACTCATGCCGACCAAAACAGGAAATAATATTTTTTTCATAACCTTAACCCTTATTTTTTAATAATTTTCTAATAGCCATTGGGCTCATCATCTGGCATCGATTGTAGCAGTTAAACTGTGCGAAATATCAACACCTGAAAAACAGCAGACGAAAAAAAACCTCAAACAATCGTTTGAGGTTTTTCGAATATGGTGGCGAGACCCAGGATCGAACTGGGGACACACGGATTTTCAATCCGTTGCTCTACCTACTGAGCTATCACGCCGATGCGGTGTATTAAGCCGCATCTCAGTTAATTAGTCAATCATATTTATAAAAATATTTTTCGTATGCATATTTTTTAGGCAAAAAAAATCCCTGATGGGATCAGGGATTGATAAACTGAAAAATCAGTTTTGAATATGGTGGCGAGACCCAGGATCGAACTGGGGACACACGGATTTTCAATCCGTTGCTCTACCTACTGAGCTATCACGCCGATGGGGCGTATTAAACAATTTCAGTCTCATGGCGTCAAGCATCCGTTGCGCTTTTTTGTGCAAATGTTTATTTTTAAATCAATATTTCACACTATTTGCTTATTTTTTGAGTGATTTCAAATTTCCACAGCTGAAATTACAGTGACGAAACTGTATTTATCCAATAATAAAGCAGCTCAATGGCTGCTTTATTATTGGAGGGCAGGTTATTCAGCCGCAGTAATTTTTCCAATGTGTGCCAAACAGCGGTGGATCGCGCCACAACCCGGCTCAAAAGTCTTCACCCCTTTTTCTTCTTCCATACGGGTGGCCTCACTGACCAAGCGCTCTGCAACACCACGCCCACGATTTGCAGGGTGTACCACAATATATTCAAGGGTTTTGCTTTCACCTTGGCCTGTACACCAAATCGCACCAATCAATTTTGTATTAAATTCTGCAGTATAAACTAAGGTATACTGAGCTAAGTTCTGCTCAAGTTGTTCAATCGCATCGGAACCGTCGCTAAACTCAGGGCTGGTGTCATACAGTCGCTCAAGCTGGCTGCGCACTTCATCATTTTCTAAAGAAGTATAGGCATGTACGGTAATAGGCATTGATAAACCCTCCTGAGCAATCTAATATGCGGTGACTTTTCGTCACAGCGAAAATATTTTTACATCAATCATTTTGACGTATTTGAGGAACGTGTCTATGACAGATCGTATCAGTGAAGTGGTAAGAAACACCAACGAAACCAAAATTCGAGTTCGTGTGAATCTTGATGGTACTGGTCAAGGCACTTTAAACACTGGTGTTCCATTTTTAGATCATATGATTGATCAAATCAAGCGACATGGTCTGTTTGATATTGATATTCATTGTGATGGCGATCTTGAAATTGACGATCATCATACCGTAGAAGACTGCGGGATCACACTCGGACAAGCATTTGCGCAAGCACTTGGCGACAAAAAAGGCTTAAAACGCTATGGTCATTTTTATGCACCACTGGATGAGTCTTTAAGTCGTGTCGTGGTCGATTTATCAGGTCGTCCGGGTTTGTTTATGGATATTCCCTTTACACGTTCGATGATTGGTCGTTTTGATGTGGATTTATTCTCTGAATTTTTCCAAGGTTTTGTAAATCACGCCTTAATGACGCTGCACATTGATAACCTGAAAGGTAAAAACAGCCATCACCAAATCGAAAGCGTGTTTAAGGCATTTGCACGCGCTTTGCGTATGGCATGTGAAATCGATCCACGTGCAGAAAATACTGTTGCTTCAACCAAAGGTACTTTGTAATGACCCGTATTGCCCTTCTTGACTATGGCATGGGAAATTTACACTCTGCAGCCAAAGCCCTGGAACATGTGGGTGCAACTGTAGATGTAACCAATGATCCCAAGCTGATTGCTCAAGCCGATAAAATCGTATTTCCTGGTGTAGGCGCAATGCGTGACTGTATGCAAGGCATGCATGAAGCAGGTATTGATGAAGTGGTACGCAATGCCGTATTCAACAAGCCTGTTCTTGCAATTTGTGTCGGCATGCAAGCATTGATGCAGCACTCTGAAGAAAATGGCGGTACAGATGCGCTGGGTATTTTTGAAGGTGAAGTGAAGCATTTTCCAGAGATGGCAGGTTTAAAAGTTCCGCATATGGGCTGGAATCAGGTGCATCAGGCAGACCCAAGCCATCCGATGTGGAAAGACATTGAACAGGATGCACGTTTCTACTTCGTCCATAGTTTCTATGTGGAACCGAAAGATACTGCCCTAGTCGCTGCGACTTGTGATTACGGTTTAGAGTTCTGTACGGCGCTGTATAAAGAAAACCTGTTTGCTACGCAGTTCCATCCTGAAAAAAGCCATACTGCTGGTTTGCAATTGCTGAAAAACTTTGTGGAATGGAAAATCTAAATATCCATTTTTAAATATTTTAAAAGCTCAACTCTGGTTGGGCTTTTTTATTTTTGCGAATTTTTCTTTAATTTTTTATAAAAAATACTTATTATTCATACAAATATTTAAAATAATTTTTTTTAAAACTATAAGGGGGAATAAAATGTCATCTAATGTTCAAACAAATGATTCAGGTTTTAGCGCAAGTGGTCGCTTTGGTCGACTTTCATATGCTGCATGGATGGGCCTGAGCTCTCTTATCGCTGTTCTACTTTTATCCACTTATCTTATAAAGTATTTTTTTCCAAGCTCACCAATCGAATTAAATGGAATTTTTATTCCAATCATTTATATTGTATTTCTGTATTTTTCCATTGTATTTACAATACGTCGTTTACATGACCGCAATCAAGCAGGTTGGTTATCCTTACTTATACTTGTTCCGTTTGCCAATCTGATTTTCATGATCTATTTATACTGTGCTAAAGGAATGGAAGGCAGTAATAATTTTGGTACTGCAAGAGAAACAAAGGGCTGGGGAAAAATCTTAGGTTGGATCTATATCATCTTTATTCCTCTTAGCTTTGTTTTGGGTATTGTTGCAGCAATTTCAATTCCTGCTTATCAAGACTATGTACAGCGCGCACAGCAAACCTCAATAGAAATCCAGCAACAAGCCGAGCAAAACCAATAACAGCTTCTCATCTATACACTGTCATCAAAGTCTGCTTAATGCAGGCTTTATTTTTGCCTAAAGCCTGAAAAACCATTAAGCTGAATGACAATAAACCACGCTATCAATTGTTATGGAAGAGCCACTGCTTCAAACCCTGCCCAGCAAAGAACAAATTCAGCAATTGCCTGTATTTCAGAATCTTCCACTGCAACACATTCATATCATTAACAGCATTGAACAATGTCTTGCACTTGAAAAAGAGTTGAAAAGCTGTGCATTATTCGGTTTTGATACCGAATCCAAACCCACTTTTAAAGTCGGTGAAGTCTCAACGGGCCCACATCTGATTCAATTGGCCAGTCATGACACAGCCTATTTATTTCAAATTAACCCTCAAATATTAGAATTTTTAAAACCTGTTTTTGAAAATCGAGATCAAGTTAAAGTGGGCTTTGGTTTAAAGAATGATGCGCATCTTTTTCGTAAAAAAGGCATTGAACTGAATAGTGTGATTGAACTGTCTAAATGCTTCTCCGCCTTTGGTTTTCCTAATCCCATGGGGCTAAAAAATGCCATGGCACTTTTATTTCAGCTGAATTTTCCTAAAAGTAAAAAAATCAGTACTTCCAACTGGGCACGCAAAATACTGACTCCACCCCAAATTCAATATGCGGCTGCCGATGCTTATGCACCTGTACTGGTCTTTGAGGAATTACTTCGTTTAGGCTTACTCCCTAAACACATCCCCAACACTTCATTAAAATTACGCATTCGCCCGAATAAAATAAAAGCTGAAACTGAGGCTTAGAGATTTAGCAATACTTTGCTAAGATGGCACACAACGAATTTAACGAGATTAGGCAAGGAGCGAAAGCATGCTGATCATCCCTGCAATTGACCTGAAAGATGGCAAATGTGTCCGTTTAAAACAAGGTCGTATGGAAGACGATACCGTATTTTCTGACGATCCAGTGGCAACTGCACAGCATTGGGTAAATGAAGGCGCGCGTCGCTTACATTTGGTAGATTTAAACGGTGCTTTCGCTGGTACACCGATTCATAAGCCTGTGGTTGAAGCGATTGCTAAAGCACAGCCTGAATTGCCAATTCAAATTGGTGGTGGTATCCGCTCACTTGAAACCATTGAACATTACCTTGATGCAGGCGTATCGTTTGTCATCATTGGTACAAAAGCAGTGAAAGAGCCTGAATTTGTTGAAGAAGCGTGCAAAAAATTTGCAGGCCATATCATTGTCGGTATCGATGCCATGAACGGCATGGTGGCAACAGATGGTTGGGCAAATGTCACAGACGTGAAAGCTACTGATTTGGCAAAACGCTTTGCAGATGCTGGCGTATCAAGCATTGTCTACACCGACATCGCACGTGATGGCATGATGCAAGGTGTGAACGTTGAACAAACCGTTAACCTTGCAACGTATTCAGGCTTACCTGTTATTGCATCGGGTGGCGTGACCAACCTTGACGACGTGCGTAACTTAAAAGGCCAACCGGGCATTTTAGGTGCGATTACCGGTCGTGCAATTTATGAAGGCACATTGAACCTTCGTGAAGCTCAATTACTGCTTGATCAACAAAGCTTGTAATTTACCCGAGCAGAAAAGAGGTCTTCGGGCCTCTTTTTTTTATTTCCCCTCTTCGAACAATCAAATACACATGTCAACCGTCCAATCTGCTTGGAAAGCCAAGTTCCCGCAGCTCGCACTCATCCTGATTACCATGATTTGGGGTGCCAGTTTTATCACCGTGCAATACGGTTTAAATTTCAGCAGTCCCGTGCTGTTTGTCGGTCTACGTTTTGCCGCAGCTGCACTGGCTGTGAGTCTGTTATCGCTCAAATATCTTAGACATTTTTCTCAATACGATGTCATTGCGGGCGCAAGTATTGGCGCTGTGATTGCGATTGGCTATGCGACACAAACGGTCGGCTTACAAAGTATCAGCAGCAGCGAATCGGCTTTTTTAACCGCGCTGTATGTCCCGCTGGTTCCGATTTTTATGTGGCTCTGTTTTCGGCATAAACCACATCTGATGACATGGCTGGGAGTAAGTTTGGCTTTTGTCGGTTTGGTCTTTTTAACTGGTAATGGTTTTGGCGCTATTCAGCTCAATTTTGGACAAATCATTACGCTGTTCGGGTCGATTGCCATTGCCTTTGAAATTATCTTGATCAGTTATTTTGCACCCCGCGTCAATCTGCGCAGAGTGACGGTTCTACAGTTGGCATTTGCCTCTCTGTTCTGTTTTTGCTTTGCCCCACTAGTGGGTGAAACCACTTTGCCAAAATTTGAATGGCCATTAATCGCTGTACTCTGCGGATTGGGGCTAGCTAGCGCCGTCATTCAACTGGTGATGAACTGGGCGCAGCGCATGGTTGACCCTGCACAGGCAGCAATCATCTATGCAGGTGAACCGGTTTGGGCCGCGATCATTGGGCGGCTTGCAGGTGAACGCTTAACACCGCTCGCTCTCATTGGCGGACTGTGTGTTGTTCTGGGTGTGATTGTGAGTGAATGGCGGCCGAAACGGTTAAAGAAACGCTAATTTCAGCATCCTTTCCCATAACAAAAAGCGACCCATAAGGTCGCTTTTTTGATGCCAAGATTTTTTATGCTAAAAATCTTTAAACTCGCATTACTCATACATCGGTCGGTTGTCATTGACACGGATTAAACCTTTAATCGCGCGGTACACAATCCATAACCAAGACAGTCCGATTACCGTGACGCAGAAGGTACTCGCTCCCAGTGCTACACCTGCAAAAGCATTGGCATTATTGCCGGTAAAGAACAGAAAAATAAAAGGCACGAAAGCAATGATGTTCCAAATGAGATACCACCAAAACGTGCGAATCTGCCAAGTGAAATGGCTTTCAAAAATCGTGCCGCGCACATCACTGCGTTTGACGTAATTGATAATCAACGCGAGGACCGCAAGCAAGCCGGCAGAAAAAATCGCCACAATATAAAGAATATACAAAATAATCGTGAGCAGGCGGTTTGGATCTTTATCAATGGAATAATTCATTTCGCTCTCCGTCATGATGATTTTGCGGATCATTCCACCCTAGATATGCAGGATATTAAATGGTGAAATCAGCCATAAAATCAGTAATATGTTAAAGGCTATAGTACAGAAATATATTTTTCGAAATGGTTGTTTTTGTGTTTTATGCCGCAAACGTTGCTGAGCCAGCCATGCCGCCGGCCACCCACCTAAAAAAGACAAAAGATGCAGTGTATTTTCTGGCACGCGTCGGTTCCCCATTTGCGCAGCTTCTTTATCTTGAGCGTAGAACCAATAGGTCAGGACATTGATAATACTCACAAAAAGCAGCACCATGCCACTGAGTAAACCCGCCACAGACAAACCCGCCAAGGCGAGGATATAAATGATGCACAAGATTTGCATCGGCTCTGCCTGACGCGGCATCTGCACCACATTTTTTTTATTAGGGCGTTGTGTAGCTTTGGTTTGTGAGGCTTTTAAATAATGCACTTGCTGTGCACGAAAGCGTCCGCGTTCGTCTAAGATCACAGCATAATCCAACGCGCAGCCCACGATTGGTCGTGGGCCGGGACGGGAAAAATCTTTAATGTGCAAAAATACGCGATCTTTGGTGCTATCGTTCGGTTGAATGAAGCCGTAGCCCTTGTCATCAAACCATTCTACTAAGCGTCCTTGATCACGCATGCTTTTCCCCCTCGTTGTTTTTAAAATTTATGCAGTGACGAATTTTAATCGTTCAATCAGCATATTACGCATTTCAGCAGGGTTTTTCTGCAAAATATCATCCCCTGTACGGCCTTCTGCCGCATTTTTCTGTGCCACCTGTAAACGCATCATCCAGAAACGACCTGCCGCCATCGCCAAATATAACTCTAGGCATGATTTTTCATCTGCGGTTAATGGACGCACGCTTTCATAGGCATTTAAAAAGGCAATGGCTTTGTCTTCATTCAAATGTACATCCGGATATTCAGTACAAAAGTCATTTAAAGTAATAGCAATATCAAACAAGAGTTCGTCTTTATTTAACTCATAAAAGTCTAAAATGCCGTTGAGTTGATCGCCTTCAAATAGAGTATTGTCACGGAACAGATCAGAATGAATAAAACCGGTAGGACGGTCTGGATACATCGCCGTTAAGATGTCATATAAGCCCAACAGATTGTTAAGTAACGTGGTATCTGCTTCATTTAATGTTGGACGAATATCACGTGAAACTTGTAACCAATAAGCATGATCACGATATTCTGCACGTTCCAAAGGGAAGTCTTGTAGAGCCACATGCATTTTCGCTTGGGCTACAGCAATCGCTTCTGCTTGCGCTAAGCTCGCAGGCATGGGATGTTGACCTTGCATGCGTGGCGCAATCTGTGCAGGTTTATCCTTTAAGCTATGAATCGCTTTACCCGAATGATTCAGCGGTACAGGCACAGCTAGACCAGCCTGCCCCAAATGTTCAAGTACAGGGACCAGTTCCCCTGCACCTTGCTCGTCCATCTCTTCAAAAACAGTTAATACATACTGCGTGCCATTTTCGCAAACAATAAAATAGTTGGTATTTTGAATACCGCCTTGAATCGGAATCAGGTCAATCACCTCCAGTCCATAAGGTGCTGCAAAATCCTGAACTTCCTTTAAAGTCAAAGTGGTATAAACCGACATAGAAAACCTGCGAAAAAACTTACATATTTTTGATAGAATAACCGCTCCGACTACTAAGGTGTAGCATCTAAGTCGCGAAGTTTCATAATCGGCTGTTATTTTTGGAAAAAATTATGCTTGCTAAACGTATTATTCCTTGCCTCGACGTGGACAACGGTCGTGTAGTGAAAGGTGTTCAATTTCTTGATATTCGTGATGCAGGCGATCCAGTTGAAGTTGCACGCCGTTATAACGAACAAGGTGCGGACGAAATTACCTTCTTAGACATTACCGCAACCTCAAATGGTCGTGATACCACTTACCGTACGGTAGAGCGTATGGCTGAGTCTGTATTTGTGCCATTAACAGTCGGTGGTGGCGTGCGTAAAGTAGAAGATATCCGCCTGTTATTAAATGCGGGTGCGGACAAAGTTTCGATTAACTCTGCGGCTATTTATAACCCTGAATTTGTACAAGAAGCCTCTCAGCGTTTTGGCGCACAGTGTATTGTGGTTGCTATTGATGCGAAAAAAACCGGCGATAATAAATGGGAAATTTTCACCCACGGTGGTCGTAAAGAAACCGGTATCGATGCCATCGAATGGGCAGTAAAAATGGCGGACTTCGGTGCAGGTGAATTACTCATCACCTCGATGGATGCTGACGGAACCAAAGCCGGTTATGACCTTGAACTGATGCGTAACATCAATGACCGTGTGACCATTCCAACCATTGCTTCTGGTGGTGTCGGTAATCTCCAACATTTGGCCGATGGCATTTTAAAAGGTGGCGCAGATGCGGTGCTTGCAGCCTCTATTTTCCACTTTGGTCAACACACCATTCCTGAAGCGAAAAAATATCTTGCAGAACAAGGCATTGAAATGCGTCTTTAATTGATTCGTTTTCAATGAGGATTGAAAAAGAGCGATGATTCGCTCTTTTTTTGCTTTGGTGTTTTTGATGCAACGCCATGGAGTTGTAGCAGCGAATCGTCAATTTAATTCATCCACTATAGACATAAAAAAAGGAGCCTTGTCGGCTCCTATAAACCAAGAAAAACTACAGCACTTGGTCTGATACTTAAAACAAATGAAAAAATATACATAGCAACTTCATCAATCAACTCGTCGTGTACAAGCCTTTTGATGATTTAAATATAGGGCATTTACACTGTATTTGATTGACAGTAGATTCATAATTTATTGACAAATTGCGACAGCTCAAATGGGTAGCAACGCTCGTTGTCAAAACGCACAGTGCATTCATATTAGACCGTTTCAAGAAGTGCAACTGGCTTTTCACGCTCAGCGACCCACTTTGCAGGAAATACCCGATTGACCCAGTGTGACAATGGTTTCGCAATCGCTGTCGGTAGTAACACACCCAATGGGTTCTGTTCCTGTAATTTTGCCGAGGAGATCACTCGAGTCCCTAAAATATAATCAAACCACGGCTTAGTCACACACCAATTGGCATCCTGATTTGAGTTCATATGGTGGTCATAGTGCCATGGAATCTTTTTCATCGCCCACTCTGGCTCAAGATGTGCGCGACGATGGATATAATAATAATTCCCTGCGCAATACAGCACAGACAAACTCATTCCTTTGGAAATGGGATAAAACAGCGGGACAAATACCGCTGAAACTGCCACCAGTGACAATATTTCATTTTTCGTGCGCCAGTTCTGTACACCTTCAACATAGCCATGATCATGAAAATCTGTTTTTCGAACTTCACGATGATGTTCCCAATGTGATTTCATGCTTTTCGGTACTGGACTAAAACGTGGCTTGCCTGACCGATGTGTCCCATGCAAAACATATTTATGCGCGACCCATTCAAAGGCATTGGCAACGACCAACCCTGCAATAAAACCTTTTAACATGACTAATATCTCCTTTTCTTAGCTCCACTATAGGTAATGAAAAGGGCTAGATATTGACCGTTTTTTTTAATATCATTGACAAAACACGACAAAATTTAGAATTAAAAAAATATGCAACAACTCAAGGACTATACAGGATCAGTCTATGGAGGACTGGGCCATTTGCTCTATGCTTATCACCAAGCTCAAGGCATTGCTATTCCTGAAAAACTGAATAAAGTTCAAAACTTAGAGCGTTTTGATTATGCCGTTTGGCGTGATTTATTGATGGATTTGGACCAAAAGATCCAAAAGCCAGCGCTGGGTTTAGAAATTGCAGAACATGTGCAACCCAAACATATTGGCATCATTGCGTATATTGCCCTGTCCTGTGAAAACTTAGGCGAAGCGCTGCTCCGCTACCATGATTTTCATCGCTTAATCTTCGATGGTAGTCCATTGCTGATTGATATTCAAAATGATTTTTTCTCGATCGGTTGGAATGATTTACCCATGAATATGGCCAATCAATTGACCGATGAAATTGCGATTGCCTTAATGCTGCAGTTTCTAAAATTATTCATGCGTTTTGAAGATATTAATTTACACGAAGTGCATTTTCATAATCCTGCACCGAAAAATGTCGCTCAGTATGAACAATATTTTCGCTGTAAAGTTCGATTTTCCCAAGAAAAGTCGAAGGTTATTATTCCCATTCAAGAACTGTCTCGCCCCTTTTCCCAAGGCGATCAGACCTTACAAAAACTGTTAATGCAACAGGCACAGTCTTTATTGGAAAAGCTGCCGAATACCACGCAAATCGACCAACGCTTACAGCAAGCCATCTTAATGGGTTTACAAAAAAATCAGTTCCAAATTGAACATGTCGCTACTCAACTGAATCTGTCCGTCCGACAATTACAACGCCATTTACAACAACAAGGCAGCACCTATCAGCAACGCATGCAGGAGGTCCGCTGTATGATGGCTGAAGAATTTTTAAGAGACCCACATTTAAGTTTGCAAGAAATTGCGCTACTGCTGGGTTATTCAGAACAGAGTGCATTTCAACGTGCTTTTAAACAATGGCGAAATTTAACCCCACAGCAATGGCGCTTATCGCAAATTGAAGCAGCAAGTTAAAATGTGACGCAGTTATCATTTTATATATTGTGATTTTCAGCAAAATCCATTAAAGCTATGCATATTCAATAAATGAATAAAACAACACTTCACAACTATATTGCACTCATGCTGAGTGAAAGATTGAAAATCTATTCCAAATGACAAAAACAAATGGAATTTTAAATGAATAAATATTTAGCAGAACTGATCGGTACGTTTTGGCTGGTCTTTGGTGGTTGTGGTAGTGCGGTCTTGGCTGCGGCCTTTCCTGAACTTGGCATTGGCTTCGCAGGCGTGGCACTGGCCTTCGGTTTAACGGTGTTAACGGCTGCTTATGCGCTGGGTCATATCTCAGGGGGACATTTTAACCCTGCCGTGAGTATCGGCTTGTGGGCCGGTGGTCGTTTTGAAGCGAAAGAACTAGCACCCTATATTATTTCTCAATTGCTGGGTGCAACCCTCGCCGCATTTATTCTATTCATCATTGTACAAGGTCAGGCCGGATTTACAGGAGTCGGCGGTTTTGCCACCAATGGCTATGGTGAATTATCTCCAGGTAAATACTCTATGCTCTCAGCGTTAGTCATTGAAATTGTGCTGACGGCTGGCTTCCTGATTGTGATCATGGGAGCAACGGATAAACGTGCCCCTGCTGGATTTGCCCCAATTGCGATCGGTCTTGCGCTTACATTGATCCATCTGATCAGCATTCCCGTCACTAATACTTCGGTCAACCCAGCGCGTAGTATGGGTGTGGCATTCTTTGCTGAAACTGCTGCGCTATCACAAGTTTGGCTATTTTGGGTAGCCCCAATCATTGGTGCGGTGATTGGTGCGGTGATTGGTGCGGTCATCTATAAACTGATGGCAAAAGACGCATAAATAGAAGAAGACACCATAAAAAAGCTCACAATCTGTGAGCTTTTTTTCATTCATCCCGAATTGAGCTTTGCTTCCTTCGACGGTCGATGACACAGCTTTAAAGAAATGGATTTTCTACTTCGTTTTCTTCACCGCCCTGCGCTATTTTTTCAGCTAAGTTGGTTTCTGCCTCAAGCGTGGTCACCACATCATTGAAAAATGCCTGTAAAGCTTTCGCTGCAGCTAAACCTGCTTGGTCTTTCGTCACCTGTAAATTGCCATAAATATTAATTCGATCTTGGCCATTTTCTAGTGTTAAGTCATGAATTGCATGCGACGCAGTGTCATTTTCAAATGCTTTGAACATGATGGATATCCTTCTTTTTTGTTGTAGTGATGCAGCAATAGAAATACGTGAAAAAGATTTCAACTGCAAGCAATGATCCTCTTCATCGCTCGCAGTTCAGCGCTATTATCTACTCAATTATTTCAAAATCTGTAGCAGATATTGCAGAATTTCTTCAATCAATTGTTTGACCAAGGCATCTTGATTGTTGTCATTTTCACTGCTTGCCATGGATGTCTCTCCCACAGAACCACCACTCGATTTAAACTCTTTTTGCAAACTTAAAATCTTGTCTTCTGCGACATCTGCAGCACACTGGCTTTCAGCATCCCAATGCAAATAAGCGATATCTTGATTTGCTTTTACTTGGGTGGCTTTGAGTGGCAAACGGTAGGTATTACGCTTTTGGTCTTCAGTTAATTCTGGAAAGAAATTAATTCCAGTCAGTTCTTCTAGCGCACAAATACTCATGACTTTGACTGTCGGTGCCGTATCACGCAAGGTATTGTCCGCATAGTACACGCCTGCAACACCTTTTTTCGGCAAATAGATCGCCTTATAAGTAGCGGTCGGCACGATGACCCCTTGCCCGATGGTTTTTAATTTTTTCGCACTATATACCGGCCCCGTTACCACATAGACATCTTGCTTTTGTTTGGTCACTATCGCCCGTGTGGCTTCTTCTAACTCACGCCACACTTGCTGATTATTTTTTGGAGCTTGCGGCACCATATTGGCCAAAGAAAAACTATCTAACTGCGCAGCTTTATTGGGCATATCGGCATTTGGCGCCATGTGTCCACGGTCATAGCCTGAAGATTTATAGTCTGACAGCAAAGCCCGATATTCAGACGGCACGCGAGTCTCTTCATGAAAGTTATCTTCACGCGGAATTTTTTGACTCAGGCGTGCGGGGGTTAATGCTTCTGCAACCCAAAGCGGTGTCTTGGATATCCCTGAATACATGACATTAAAGCCATTAAAACACAGTGGAAAACTGTTTTTATGTAGGCTTTCACGGACCAAATAAGGTGGCACTTCACGATAAAATTGGTCCAAACAGGCGCTATTTGAAGTGCTGCTCATAGAAACAAGTTGTTGAATTTTTTCTTGCCCGAAAGCAATAGCAAAGCTTCCTGTTGCCACCAGACCCAACAGCACTTTTATGCCATTTTGCCCAAATAACTGTGAAAGTGGATTTGCTGAATTGCGTTTCTTTTTGACCATGACTTACAACAATGACTTCTAAAAGGACTATTTTTCCGCAGCTTAGCAAGGGTGCATATTTTAGTACACTTTTCTTTTTTAATTTGCTTAACAATCACACAAATATTGTTTAACAAAGCAGCAGTTGATGTAACTTTATGTCGCAGTTGTGCAGGTCTTTATAGGAAGTCATGAAGCAGTTGCGTATGTTTCATTGAATTCGCCTCAAGAATTATGACAAGGTAAAAATACGAAAAATTGCGATAAAAATATACGGAGTGATTATGCATTCTAAAATTTTAGGTTTAGGTTTAATTTCAGGTTTAATGAGCGCAGCAGCATTTGCAGAGCCGCCGATTCAACCCGGTGATACATTAGAAAGCTTATCTAAAGTCAAAATTGTGACCACCGTGAATGGTCAACCTGGTTCCATTCAGGACTTAGTTTCAAGTGGCCAAGTTCAATTGGTTGAAGCTCCTGCCGGACAAGTCAATGCCGCTGCAACAGAACAGCCCTTAAACCCTGAACAGGCTCAGGCAAACCAAATCGATCCGAATGCCCCTGCAGTCCCTGCAAATGCTGAACAAGCCGTGACTGAAGCGGAAAATGCACTCGCAAATGAACAACAAAGTGTAGCTGCTGCACCTACAGAGCAGTCCGTTCCAACTGAACAAACAGCAGTGGCCAATACACCTGAAGCCGCGGTAACTGAAGCACCTGTGGAAACAGCACAGCAAGCACCTGAAGCCGTATCAGCGGATAACAACGCTGCACCCGTCATTGCCTCTTCTGCAGAAGCGCCAGTGAATGCCGATAGCGCATCGGCTTCATTGCCTGAAGCTCCTCAAGCACAACAAGATGCTTTTATGGCAGCACCTGAGACTCAAAGTGTAAATCCTGCAGATGCATCAATTCAAGCCAACCCAGAAGCACCTGTTGCTGACGAAGCCATCCAAGCTGCGCCTGAAGCCTCTGCAGATGTAGACGCGACAATCAACTAATCAGCGTATTTTCAAGGATCAAATAACGCAACATCTTCATTCTGTTGTTTTGCTCGCATACTTCTCCCAGGAAAAAGCAACAGAATGATCTCTATGTCTTTGGACTAAAAAGTTTAATTATTACAGATAAAAAAAAGCCAGAATTGATCTGGCTTTTTCGTGTCTAACTTTTAAATCTATGCCTAAAAGTTCAATCTACGTCTTAAATTTCAATCTGACTGCCCAACTCAACCACACGGTTGGTTGGAATTTGATAAAAATCGCTGACTGGACTGGTATTTCGCTGCATAGAGATAAACAGCTTTTCTCGCCAAGGTGCCATGCCTTCACCCAAGGTATGAATAATACGGTCTCTGGAAATAAAGAAACTGATTTGCATTAGATCAAATTCAAATCCCAATTCACGATACGCATGCTCCAAAGCGGCAGGAATATTCGGCTGATCTTTAAACCCATAAAACATCGTGATTCGATAGAATCGATCATCTAGTTTTTCCGTGATCACCCGCTCATTTTCGGGTACAAATGGCACATCTCGGGTGTTGACCGTAACCATAATATTGCGTTCATGCAGAACTTTGTTGTGCTTAATATTATGCAACATGGCATGAGGCACGATCTCAGGCGTTCCTGTCAAGAATACGGCATCACCTGGAACAAACTTGGTTTCACTACCCATGCTGACACTGCGAATAAACAGGTCAATAGGCAAAGCATCTTTACCGAGCCGATTGAGCACCAATGCCCGTCCATCTTTCCACGTCATTAAAATCGTAAACAATACCGCACCAATCAGGATTGGAACCCAACCGCCCGCTGCGATTTTTAATGATGTCGATGCAACAAAAATCAAATCAATCAATAAAAATGGAACTGCAAAAATCGCCACTTTCCAAACCGGCCAACGCCATAAACCATAAGCTAAAACTGAGATCAAAATCGTACCGCAGAGCATGGTCATGGTCACAGCTACGCCGTACGCACTGGCCAAATTCGCACTGTTTTCAAACAGCAAGATCAAGATCAGCACCGAGATAAACAATGCCCAGTTAATAAATGGTAAATAAATCTGACCACGTTCAACTTCAGAGGTATGTTTCACTGTCAAACGCGGCAAGTAACGCAATTGAATCGCCTGATTGACCATGGAGAATACCCCTGTGATCACCGCTTGAGAGGCAATCACCGCGGCCGCAGTTGCCAAAGCAATCATTGGATACAATGCCCATTCAGGAATCAGCATATAGAATGGATTGGCTAAAGCTTCAGGATTACGCAGTAGCAAAGCACCTTGACCCGCATAGTTCAACAGCAAGCACGGCATCACCACAATAAACCATGCCAAGCGGATTGGGAGTCGGCCAAAATGTCCCATATCGGCATAGATTGCCTCACCACCCGTCATCGTCAAGATAACCGCACCCATAGTCAAAAATGCAACATAAGGCTGCTGAACCACAAAATTGAAGGCCCAATGTGGACTGATCATGGTCAATACAAATGGCGTTTGCGAAATACTCCATAGTCCAAAACCACCAATGGATAAAAACCACATGAGCGTTAAAGGCCCAAAGAATTTACCCATCGTGCCTGTGCCATGGCGTTGCACTAAAAATAGCCCCGCTAAAATACCGATCGATAAGGGTTGCAGCCATTGGTTAAACATCGGCGTCGCAATACTTAAGCCTTCAATCGCGGATAACACAGAGATTGCGGGGGTAATGATCCCATCACCAAAGAACAAAGATGCCCCAATAAAGCCAAGGGCAATCAGGTAGATTTTTTTGTTTTCGGCAATTCGTGTGGTTCGTAGATTCAAGGCCAACAGCGACATAATACCGCCCTCGCCATTGTTATCTGCGCGCATGATGATGCTGACGTATTTAAAACTAATCGTCAGCATGATGCACCAGAAAATCAGGGACAGAATACCCAGCACAGACGCTTCGCTAATCGCCAAGTGTGCTGTGAGGAAACATTGGCGCAGCGCATATAATGGGCTCGTCCCAATGTCTCCGAATACTACGCCCAAAGCTGCCAAGGTGATGGCAGGCAATGCGGCTTTTTGTGCAGTACTTTGCATATAATTGTCTTCAATTTAGACAGGATTTTTGCGAATCATAGCACCGCTCAAGATGTTTTTGTCTAATTCAATTGTTTCTCTTGGCAGAATATATTTTTTTCGCTATTATCCACCGCGCAAAAGGTGAAGTGTCCGAGTGGCTGAAGGAGCACGCCTGGAAAGTGTGTAAACGTTTATAGCGTTTCGAGGGTTCGAATCCCTCTTTCACCGCCAAATTCGACTTTTACGGTAGTTCACCGTAGTGCAAAAGGCTTGATCTTAAAGGGGTTGAGCCTTTTTTTATGCCCGATGCACTACGGGGAATAACGGTAGTATACCGACAACTTTGTCGGTATATTTGTCGGTATAAATCCAAATCAGCTAAGTTTTGACCGAAAACTCTCCAAAAGCGCTGATTTTATACCGACAACCAGGAGAAATCAGAATGGCAAAACAGTCTAATAAACTAACTGCTAAAGAGGTTAAAAATCTTAGCTTTGATGTGAGTGGGGCAAAGAAGCAGAGACACCCGGACGGCGGTGGACTGTATTTATTGATTGATGAAACAGAAGCGAAATACTGGCGAATGGATTACCGTCGACCAGTAACTCAAAAATATAACACCCTGGCAATCGGCACCTATCCAATGGTTAGCCTTGAGCAAGCAAGATCTAAACGTGATGAATTTAAGAAGATGTTGTTAGATGGCATCGATCCAGCTGAGCAACGTAATAATAAGAAACGTGAGCAACTTCAAACCTTAGAGAATACTTTCGGTAAATTTGCTGCAGAATGGCTAGAGATCCGTAGACACGAGGGAAAGGTAGACCACGAAACAATTCGCAAACTGAATAAAGATATATTGCCGTTTATTGGAAAGTTACCGGTTGCAGATCTGACCACTGAACAGCTGGAACGTGATGTGACTGATGCGATTATTGAACGTGGTGCACTTGAATCAGCGAGACGTATTAAGTCCATTATAAACATGGTACTCAAGCTTCCATTGAAGCGAAGAATCATTACCTACAACCCTGCTCCAGACATCATTCTTCCCCAGCCGACTAAAGGCAATCATAACGCTGTGACGGATGAAAAAGAGCTGGCAGATCTGTTGCGTAAAACATGGCGTTTAACCAAAGACTTTCCACGTACGAGAATTAGAACTGAGTTAGCAATAAAGCTATCAGCATATATCTACCAGCGCCCTGGGGAAATCAGAACCCTACTTTGGGAATCGGTAGACTTTGAAAATAGATGCCTGTCCTTTGCAGCAAGTAAAACCAATCAAGACCACATCGTACCGTTATCAATTCAAGCGTATGACATTCTCAAAGAACTTGAAGAATTGCGGACCACTTCAAAATACGTTTTTCCAAGTGTCAAAACTTCATCTGAATGCATGAGCACAGACACCCTTACCCAGGTATTAAAACGATTGGGTTTTAAAGGGAAACATACAGCTCATGGATTCCGCGCAACGGCGCGAACACTCCTGGATGAAGAAATCGAATATAGAACCGATATTGTAGAGCACCAGCTCGCTCATAAGGTTAAAGACCCTAATGGCACAGCATATAACCGAACCAAGTTTTTACGCCGTCGACGCGAAATGATGCAGCTCTGGGCTGATTACCTCGACACACTTCGTCAAGGTGGTGATGTATCGAAATTCAAGCCAAATAATGACAGTGAAAATTTAATTCACTTTAAACCTAATACCAAAATGGCATAACTCTGCTGCGTTTTCTAAAAGGATAAATGGTCATGAGTAATATTAAAGATATTAAAAATCCAGCTCCTTTCTATACATTGAAAGATGCAGCAAAAGAGTTAAACCGAGCCTTGGAAGTTGATTACTATGATGCCAAGAAGCTATTAAATATGGCGTTGGTATATGACCTACAACTCTACATTTTTGTAAGAGGCTGGAAAGGTTACGCAGCCTACGGCGAAGAAATGTCGGAAGAATGGGAGGAGTATGCCGATGTTAATAAACATGGCGGATATACAAAGCTACATTTCGATATGGATGCCACATTAGAGGCCATTATTACGGCAAGACTTAATATAGCTTTACGTGAAGGGTGTCTGCTTGAGGTAACGCGAGAACTAATTAACGAATTAATTTTAAGAAAAAATACTGTTGCCGATGGTAGCTTAGGTATCTTTTTCAGCAATATTTTAGATATCCAAGATTCCTTTACAGGAAATCCCAAGAACCTTTTTTTAGAAGCCTTTAAACCACCTCTTCATCCTGAGTTGATACAAGAGCTCGGTAAATGCACCCTTACTGCAGATGTTATGGCTTCTGTAGAAAACATCAATATTGCTTGGATAGAACTCTGGGAGGAAAATACTCTGTTCAGCCATAATACTGTCACGCCCATTCCTGTGATCGAGAGTGCAATTGAAAAGGAAGGACGACTAGCTGTATCCCAAGCCCTATCTAGAACAGATATTCTAATAACTCACTATCAACTATCCAGAATTATTGAAGGCTCTTTAATTCAAAAAGACACACCAGTTGAAACTCGTGAAACTTTGGCCAAGAGAATAGATCTAAAGCCCCGAGGAAAAAGCCCCGCCAAAGAGCGTGCTCAATTAGCAGCAAAAACTTTAGCTACGTATCTATGGAATCAAGATACGGATAGAAAAATCAAAATTAAAGAAATGACTTTCATGGTCTATGCTGAGTTAAACCAGACTGAACACCACACTCAATTACCAGATCATCCAATATCAATAAAAGATTGGATTAAAGAAGTAGCTCCTGAATATGCTAGAGAGCCTGGAAGGACCAAAGAAAAACCTATATCAAGTGAAACTTAATATAGATCAAGTGGAACTTTCCATCTATTAACACATAAGAACCGACAACATACTACCTCTAACGCCGTTGCAGTACGAAACAAACGTTAGAGGTTTTTTATGTCTACTCATCAACAAACTACAGCACCAAAAGGCTTTTATCGCATGTCCCAACTTGCGACTACTGCACCACGCAAGGAACGTACTTACACCGCAAAAGATGGAACAACTCGAATTATTAAAGCTCGCCCTGAACGTCAAGGTCTGCTACCAATGGGTGAAACAACCATCTGGGATAAAGTGCGTGCTGGTGAGTTCCCTGCACCAATCAAGCTAACCGAACGAATTACAGCTTGGCGCATAGAAGATATTGAAGCGTGGATGGCTTCAAAAGGATTGGAGGCTTAATAATGAATGCTTCTATTAATGTACTTTTTCCATCGCAACAAATGCTGAGTTCAGATATCGCTAGCCTAACTAACATCCGCTTAGATTCTGTCAAAAGAACTATCGAACGTTTAGCTGAACGCCGTGTTATTACTTTACCACCAACGGTGGAAAAGCCTACAAATGGCCGTACAAGTACTGAATATGTGTTTTCTGGTGAACAAGGAAAGCTTGATTCAATTACTGTGGTTGCGCAGCTCTGCCCTGAGTTTACCGCAGCAATTGTAAAACGCTGGTATGAGCTTGAGCAGCAGACTCCAGCATTCGATATCAGCAATCCTCAGCATCTCCTGCAGGCCATTGAAGTCCAAGCTAAACAGAATCTCCAGTTAAGTGCTGAAAACCAAGTACTCTCAAAAGCCATCGAAACAATTACACATACAGAGCACGGCGTTAAGTTTCAGCAAGCCTGCAAAATTTTGAATGTTAAGCAGCAAGAACTGGCCGAATGGCTTCGGAAACATAATTGGGATCGGTATCTAAACAATGCCAGGGCTTCAACTTATTACAGTGAAAATCGCGGCTACTGTGAAACTAAGTATTCACTCAAAGAAGGTGTAAAGCCTTCAGGTCAATCATACAGCTACACACAGACTGAGTTCTTCATATTGCCAAAAGGCATGCAGATCCTAGCTAAAAGGTTTGGAGAGCGGCCATGAATTTTCAAAATATTTTATGTTTAAGGCTTCTCAAATCAAAAATGATCGGCTATATTGATCGTGTTCGGTGCAAAATCATCGAATTAGCTTTGGTCGGCTATGAATACACAAGCGCATACAGTCCGCTACGGGCTTTTTTTATGCGTAAAATCTCTATGCTTCTGCATCTCTATGGTGAAGCTGGAGAGGGACATCTTCGGATGTGCAGGTCTCTTGTGTTCCTGTCGACCAACCCTTTTCAGCTTTGCCACCCTCACTTGGTCGTGACTGGTAAAGCTCCTAAACAAACACAAGGAGCGTATTCATCATGAACGCTAAAGTTAAAATTTCAGAACAATTAGTCCCATTTTATAGCTCTAAAAAACTCTTAGATGCTTACGTTATAGCTCTTGAAACAACATCTCAAGTTCAAACACTTATCGACCGAATCGGTAAAAGTATAGTTTTTCTAAAATCTGCACATGTAAATGAACTCCACGCGAGTGCATTTACAGAATTAGAAAGTCTTCTCTCAATTGCACGTCACCTTTCTGACGATTTCAGTAATACATTTGATATTGGACTCGAAGAATACAAAAACTCAGTTACTGAAACTGAATGTGATGCTGGAGATTTGCTAGAGCCATATGGTTTGGCTTACGAAGTATCCACATGGCTTTCAACTTTAATTTATCAAATGAAAGATGAACTAATTACTGTAAAAAAATCATCTACAACGCTTTGTGATGCAGTTTTTGCAGGCTTAGAAAATCTTATCAACATTGCAGACTATTTATCTGACAGTCATAGAAATACTTTCAAAATTGAATTTGAAAAATATGAAGCTCAATGGGAGGCTACTAAAAATGCATAAGCCTCCTATTGCTACTGAGAAAAGTATAATTCAACTCAATAAAGAGCCTAATCCCCCCTCTTTGTCATCAGCATATGCTGAGTCAGTTCGAATGACATCTGAACGCCTCTTTAAAGCCGTGAAAAAAAATTACCGGCAAGGAGGCTCAAGTGAGCATTGATGCAACTCGGTGGGCCTGGGCTGTTTCAGTAAATAACTCTTCACAACGTCTCGTTCTGCTTTCATTAGCAGACCGAGCCGGAGAAGATCATACGGCATGGCCAAGCATTGAACGGCTTGCCAAAGACACCGTGCTGGATAAAAAAACTGTCCAAAAAGTTCTTATAGAGCTTATTAAACTTCAATTAATAATCGATACCGGTGAACGAACAGGACCAACTAAACGGGTAAAAATTCTAAAACTCAATGGTGTAAAAGGCCGTGAAGAATATACCCAAAATCGGGATGATTTAAACTCCAAGAAAGATATTAAATCTAAAGCTAATCAACCCAAAAATGGGAATATTAAACAATCCCAAAATCGGGATTGTTCCAATTTTGGGAATAATTCCGAAAATGGAGTTTTGAATAATCCCGAAAACGGTACTTTAAACGACCCCAAAAACGGGATGCAGAACCTATCAATGAACCGATCATTGAATCTCTCTTGTGAACATGACTGGATTCCTAATCTTCATTCGTTAGAAATCAAACTCAAAATTGCCGGTCACGAAAAAAATACTGCTTTGATTTTTGGATTACCAAGCTTTGAATTTGAACTGAGTGCATTCAATTCTCATTTCGATGGACAGGTCATGTCTGATGCCAAGAAATTGCATAAATTCACGGCATGGATCATAGATAAATTTGAACGTTATAAAAAAGTGAATCCACATTATGTGAATCAAGCTGAACTCTTTACTGAAGCAGCTGAGCAACCAGCTATTAATTTGGCCGATAGTAAGCCTAAAAGTTTACTAGGGAGCATGCAGTGAATACCAATACTACCCCAATTCATAACCTACAAATTGAACAAGCTGTCCTTGCAGCTTTGATGACGGTTTCTGGCTCTTATGCTCAAATTGAAAACCTACTGACTGAACAAGATTTTCACGCAACACGCCATAAACTGATTTTTAACGCAATTGTAGACCTTGATGCAAAGAACTCACCATATGACGCAGTACTCGTCAAACAATGGCTTGAAACGCATAATCATGGCGAGGCTTCGGGCGGTGAAAAATATCTTATGCAGTTAATGAGTGACGCCCCTTCCAGTTTTTACAATCTGCAATCGTATGCAGAAAAATTGAAGGATTTAACAACTTGCCGACAAGTCATAGATGAAGCTATGAAGGTAATTCACCAGGCCAAACATTTAACAATTAGCCGTGGTGAGCTAGTCCAAAATGCTCAAGCTGCTTTCGCAGATCTAAACACAGAGTCGGGGGGTGAGTCACTGGTTCATATTCATGATGCTGCATCCAATACATTTCTTGAGATGCACCGCAAGATTGAAGCCGCACTTGCTGGCAATTCGATGATTAAAGGAATCCAGACCGGTATATATGACTTAGACAAAAAGTTAGGTGATGTCGAACCTGGATGTCTAATGGTAGTGGCTGCACGGCCCGCGATGGGTAAAACTACGATGCTCCAGCTCATTGCAAACAATGTAGCAGTCATACAGAAAAAGCCTGCCCTGATCATGTCTGGCGAAATGCCTAAAGAGCAGATCGCCATGCGTCTCTGTTGCGCGATTGCACCGGCAGATATTGGGGTAGTACGCAATTCCCCTCATCTGTTACCTAAAAATGAATTTACGGCGTATACAGATGCTGTGGTGATGCTGAAAGAAGTGCCAATGCAGATCAATGATACTTCCCGACCATCTATTGCAAATATCAGGGAATCTATCCGTAAAGTAAAACATCAATATGGTTCTATTGGTGTCGTACTTGTCGATTACCTTCAGATCATGAAAACAACAAAGCAGTTCGCCCGGGAAGACTTAAAGATTGCCTATTTCACAGGTGAACTTAAGGCTATGGCCAAAGAGTTTGAGTGCGTCATTGTTCTTTTATCTCAGCTCAATCGTGAATTAGAGAAACGGCCAAACAAAAGACCAATGATGTCGGATCTACGTGAATCAGGTGCAATTGAGCAAGATGCTGACCAAATTGTTTTCTTGTACCGAGATGAAATTTATAACAAGGAGTCTCAATACAGGGGTATTGCCGAGGCCATTATCGGAAAGAACCGACACGGCGAAGCCGGCACCGCTTATATGCATGCTCAGTTAAAATACTGTCAATTTACGAACTTAGACCCAGAAGCCTTATTACAAATCCAAGGAGTTCAGTGATAATGTTTACAAATGATTGTGGCCTGGATAGTACTGCCTTTAAAAAACCAAAGGATGCTCGTTTTATTAACTTAAAAACAAAGAAAAAGGTTAAAGATTTTTTGGTTAAACGCCGCGGTTACAAACGTCCAGACTTCAATCGAATGATTCTGGACTTAAACAAATGCGGCTGGACACACGAAAAGATTGCATTTGTCTTACCAGTATCAGGTGCTTCAACAGTATCTGAATGGGCGCGCGGTGGCGTACCTAACTATGAAAATGGTGAAGCACTTATTGAGCTGTGGCGAGCTGAAACAGGTGTTAGCCGTGAACCTCGTGAAGGTGAATGGGCTACATACCAATATGAGATTGGGCAATTAAAATTACTTTAAGTTTAACTTTACGAAGTACCGGGGCTCATATAATTATTTCACTTGTACCCAACTTATAATTCCTTATATAGTTTTACTTCGATGAAAATAAAAAAGCACAATACGAAATTGTGCTTTTTCATAAAATTATGATGTCAAATTTATGCCTTAAAATGAATCATTAAGATCTAGTTTTGTCAGAAATTTCAAAACCTAATTTTTGTATTTGGATAAAGTTAGCAATAAAATACAGAATTCCTAATATATTCAACGTAATTGCTACGTAAGAAATTTTTACTATTATTTCTATATCTTTAATAGTAAATAATTCCAACTTCGCATTCGGATTCAATTGAAAGAAAAGATAAACTATTGAAATTAAGAAAAAATATACAATATAAGAGTTTCTTACAGAGATTACATTTTCTTTAATACCACGATAATAAACATCATTTTTAACCTTATCTGGATTCAAGGTACATAAAACACCCATTCCAATCGAAAACATAATTCCCGAAATAGTATAGACAGTATTCAAAAATGATTCTTTAGGATCATTTTCAAAAAATGAAGCGCATATAATTGATAACACCAAAAATATGGTGCTACTAATTAGTAGTTTTCTTACGTTCATTGTCCAATTCTCTAAGCAACAAGGCCATTTGCTGCGAAATCTGAGACTCAATTAAATGGCCACTATCGGTAGTTTCTATAGTAACCTCTTTTGTTCTCAAAATTTTTCTGCCTTTAATTATTTTTTTGTTGTTTCTAGTAGTAAATTCAAAATTTTCTAAATCTGCTACTGGCTTTAGAAGTGCTCCGAAAGCTCTTTTAATTTTTTCATCATCGTCTTTTTTAGGCTTTCTGAATTCAATGATAAGTTTTGCAGATATCATTTGTTCCAGTTCATGTGTTGATAGATCCTTAGTATCACTCAAAGCATTAATAACAGAATCTAGAGCAGCTTTGGTTAGATCGAATGCTGATTTTTTATTATTAGGTTTATCCCCTTCATTAGATGAATGAAAAACAGGATCACGGACAATAATATCTTTAATTTGTGATAGTTCTGGCATTGCTTCATCAGCAACCATAGGATTTATTTCGTATAACTCATTCAATAACCAATTTAGATATGTCTGTAATCTTGTAATTGTTAAATTACCAGGTAAATTAGTGACTAAAAAATTATTATTTACTGCAAAGTAATAGTGGTTTTTATAAATAGCTTCAGCATCTACTGTACTATTATGTAGTTCTGTAAGAGTAAAATTTTGCTTTGAAAATAATGTATTATCAACATGCTGTACATTATTACCTAAAGCTACGCGAAGCATCGTACAAAAAATAGGATCTGGATCTTTACTGTTTTTTGCAAAATCTGAAATTAGATCTTCCTCTTCTTGAGGGTCTTCAGCATTCAATCGCATTCTTCTTTCATTTACCGCTATAGAGCTTGTTAAGCATACTCTTAACTTATCCCCTAAATCAGATTGGCTTTTATTTACATCTGAATTTATGATTTCAAAAGCCCTCAATTTTACCTTAGCCATTATTTATACCCCCTCTTAATTAAAAAGAACATCTTATGATCATCTTATTATTCAAACAACAAATATATAAAAGGCTATTTAGATAAGCATTAGACTTCTTGCGTTAGTCAAATTTTAAGCAGCCAAAAGCTATATTTTATGAGGTTTTAGCCAATTCAAAATTAGATAAAACTATACTCTCGCAAGAGGTCTATTAGTACTTGGGATATAAATATAATCCTATTAATTAACTTTAAATTTCATCGGCTGAAAGTCATCAATATGAACTTTCTTGGCCTTCAGTAGATCTTCTCTTTTACCATCTGCGACCAGGACGGCGCGCTTAACTTGAACTGTCCAAGTGCGACTCGCTCCGCACATAGTCTCTGATTCGATAAAGACATTCCCAAATGCTTTACCTTGAAGGTTTTGTATATCGCCGTAGGTTATTACATTCTCAGAAGTCCCCTGCACTCTGCCGGATTTATCTTTTGCCACCAGGTCTAAATACAGTTTGTCATAGGTCCCAAGAAAATCATGGATCGTCACATCCACTACGGCGGAACAAATTCCTGAGTTTACATAGCTGGTTTTTGAATGCTGGAGAGTGATAGGTGTAGCCATAATAAATGAGCTGCATATAGATATTATTATCCCCAAAAGTAGTCGTTTCATTGGATCAGCTCCTAATTATTCAATTCGATCATTTTCTTAGCGAATAACAATGATTCTTCCAAACCATTCAGATTAATTTTTTCTGCTTTGTACTGAGAACCTTCTTTCCAAGAAAAACTCAATACGCTGGCTTCCTTTAATTGCCTAATAAAAGTCTCTGCAGACATACCGTGAGGGATTGCACTTACAGGCAAAGTCATAATTTTTTTATTATCGATCTTATAATTGATTTGGGTAACAGCTATTTCCTTAGGCTTCTCGAATCTAAAAACAACATCATGCCCATCAGCACTACTACCTATGCCAAACTGACCTTGTTGAGTAAAGCAAGTAAATATCTGAAGCCCTTTGTCAAAAGTATGCTGACAAGTTGTAAACCAAATGTCCTCTTTCTTGGTTGTATCTGGCACAAAGCTGAAGATTATGCTGGGCTTGCCTTTTACTTGATCTTCATCGATGAAATAAGCTTGTTTTTTAATTGGATCAACATATTGCTTTTGGTATCCCTCAGGTAATTCAATACCATGATTTGTCTGCCCTGCATTCGCAGCTAGTCCCAAAACAAATAAAGTGAAACCCGTGATAATTCTTTTCATTCTTACTATATAGCTTTCTTAAGTACTATTTTGATAATACAAAAAAGGAGCCGAAGCTCCTAATTTTATTCTGATAAATCCCACCAATAGCTATTACCCAAGTTCTCAAGCCGCTGCTGTGTTCTTGGTAAATAATCAGGATCAATCATATTCTGCATTTTGGAATACAGCATTCGATCTACGACCAGCTTACTGTACCAAAGGTTCTGCAATGGGATATTGCTCTTAAGGGTATTAGCCACTTCCATCATCCGGGTAGACTCCTTACCCTCAATTATGTTGTTGCCCATACCGGTCAGCAGCATACCCAGCTTCATGCTTTGGCCTAATAATGGGCCACTGATAAAGTCTGATGCACTTCGACCGGTTGGATCTGAAAGTGCAGACATGATGTCCCCCAGGAAGGAAAGCCCGCCACCTTTAAGAAGTGACTTACCAAAGAAATCAATCGTAAATACCGGCTCTGGATTCTTACCATTGGCCAAGTTCTGAGTCTGAACGATCAATGCACCTGCTAAAGTTTGATAAGCCAGTAGCGAAGCTAGGAACGTCACCCGACTCTTAATATCTCCCTGGGCAAAGGCACGATGACCAATACGGAACATATAAGCCAATGGGAAGCCTTTGAACTGAAATAAGGTTCGGCCTAATTCCCCTTGGATGGTACCAGCTTCGCCCAAGTTAATGATGCTACGTTCACGTACACCTGCTTCAATAATGGCTACCGATTCTTCATTAAAGATATGAGTCTGATACTTCATGGCAGCTTTATAGCGGAAGTCAGCAAGTGCATTAGCATTATCCTGCTTATCCAATGGCAAGAACTTCTTAATCACATCATCAGGTACATTAAAGAAATCATTCTGAGTAAGTACCGCCGTCCCATCTTCACGCTTACTAGGCTCTAGCTGTTGCCATAACTGCCAGTCACGTTCAGTAATACCGTTCCCCTTTAGAATTTTAAGATCATCAGCACCAAGATCCTTCCAATCCGTTTTACGGGTCATTTCAGCAAGCTTATTCATATGCACTAGATTAAGTGCCCGTTTCGCTCCTGCAGTAACAGCATTCAATCCTGATAATTTCATTGTCATTGCTGCAAATGCTTGCATACGTGCATTAAAACGCCCTGACTTTGTAGCACTACTGACAATATCAGCATCACCGAAGCGAGTCATAGAGCCTGCCATTTCATTAATTCCCAGGCCAAACCGTAAAGCTTCATCACGTGTAGCACCCTGTTTTAGCTGCTTCATATATTCAGGGAGAATGGATTTGGTATAAGACAGGCCCAGCATATTAGCGACCTTCTTCATACTGGCATGGTCACCAAAGGTCGTCAGCGTGGTACCACCTAATTTAGATGCAACCATTAAGGCGCGTAGACCACCCATAACGTTACCTAAGGTTGAATCAATCGCCCGGGTATTGGCATCTAGTGTGTTATACATAGATAAGGCACGATGGGCCTGCTTATCAATTTCACCATGCTTCAGACCATTCAAAGGATCTGCCTTAAGCTTGATCTTGGCTTCATCCAATAGAGATTCAAACGTATGACGAGGATTGGATCCAAGGTTCTGCATCATTGCCACTTCCGTACTCATGCGCTGAGTATGGTTTTTCAGAATCTCATGAAAGCCCGCCTCGTTATAGGTCCCGTACTTATTCTGATATGCCAGCCATGCATCACCGTCTTTAAAATGTAAAGCACGCGCTTCTTGATGACGGTTTGCCATCTTGGAGCGACCACCTACAGGCGATGCTACTGCTTTAGCCTGTTTATTCAATACCAATAAGTCTTTATTCGCACCGTTGGTTGAAATAGTTTTATAGATATCTTCAAGCATAGATTTAAGCTCTAGCTCACCCATAAGCTCACCAGTATCTTTAACATACTGATTTCGATCCAGGCCATCTAATGCATCATTTACCCATTCGGCCTGGTCGGTTAAAGCAACTTTTTTCTGATCATGGGAAGTCATAAAGCCAAAGTTATCTAACTTCTTAATATTCCCACCAGCACGGTTGAAAGCTAAACGCATTTCCTCTAGGGCTGCACTTACTTCCTTGGCCATCGCCGTAATTTCTGGATTATCAGATTTACCGCCAAACATGACCCGAATAATGTCATCTGTCATAGCTTTGTTTACGGACATACCAAAACGTTCTTGCGTTTTAGTAAATACATCAGCGACTAAAGACATCCAACGGCTATGCAAAGCTTGAGATTGCTTCTCTATAGACTGAATACCACTTTGATCCGAAAAATAAGCAATCTTCCGCATTAATGCCTGAACAGGATTTAGTTTAGGGTGGTTATAAATTTCCGTCTGCAGCTGAGCCTTAATAACAGCATCTCGAGCAATATTCTGATTATTCTTAGCAATCTGCACAGCGAGATCTGAAGCAGTCTTCTGCGCAATTGCTTCAGCACGTTCAGCAGGACTTTTAAACATCCAATCAGGATCTGTGCGTGCCAATGTATTTTGAGCCCGAATATACAGTGATGAAATACGGTTGCTGTCTGCTGCATTGAGTCTTTTTTTACCTAAAGCCTTTGCGACCTGTTCTCTACATTCTGCTCTCATGCTGCTTCACTCCCATATCTTAATGCACAGCTGGCTAAGGCCTTCACTGCCTGAATTTCATCTTTTGCGATTTCTTCTTGCTCTTTGACATAATCTAATAAATCACGAGATGACATCGTTACAATCGCTTCATCCCCATTTTCATCCAAACGGGTAAAGGTCACTTCCATATCAGGATCTGCTTCCAAAATTGAAACTGCTTCCCGACCGTCTGCCGTGTCAGTGAATGCGCCGTACTCCCCTTTACCAGACTTGGTTAAATCTGGTGCACCATCAACTTTTGATTTGCCAGGATTCCAGAACTCCCGCTCTAATGCCTGGGCTGCTTTATGCTGCACTGAAGTTAATTCAGGGTTATCTGTCTTACCATTAGCGGGATGGGCAAATAGATCATCTCCATTACGTATGGCCTTTACTGGGCTAATGGTGCCATCCTGATTAACTTGGCGCTGGAATGTCGTATTAGAAGTACTATTGTGCAGCTCTTGAATAATCCCTCCATCATCCATTGACCGCTCTCGTTTAAGGTAATTTTGCGATCTAGTTGGAGTCCAATTATCTACTCCCGCGATAATTGAGTTTTGCTGAATATTTGAACCTGATGTTCTGGTATTGATATCCAAAGTATTCAATTCTGGATCAGTAACAATAACTCGCTGTTGCTCTGGCTCGAACTGGTAAAGATCAGAGTCCAATGCATCCAAATTACGGTTGGCACTATTACTAGGCCCAGATAAATCGACTTGAGGCTCAACATACGGCGTTCGGTAGGCTCCACCTTCCGAATACTGATAATGCGCTGTAGCCTTGAGGTATTCCAAATCCTCTTTAGTCAAAGGAGAGGATAAAGCTTCAAACTCCTCTTGAAGTGATTTAACACTATGTTCATCTGCACTGAGTACAAAAGGCATGGCCTCAATTTCAGCATCAGACTGGGACTTGTAAGTAGGCGGTGCTGCTATATCAGACTCAAACTGTGGGAACTCTGATTCGCTCCCTCGAACTTCGGTAGATCTTGCTGAGGTATCTGCACGAACATCACTATAAAGACTCGCAATTTCATTCCAGCGCTTTTCGTATTTAGCCTTTACCTGTCCAACAGTCATGCCATTAAACTTATGAGAGGATGTAATTTCTTCTGCTATTTGACGTGCAGTTTTTTTACTGTTCCCTTTGCTCCAGCGTGTGGCAACATCTACAAAAAGCTCGTTATCGTTAGCCTTTAAAAATGTTGGTCCACCACCTTCGCCAAAGAAATGCAAGTAATAAAGCTCTAAACCATTCGGCTCCCGATTAAAGTGACTACGAAAAACCTTGGCATTATGCTCGTAGTAATTCAGGCCTGCTTTAATCTGATCATTACCATCAAACTTATTCTTACCCCCCATACGGGCAAAAGTACTGTCTAGTGTCTGAAATAAGCCTGTTGCGGACGATAGTAACTTACCATCTCTATCCCTTGGTTGAATTGAAGTACTAAAAGTGCCACCAGTTTCCATATGAGAAATGACCAAGGCATCTATTGGATTAATGCCTCGTTTAGAGGCTTCCTGAACAATCGTTTTTGTCCAAGGTTTTTTATCAAATACAGGGTTAGTCAAAAGCTCCGCTATTACTGGCGCTTTATGCTCATCAGTATTGATAGCGCTTGGTCTTACAATAGCTTTCGGTGTACCTGTTATCGGTACAACAGGTGCAGTGGGTACAGGTACTTTAGGTGTTCCGGTCACTGGTGCTTTTAAGCTTACTAGCTCATCATTCAATGCGCTTTCCATGGCACTATCCAATGCATCAAAATGTGAGTTAGCTTCTTTTGCATTAGTTGGACTGAATGGATTCGTGCCCTCTGCATGCTCTATATTGGCCTGGATATGAGCTGCATCATTCATAGTATCTACATTACTATGATCTTTGATCTGATCTGGACGCAATCTCCCCTTATTGGCCCATAGATTAAGAAGTAAAGCCATTCCGCCATTTGATGCCAATGTGCTTGGACTGGTTGCATTTTCCTTTAATGCTTCGCCATATTGGGCAACCTTTTTATTTTGATGATCTTCAAGGTATGAGCCCTCAAAATAATCACCAGCTGAACCGGCAGCAGTTGCTATAGCAGTTGTTGCTACAGCATCAGCAACGGCAGACTTGGCAACGCCATGCGTAGGAATTGCAAAGCCTAATGCATCCGTTACGCCTTTAATTGCACCAGCCGTTTTAGCGGTGCGGATATCAGCACCCTTATTGATTAAGTCTGATTTTTCAGCCTCATAAGTCTGAAATCCAAATAGCCCAGAATTTAATGCAAGGCCTGGCACACCACCTGTACCTAAAGTAGTGAGGGCATTCCATCCTATACGGGTGAAATCTTTGGTTAGACCATAAGTAAACTCACCAGCTCCCCCTAAATCATCAGGCTTAAAGATCTCAAGGTTTTGCGCTCTCAAAGATGCTGCTTTTTTGTCACCACGTATTAGAGCATCTGGTGCAGTAGCGGCCTCAATGGTCCCCATAGCAACGCCAGATACAACACCTAAAGCACCATCACTAAATCCACCGCGTTCACTTTTAGGTTTAAAGCGGGGATCATCCTGATTTAACGTTAATTCATCATCTGCTAAAAAATCCATGGATCACCTCATCGAACCGTAAAAGTTAAGCGTGTTTTGCGCTGTTTATCGTTTACGTCCATGACGTATTTGGTACCATTCTTAAAATAATATTTGTACGGATTACTTGGATCCTGCTCCAGAGGTAAATCCAAAAAGAAGTCTTTATCAGAGCCGCCATAAGCTCTAGAATTTCTGGAGTTAAAACTCTCTAATTGTTCACGAAATGACTTTTCACCTACAGTGTGAGGTCTTAATACAACTGACTTGGACCCAAAGAAACCACCAGTTGTGAATTTCCCACCCGTCACATTTATGACTGCTTTTTTAAATAAATCCTCATCAATAGACTTATTTAAAATGCTTCCTTTAGAGTCAGCTACTTGCCCTGACTTCTGAAGCAAATATGCATAATTCGCCTTCACTGATTCGAAATAGATTTCAAAATCTGGTTTACCTGGTGTGGTTACGCCGGATAAATAACTTGCAGTTTCAGCTCTTAGCGAATTGTCATCAACTTTGACTAAGTTCTTATCCAGCAAATCTTGGCCAGTAACAATTTGCCCAGCAATATCATTTAACCCTCGGCGACCTAATGATGCAGATAAGCGATATGAACCACTATCTCCAGCAATACTTTTAATCATGTCACGTGATGCATTAGCATTGCCTGCGCTAGATTTAGAAAGCGTGGTCAATAAACTCAGTTTGTCACCTGGTTTAGCTTTTTCCCAAAACTGCTTTAATTCAGCTTGTTGTTGGGTAGAAAATGGAATTAATGAACCCACTGTCCCATTTAGAACATTGTTTGCATGAATAGATTTAATATTTTTAGATATGGCTGAAATAGCATTAGGGTTGCCACTTAAAATTGCATTAGTAGGTACAACTGTCAGATCCTGACCGGTTTTAATCGAATACGCCAAAGTTGAATTATTTTTCTCATAGCCGAGCATATTCTCGTGCGTTTTAGACAGAAGACCTAACTTCCAACTCACATCTTTAGCATTATCCTGCGCTGTATTTTGTGCTTCTGAGCGCTTTTTGCTGAGATATGCTTCGCGTTCATCTGAACCTAGACGCATGAATTGTTGGACTTCCACCAAAGCACCACTGAGCTGAACAAATTCAGGCTCTTTTTGAGTTCCCCGCACACGTGCCAAACGAGACTTGATCACTGCCTCACTTGGAATTAATCCAGTTTCAATGTCTGCCTTCATCTCATTAACAGCATCTTTGGCATCATCTTCTAACTGCTTCTGCTGCAAAGCATTTGCACGGTTATTCTGATCCATCTGAGTGAGTGCACGACCACTCCAATAGACAGCTTGTTCCTGAGTCAAATTAGGATGTTTTTTTATTACAGCTTCAGGAGTTGATAGTTCAGTCAGCTTTTCATTGTCGGACTTATTCCCTAAATAAAAAGTCGTTACATCATTACCAGCGCGATTATTTTTATATTCGTTGAAAGTATCCTGAACATGAGCCACCGGTAAGCCTTTGGACTGTGCATACAAAGTCAGGCCATTCCAAACCTCATTTTCAGATGTATTCGGGTTTTTTAAATAGTTTTCTTTCATGTCCTTAAGTTGAACAATCGCTTGTTGTTGTTCTGATTTTTGCGCGACTGGTAAATATTTTGAGGCACTTTGATAAGAATGCTGTTCAAAATAGTTATTAAAATTTTGCTCAAACTGCTTAGGTACAGTAGTCTTATACTGTGTCTTAATTGACTCAAGGCTATCCTGTCTTTGCTTTACAGCATTATCGTAGGTCAACTCCCCGCTCTGCATTTTTGTGAGTAAATCATTATCTACAACACTAATATCTGCACCAATCTTAGATGACTGTAATGCAAAATCAGCCTTCTCTTTTTTATCTTGTTCTTCTTTACGCGCATCAACAACATTACCGATAGCTTGACCAATTGAAGACAGCCCAGTCATTGGGGTGTGTTGCTGTAAAGTTGGCTGTGATGTTGCACGGCCTTGAGATACAGGTATACGCATTATCGTTGTTCCGCAAATCTATTGAATAGATTTAATGTAGAGCAGAGCTAATCCTCAAAAAATGGGTATATTTAGAATGAAAAAAGGAGCACAAATTACTCCTTTCCCGTACGATCAAAGATTGCTAAACATAGTGTGCAATGCTTCTAACGCCGGACTTTCGCCCAACAGAAAGTGATTGCAAAACAGGTTTTATAAACTGAATTTTTTTAACAATTTGCTCTATTTCAAAGTTGAAGGTATTCCGATTGACTATGCGCTTATACTCATTCTTAGGATCTAAGTAATACGCCGTGATAATTAATACATTTGGTGCAGTAGTTAAACTTTTAAGGATTGAAAACAAATGTTGAAAATAGAATTCCTTATTATTTTTATCCGCCAAATAAGTTAGCCGATAAATCAACTCCTCCAAATTATCAGCAATCTTCAGTAATTGCATTTGATAGCTAGATTCATATAACTGGTTGGGCTCTTTACCATTAATTGCTCTTTGGAATTCGTCAATTAAATATTCAATTCCATTGCAGAGCTGAATCGATCGCTCCATATCATCACAATCTAAAGGTCTATACGCTGGCTGCTTAGTCATCAATCATATTCTCCAGTGATTAATTCGAGGGATGTCCTGATCGGTTTTTTCAGTAAAAGCTTTCCACAAATCAATAAATGCTTCGCCTGCTTCATAATTTGGCGTGCTGCCAAACTCCCAATCATTTACCGTTGATGGACCTGAAACTGGAAGCAAAAAAGCAATTTTTTCATTCGTCATTTCATAATGCTCTTTCAACTCCCTAATCATCTCCAAATAATTTGGTGCGCCGTACCAGATTTCTGTTTTTAAAAAAATTAATCTTTTTGATGCTTCAAAATTATTAAGTTCAACAAAAATACCCATATCCCCCCCTATGCGTTTGATCCCATTAATAAGCAATTTGAGCACTTAAAAAATGGGTGTATTTCCAACAAAACGCGCGCGCGCGCGAGGGAGAGTGCAAAACACCTCTTTTACTCCACTAATTTCACTAAAACTGAATCTTTTTTTAGCTGGCAGCTTGTATATCATTTGCATAATTTTGAGCTTCCACATATCGCTCAGATTTGCGTTCTAAGCGTGAAATAATTTTTAATGTACCTTTAGTTGTTTTTCTAAAGAAAAGCTCACTGTGCTTAAACCAGTAAGAAATTTGACTATATCCATAATCAATCTTTGGGCTAGAAATCAAATCCATTCATAAATTGTGTTTTACCTGTACCTATCATCAAGATAATTCACTGGCAAGAAATAGATCTAGATAGCTCTCAGAGAGTGATAGATTCTATGGTTGATTCATTGATAGGTTCTGCATCCCAAAAACGGGTACATTCAAAATCCCAAAAACGGGATCGTTCAAAATCCCAATATTGGGAATATTACCGTTTTCGGAATGATCCCAATATTGGGTAGATTTCAATTTCCAAAGATTATTAGAGATTGAAATAGATTAGTGAGTAGCTTTAGTTCTCGACCGACTCTTTTTATTTATATAAATCTTGTCTGCATTCTGGCATGCCAATTCAAACTCTTTCATATTCTGAGCCTTTTTAGCAGTAAACCGTACATAGTGAAGGTTTTGAGGGAAATACATTTGATTTAGTTTCTTATGGTTTGGATCCTTACTATTTAATTTTGATCTGGTCTTGGCCTGTAACTTTCCAATTTGGTGCCGGGTACCATGGAAATTACCATGTGCACTTAGTCGATATGTAGCTTCTTTTAATCGATCTGCCTTACCTGTAGAGATTAAATCAATCTTCTTATCTAACTCCCTTTCAGCCGACTGCATAAAATCTTTTGATAAATACCAGGTGTAGCGGACTTTCTTCTGAGAATGACGCTGGAAAAACTCCAAGTGCTTTTTACGAACTCCACGTAATACCCTAGTCAGTTCTTTTAATCGGTCGTTATAACCGGTATTAGCATCAAACTTAATTCCAAACTGATTTAATAAAAACTGACTTACGGAGGTTTTATTCCAGCGAGTATGTTTATTTTCGAGAAAAGCGAAACCAAAATTTTTATTAATGCCGGCCAGACGATTTAATTCAAAATTGTCGAACGGTTTAAAAATTCGGTAAATTGAATTCTTATTACTATCAATTGTCTTTGTTCGGATCGTCTTGGTATTAAATATAACTCCAAACTGTTCTGGGTGATAGTAAGTTTTAGAAAATTGAGGCTTAAGATCACTGAACTCTATGTATTGTCCAAGTACATAATCTCCATAGCGTAGCAGCTTCTCTTTTTTGACAGTTAAAATACTGTTGAGCTTTTGCTTTTGTACCATGCTGGAATTTTTAGCGAGTATTTCTTTTAGCGTCAGCTTACTTCTTCGTGCTTCTCTATAGCCTGTGGTAAATAACCAGAACTGGAATACATCATTCCTTGCCGGATCATAATTGATAACTAAACTCCACACTGGTTCCCCATAATCTGATTTTCGCTTGCGTAAAGATTCATCCAGATTGAGACCATACTCCAAGATCAACTTTGGAATGACAGTATGGAACTTTGAAAAACTAACAGAATCAGAGAACCAAAACTTTGCACTGCCGTTAGAAATGCACTGCATTAAGCTTAAAAGACAATCAGTTTTCGTTGTGGTGTAGTAGATCATTATTCATTCAAAAGTGTATTTTTATGCGGAAAGCATAAAAGTTTATCTTTGATTCAAAAAGCATAAAAAACGCCATATTCATGAAGTAGGCTTTTTTTTAAGCACTGATGGTCTTTCTATAAATAAGAGTTCCTGTTTAAAGATATTTTGTTCAGATATACACTCAAGAGCACACCTTTTAACTGCACTAAAAGTGTAGTTCATTCAGATCCCGTCCAACCTCCAATTTAGGATTGGAGATCATAATTCTAAGATCAGAGTAAAAATCATGCCTAAAGAATCATTAAATAAAATTAAAGGAATTTGGTTTAAATTTAACAACCAAAATAAGATGCAAACAATTACTCTTGAAGAAATCCATTCTGACTGTATGGATCAAGGAATTGAAATATTAGAAATAGAAGAAACTAAGTTTGGTTTTAATCAAACTATTCCTGCAATTAAGCTTACAACTTTAGAGAATGTCACCGTCTTAATGCCACGTTATAAATTATCTGAAATTAAAATTTATCAAAATAATATTTTACCACTCCAAAAAGAAGAGAATTTCTGGACTCAAGTTGACTGGTTTCTACCTGTATTTATGACTCGTGAGCAAATAAATGAAGGGTTCAAAATAACCAATTTGAAAATTGGTTATCAAGATATTTTGTCTAGAGAAGAGCTCCAAAACCGCTTTAAGGAGTTTTTCCCAACTGTATATAACTTCTCTAATATTATTCCAATAACTGTACAAACTTTCTCTGATTCAATAGCGATATCAAAACATGTACCATTAATTAAAGAATCAATTTTAGCTTTTTATAGCGGAATGAAAGTGACTTCTATAGCATCTTTAATTCCAATAATTGAAGATATTTTAAATACTATTATTGAGGACTCCGTTGAGAATCTTGATTTAAAAACTAAAGTTGATCGATGCATAAAACGTGCTATAGACAATATAAAGCATGATCATATATTAGGTGTAGATTGGATTCCTGAAGAGTATGTCCAAGATGATGTTCTAAAGGTAATGAATGAACGTATTAGAATTATTATGTTGATTGGAAACTGGCTTAAAAATAGTTTTTATGAAAACACTGATAACTATCAAAATACTTCTGGTTTTAACCGGCACTTTTTTGCACATGCTAAATCAGAAATTTGGCAAAATCCCTCTAATTTTTTTCGAGCCATGGGGCTAATTCAAGCATTAGCATTTATTGAATGTTTTGCAATGAAACAATCTAAGGTTTCAATTTTCCCACCAACTTTAGATAGAAGATCAGAGTCTTTTCGTAATGATGTCTTTGCTTGCTTAAATACCCAGGCCATTAAAAACCATATCTTGCAGCAATTACAAATTGATCATTGCCTACCTTTTAACCCTACTGCCTCTGATGATGGCTGGTTAGGTCGCGCAGCAATTCTCTCAACTAAGATGAACGATGAAATAGTAAAAAAACTCAGAGATAATGGGTGGCAATGTCATTTTTTTGGCCAACCTATCAAATCAGGCGAATACATAACCGTACAAGCTTCAAAAGATAGTAAAAATATAGGTATAGCACTTTTATATAGCTGTGCTACGGACAATGCGGTTTACAAAGAACTCGAGAAGACTTGTGATTATATTCTTTATCAAGGAGCTCCCTACCATCAGTCTTCTTATGCTCATGGTGTTAAGAAGCATGTAGGACCTTTGAATGCTTGGTTAACTCCGAATTAGCCTAGATTTCGATTAGGATTTGTAAAAAGGTATGAGCTTTACAGTAGAGATAAAGGATCAAATTCAGTGCTCAGCCGCTTATATCTTTTTCTGCTATCAACCTTATTCAATATATATGATTTCGTATATCGATTATTAAGGAATCAAATTAACGATACGTGATCTGATATTTTTTCTTTTTTCACTTGTCGGTATATTTGTCGGTATATTTAATTTTATGCATTTTTATAATTATTATTTTCAGTAACTTATAACTAAATTCAGACTTCCTCTTTCACCGCCAGAATAAACTGCAATGCCAAGCAGAATGAAGGTCTAAATTGATAAAATTTAGGCCTTTTTTAATTTTATTGTTCTCAATATTAAATATCCCCCTAATTGATCTTCTATTTGTTTAGCTCAATAACTTCACAGTATTTAAGTCCTGATTGACGGATTTCAATCACACGTTTTTTTCCTAATGCACGACTTATGGATTTTTTATTGGCAGCAATAAGTACACGTATATTTACAAATACAAATTTTATATTCTAAAGACAATTACTTAAGCCTATGCTAAAAATAAATCATCCTCTCAATATAGGTACTATTCAAAAAATTATTCATTAATTTAAACATCATAGAACTGAAACGCGATTGCGGTACTTTTAACTTGATCAACGAAAAACTTAAAAAACACATTTCATATATCACTGCTATTCGGGAGAGAACATGAATAACAGCCAGAATTATGTTAAGCAGATCAAGAACGCCAAACGTGGTGGCTATACCCCAACCCTTGCCAAAGACATCAATAAACATAAAATTCAAAAAGCACAGCGTCTGATTGACGAATGGCGAAAGCTCGCCAATGAACTCCGCCCCCAAATGCAACTGGAGATGGCATATACACTTGAAGAATGCGCACAGGATCTAGACCAAATTTTAAGAATGAAATAGCACTCAACGCTCACCCATCCTATTTTTTCGCCCACATCTTGTGGGCGAAACATTACCTATTTTTATTTCTCTGGTTTTTAGAGCCAAACATCGGTCGAATGCTGAATAAATCAAACGTATAAATTACATTCGATTTGCTGTTTTTTTAACTTGCACCACTTCAAAAAATCTGTAGAATGCATTCCACAACGCCGGCATAGCTCAGTTGGTAGAGCAACTGACTTGTAATCAGTAGGTCCACAGTTCGAATCCGTGTGCCGGCACCATTTCTTAGCCTCCCTTTTTAGTGAGGCTTTGATGTTTTTAAAGCCTCTTTTTTATGGCTTCCTCGCGCTAATCTGCACATAACGAATCAGCCCGTCTCGATACAACTTCTCACACAATTTTGCCGTCATCTTGATTTTGAATTGATCCACATGACTCAGGCTCATCTGACTTTTTTGTTCTTGAATATAATCGGCAAAACCCTGAAATACGAATTCGCTGATATCTTCAATCTGGATATTTTCGAAACCTGCCTGTTGCACTTGGTGTTGTAAATTTTGCTTTGAATTTAAATTTTTCAAATTCACATCTGCTGCTTTCAACAGACTTTGATATTTCAATCGTTGCACTGAATTTAAATTCAAAAACGCATCGGACAACATCAAATAGTGAAAAGCAAAGCGTCCCTTTGAATTCAAAACATTAACAACTGATAAAAGCAATAAATTCAAATCACTATGATACGCAGCATCAATACACAGTACGGCATCCATACAGTTTTGTGGATAAATATTTTTTAAATTCAAAAATGAATCTTGTTGTATTTTGATTTTTGAATTTAAATTTTTTTGGATTTTTTCCACACATTCGGTTTGCAATTCGACTGCGGATAAGTTTTGAATTTGAAAATGTTCCATCCAAAAAACCAAGCTCGCGCCCTGCCCACAACCAAGGTCTAAAACACGATCTGTAGATTTTAATTGAATGGATTCGGCAAGATGGAAAGCGAGTTTTTGACAGGCTGCAGGATAGGATGATTTTGCATCATTCCAATAGCCCAAATTGCTCCAAGCAAGCTCCGCATCATCTCCGAGTAGTCGACTGTTAATCGCATATTTATGGCTAGGGACGTACTGACGAATTGCTTGAAGCCATTTCATGTTAGTAACCGAGTTGAGGGGCAACCTCCACTTTAGGTTTTAAACCCACAAACGGCAATGGCGCACCAAAAATTTCTGCAATATGCATAGCAGACGTTACCGCAGACTCTAAAATCGGCAGACCATCGCAAGACCATGAGCCACAAAAGAAGACTTTACGCTCAGGGGATAAATGTCGTTGCTGTAACTCTTTATTCAGCGCCACCGTATGTGAATCCACCACTGCGCGTGTCAAACTGACCGAAGAGATCACTTTTTTAGGATCAATCGGTGTCACTGGCTGCCAAGTTTGGAACACTGGAGTTTTACCCACCAAGCTCGGCTCGATTGAGTTAAGCCACACGGTAAATTGCTGACGAGTAAATTTACGATCCATCATATAACTTAGTACAGACCAATCTTTGCGCTTCGGCGGCATCACCGTTTGATCAGTGTGGATCACCAACTGACCTTGCTCAAATTTAAATTTCTTTAAGAGCTCAATATCGTCAGCAAACTGAGTAGAATCTAAAAATTCTTCCGTTTTGGTGGTTGGTGTCGCAACAACCACGCGATCGAATAGATGATGTGCACCGGCCTCAGTTTCCACCAAGACTTTATCGTCTTGCTCGAGCACTTTGGTAATTGCCGTACCACTTTGAATATTTAAACCTTCAATCAGTTTATCAACCAACGCAGGTGTACCACCTTGGATACGCAACAAGGCATCACCATTGGTCAATTGACGCAAGAAAATCAACAGCGGTTTCGCAGGCCATTCGCCAATCGTTTTCGGGTTACAAGTGCAAATGGTATACAACACAGGCATGACTGCACCATGCCAAAATACTTCTTCAATTTCATTTTTATTAATGAATTCAGCAAGCGTAATATCCTGATTTTTTGATTTAAAAAATCGAGTGATCGCGGCTTTGAGTTGCAACATTCCTTTGACTAAACGCCAGCCATATTGTTGTAAGCCTTTACGATTATTAATAATTGGGAAATTACCAATACGGCTACGACTGGTGGTCAACCACGTTTCTGTACGATCTTCAAATAGCCAACTGCATGCCATATAGGTACGGACTGGGAAGGTTTTAATCCCTAAATGGGTCGCCAAACTTAAGGTATTTTTCCAGAGGTGTGGATTCATCACACGCAAAGGGGCATCGATCAAGCCGCCTTCAAACTCAGTGCTGTGGCTATCCATACCACGACCCGGCAGAGCTTCGAAAATTGTAATGTTATGCCCTGCGTCTTTAAGAATTCTTGCGGTAGCCAGCCCAGCCATGCCACTACCGATGACTGCAATTTCCAATTTTCTTTTCCATCTATAAAACACAGTTTAAAAGTATGACTGATCAGAAGTTAAAAATAGCTATTAAAAAATACCAGATTCGCACTTTTTGTATGGATTTCAGTACAGCCGTTTTTAAGTTAAATTTACAAATATTTACAGTCAAAAAGCACACAATTTAAGCTTTGTTTTTTAAACATATTTTTCTTTAAAATTTTAATTACCCTATAAAACCAAACAATTAAATTAACCATTTTTATAACTTTCGGTTTACTTTAAAGCCAAGTCTCGCTAAGATGCGCCACATAAGAAAGTGATAAATTCATCACAATTTATAAAAAGTAAAATGATATTTAAATCATGACAACTATAAATACTACAGCGCTCAATAAAAAAGCCTCTGACTGTTCAGAGGCTTTTTTTTCGGCTATTTCAACGGCATGAATTTCACTTAAGCCTCATGCGCTAGCGCAATTTCACCAAATTTTCCGTTATTGAAATCATCAAAGGCTTGAATAATTTCAGCTTTGCTATTCATCACAAATGGGCCATAACCTTGAATCGGCTCATTTAGTGGCTCACCGCTAAGTAACAGAAATTGTGTGTCCTGCAACGCTTGTAGCTGAATGGCGATATCATCTTTGGCAAACATGACCATCGAACTGTCTTGAACTTTATGGCTTTCATTCACCACAACCTCACCCTTCAAGACCACCAAAATGGTGTTATGCCCTTCAGGTACATGTAAGGTGGTTTCATATTGAGCTTTCAATTCACCATCCCAGACATTCACTGGACTAAAGGTTTGTGCAGGCCCAAGGTGACCACCCATTTCACCAGCAATCACCCGAATATGCCCTGCACCTTCATCCATGTCTATGCGAGGAATATCTTGGCGTGTGATCGCTTGATAACGAGGCTGGGTCATTTTGTCTTTTGCCGGTAAATTCACCCACAATTGAACCATTTCAAAAAGACCACCTGCTTGAGCAAATTCAGGCGAATGAAATTCTTCATGCACCAGACCCGACCCTGCGGTCATCCATTGCACATCGCCTGTTTGAATTGTGCCGCCACCACCACTTGAGTCCTTATGAGTCACTTCACCGCTGTAGGCGATAGTCACCGTTTCAAAACCACGATGTGGATGTGAACCTACACCATGCCGTGCAGTGGTGGGATCGAACTGATAAGGTGCCGCATAATCCAAAAGCAAAAATGGGCTAATCGCCTGACCTAGACGATCATAGGAAAATAAGCTTTTGACTGGAAAACCATCGCCCACCCAGTGCATTTACTGATTACGATAAACACCAATTACTTTTTTCATTTCTTAGCTCCTATATTCATACGATAGGATGAACATAGCGCTTATTTTAAGCTTTGAAATACTTACTGACCATCTTCCAGATAGCATTCTATATCTCAAAATTAGAACAATACTCAGACATAAAATCTGCACCTCACTCAAAACCAAGCATTAATTTCGAAATTCTAAGGTTTAAGACATATACAACGATGAATTATCCCAATTTTATGATTGAGCTTCTCATTTAAACCCATTTCATTGTCTCATTTTTACAACTATTCTAAATCTAGTTAACACGCAGATTTCATCTGATCCTGCGTAGTTGCAAACAGGAAAGAGGACAATAAAATGGGGCAAACCTTACGTTCGTTTAGACAAAGATAATGCCGCGGTACTTTTAGTTGACCATCAAACAGGTCTACTTTCATTGGTTCGCGACATTGATCCAGATAAATTTAAAAATAATGTGCTCGCACTGGCTGCAGCCGCAAAATATTTTAATCTTCCAACGATTCTCACCACCAGTTTTGAACAAGGTCCAAACGGTCCATTGGTTCCAGAACTCAAAGAGATGTTCCCTGACGCACCTTATATTGCACGCCCAGGTCAAATTAATGCTTGGGACAATGAAGACTTTGTGAAAGCCGTCAAAGCAACAGGCAAAAAGCAATTAATTATTGCCGGTGTAGTGACTGAGGTTTGTGTTGCATTTCCAACCTTGTCTGCTTTAGAAGAAGACTTTGACGTCTTTGTGGTGACCGATGCTTCAGGTACATTCAACCATTTAACCCGTGACTCAGCTTGGCAACGTATGACGCAAGCGGGTGCGCAGCTTATGACGTGGTTTGGTACCGCGTGTGAATTACACCGCGACTGGCGTAATGATATTGAAGGTTTAGGTGCGCTTTTCGGCAACCATATACCGGACTACCGCAACCTAATCAACAGCTATACGCAAAATACTGAAAAGAAATAATCCTTCAGTAGTAAAAAGCGGCTTCGAGCCGCTTTTTTTATACCTGATGTATAAATTGACGTATGATGATTTGAATTGAAATAATTTTCACTGCATAAGGTGATCCATGCATTCATTTGATGATTATTACTACTTTTACTTGGTGGTGAAACATGGCGGTTTTAGCGCTGCAAGTGAAGCATCGAATATTACAAAATCAAAATTAAGCCGACGCATTTTAGATCTTGAAGCCAAATATAATGTCACCCTTATTCAGCGTTCTACCCGACACTTTAAGGTCACGACATTAGGCCAAGAATTGTATGAAGAATGCATAAAAGTAATCGAACAAGTTGAATGTGCGCATCAGGTGCTCCTGAAGCAAAAAAGTGAACTTGAAGGCTTGGTTAAAATTAGTTGTCCACCGGTCATGATGGAACATCAAATTCGCCCCTTGTTAAATCAATTTTTAAAAGATCATCCCAAAGTTCAGGTCGAACTTGAGCTGTCTAGCCGCCGTGTAGATGTCTTGCATGACGACATTGATTTAGCGATTCGTACCAATTTTAGTAAAAATGAAGACTCGAGCATTATTGTACGTGACGTGATTAAAACCGTGCATTGCTTAGTGATTAGTCCTGAACTTTTACAAGGACGCGAGTTAAAGCATATTTTCGAATTGACAGAATTTCCGAGTATCGTTTTGGGTACACAGAAAAACCGCTATCAATGGCATTTGCATCATACGGGACAGCAAGAGCAGATTGAAATTGCCTTACAACCTCGGATTAAAAGCAATGACTTAGCCGGTGCTTATTATGCGGTACTCGATGGTTTAGGCATCGCAGACTTACCGTATTTAACGGTACAAGCAGATATTGAGGCAGGTCGTTTAATTCACCTCTTCCCCGAATGGTGCTCAAATGTCGGTACGGTACAATTGGTATATGCTTCGCGAAAAGGTCAGCGCCTAGTCATGGAAAGATTAATTGACTATTTAGTCGCTGGAATTCGTGACTATGCTCCGGAGCTTGATGGCTATTTAGTTTAATGTTCTAGACCACAAAAAAGCCAGAACTGAGTTCTGGCTTTTTTAAATCTACGGTTGGATCAACAAATTAGATTTTACCCACTAGGTCGATCGATGGTGCAAGCGTCGCTTCACCTTCTTTCCATTTTGCAGGACATACTTCACCTGGGTGTGCATGTACATATTGAGCAGCTTTTACTTTACGCATCAATTCAGAAGCATCACGACCAATACCACCTGCGTTGATTTCAACGATTTGGATTTTACCTTCAGGGTCAATTACGAAAGTACCACGGTCAGCAAGACCATCCGCTTCAATTAAAACATCAAAGTTTTTCGCAAGTGTCCAAGTTGGATCGCCAACCATTGGGTATTCGATTTTCTTAATTTCTTCAGAAGAATCGTGCCAAGCTTTATGCGTGAAGTGTGTATCAGTAGATACTGAATAAATTTCTACGCCCATTTTTTTGAATTCAGCATAGTGATCAGCAAGATCGCCTAATTCTGTTGGACATACAAAAGTAAAGTCAGCAGGATAGAAAAACACCACAGACCATTTACCATAGAAGTCTTTTTCTGAAACTTCAATAAATTGACCGTCTTGGTAAGCGGTAGCGTTAAATGGTTTTACTTCAGTATTAATTAAACTCATTTGATATTCCTCTAACTCATTTCAGGGATTGCTTATCTGTTGAAGCTAGAATACGAAATATCAAACCATAGGTAAAACCGAACTTTTTTATAAAAACTATCGGATTTTTAGATTTGTTATTTAAATCAATCTTTGCCTTTCCATCGTGCAAACCAATCAAGTTCAATGGGTGCAAGCCTTTATATCCATAAAGAGGGTCTGCCAAGCAGCCTGTGTAAACTGTTGTTTATAGTGTGATGGTGGCGTTTTGACTTTATGTGATAACCATGCCCGACAATAATTTTCCGTTGCCCCTAAGACCAATGACATCATTAATTCTTTGGGTAAATGCTCAATCAAATGCCAATCGGGTTGTGCGGTCAACCAATCCAGTAGTGCGCTATTGCATTGCAAATTATGTTTTTTTAACTCGGCTTGTAGCGTTTCCTTACGCATACTAAACCCTGCCGCATACAAGAATCCTGCAAAATCTGGATAGGCTTCGACCCAGTCTATATACGAGCACAAAATGGCTTGAATGCCTTCCTGCAGCGATTGGGCCTGTGTCAATGCATCTGCCCTTTTCACAAATTGATCTTGCAACGCCGCAAAATACAATGCCGCCACTAAACCATCTTTATTTTTAAAATGATGGTAAATCGCGCCAACACTGGTCTCTGCACGGTCTCTCACATGTTCAATCGTCGTCGTTTCAATCCCTTGCTCTAAAAAACATGCAAGGGCTTCTCCTAAGATCTGCCGTTTAAGTTCCGCTCGGCGACCACTGTAAATTCGTTGCAATAATGCTTGATTTGACGACATCGATACCTTCCCTTTGATCGGGTCATTTTAAAACAATGTTGGCTTTTTTTAATAGCTGTGACGTCATTTACGCCATTAACAGAACAATATTCTGTATTAGAATTATATTCTGAATAATGACGGATAATTAAGCATGAGCCAAGCATTAAAATTATGGAAGACCTTCCAAAACAAACCCGCAGGGAAATGGACTTTTTCAAAATTGCTGTGTTTGAAAGCACCGTATTTCAGCAGTATTTCGCCTGTTTTTGATGAATTAAAGCCCCAATACTGTGAACTACATATAAAAAAACAGCGCAGCGTGCTGAATCATATTGGCACTGTCCACGCGATTGCCATGTGTAATATGGCTGAATTGGCTGGCGGAACCATGACCGATGTGACCGTTCCGAGCAGCCATCGTTGGATTCCCAAAGGCATGACTGTGGAATATTTGAAAAAAGCCGATACAGATTTAACAGCCATTGCCACGCCTGTCGATGTTAATTTTACGTGGAATGCAGGGAGTGATTATTTGGTGAATGTCGTGGTGAACAACACACGTAATGAAGCAGTTTTTAAAGCCGTGATTACCATGTGGGTTTCTGCAAAAAAATAAGTCATCGACTCAATTTCAAAATGAAACTGATCTTTCAAGATGAGACCTGCGAAAAAAAACCCTCAAGATTGAGGGCTTTTTTTGATGATGATCTACCGTTTTAAACGCTGTGTTTAAGGTTCATTAGAACGGTAAGTCGTCATCTAAATCTGCTGCTGCAGGAGCCGGTGTCGGTGCAGGCTGTTGTTTTGGCGCAAAACCACCTGGGTTGTTATTGCCATAGCTATTGCCTTGAGCCGGTTGGTTATTGCCATAACCGCCTTGGTTTGAGCTATTACCGTAGCCACCTTGGTTTTGGTTATTGTTATAACCACCTTGTTGATTATTAAAACGAGGCTGACCAAAATCACCGCCTTGACCTTGTTCGCCTTGTTGGCGATTATTGTCAAGCATTTGCATTTGTTCACCACGAATTTCAGTCGTGTAACGCTCTTGACCGCCTTGATCTGTCCACTGACGAGTACGTAATGAACCTTCAATATAAACTTTAGAACCTTTGCGCAAATATTGCTGTGCAATTTCACCTAAGCGGTTATGTAACACAATACGGTGCCATTCTGTTTGCTCTTTACGTTCACCTGTATTTTTATCTGTCCATGAATCACTCGTTGCAATTGAAAACTGAGTGAGAGAACCACCATTTGGGAAAGTTTTTGTTTCAGGGTCACGACCCAAAGTACCAACTAAAATGACCTTATTTACACCACGCATCAGACGTATTCTTCCTATTTGTTTCTATTATTTACTTTATAAGAGTTATGCTTAAATGGCTACCTCTTTCCCTAACAAGTGCGTTAAATGTTGTCGCGCAGATTCATCCATCTGCTGCTTATCCACTTTTACATAAGCCACTTGCTGGTCAGACATCACCACAACTTCTTCAATACCACGAATTGCTAAAAGCTGAGAAGTCCATTCATCCGTTTCTTTATCTTCAGGCAAACTGAAAACCATAGACGATAAATAACGCGGCTGAGCCAACCCAAAACTAATGATCAACCATAAAATGGCTAGCCCTGTCAGGATGCCCCATCCCATTGCCGTATCATTTAGCAACAGAAGTTGCCCGCCAATCATACCACCAAAAAATGCCCCCAGAAACTGACTGCTGGCGTTCACCCCCATGGCAGTCGCTTTGGATTGAATTGGAGCTGCTTTCGATAACCATGACGGTAATAATGCCTCCATCACATTAAATGCGATAAAGAATAATCCTAAGCCAGTAAGCAGAATATATTTTGATTCGAAACCAAAAATTAAGATGCCCAATCCTAAAATAATGCCACCAATGGCGGTCAAGAAAATGCCGCGCATTTTGCGATATTTTTCCGCCAAAATAATACTTGGAAAGGCAAAAAACAGGCTCACGACCAAAAGCGGCAAATACACCAAACCATGTGAATGTAATGGAATATTGGCAAAGTCAATCAACTGAGACGGTACATAAATAAACATCGCGGTGAGCAGTAAATGCAATGAAAAGACTGAAACATGTAAACGATTTAGATCAGGCATTTTCAGTACTTGCTTTAACTGCGTCAGATAACCTTGTTGAAAATTTTTATGATGACGCGTTACTTTCGGTACCAATAGCAACATCGCAATCGCGGCAAGTCCCATGATGGTGGTCACCCAAAATAAACCCGAGATGCCGACTAAACCTGTGAGCCAAGGCCCAAGGCTGAACGCGACCACAAAGGACAAACCGATACTCATCCCCATCATGGCCATGGCTTTAGTACGCTGTTCTTCACGTGTGACATCGGCTAACAAAGCCATCACTACGGCAGATACAGCACCACCACCGGCAATCGCACGCCCGATAATTACGCCGTAGATGCTATCGGACATCGCCGCAATTGCACCGCCTAAAGCAAACAACAGCAGCCCGATCACCACCAACGGTTTACGGCTATAACGGTCTGCAATCAAACTAAACGGAATCTGTAAAATCGCTTGGGTCAACCCATAGACACCCACCGCTAAACCAATGAGTGCCGGTGTTGCCCCTGCATATTGCTGACCTGCCACAGAGAAAACAGGAATAATCATGAACAGCCCCAGCATACGTAAGGCGAAAATACTACTCAAAGCAAAAGTTGAGCGTCGTTCAAGAGCATTCATCATAGCTGGTTAAAAATTCATTAATCTTGGAATGGGATTATAGGACATTCAGCTTAAAGCGAAGCAGGATTTTTATTGATTTTAAATATCCTGATGATTGGACAAATAAAAAGCGCAGCTGACGCTGCGCTTTTTGGGAGATTTTAGGCAAATTTAAATTAGCCTAAATTTTCTTGACGCTTTTTATATTGAATTGAGGCAATCACAGCCCAAACAATAAATGCCACACCAATTAGACCCGTTACCACTTCAGGGACATGAAGACCTGTGCCACTCGCCAACATAATGAAGGCCAAAGCACCAATCGCATAATGCGCACCATGTTCAAGGAAGATATAAGCATCTAAGGTGCCTTTATCCACTAAGTAAATGGTCATTGAACGCACGAACATAGCACCAATAGCAAGACCGAGCATAATGATTACGACATCAGAGGTAATCGCAAATGCACCAATCACACCATCAAAACTGAATGAGGCATCGAGTACTTCAAGGTAAAGGAAACCACCAAAACCTGCTTTGATCACGCCCGTCGGTACGCCATTTGCGTCATGTCCAACCGCATTACCGTTTTCATCAACTTCAGGTTCACCACCCAATAAATGACTCAGTACTTGGACACCGATATACACCACGATCCCCCAGATACCCGCCATCACTACCGCTAGACGAGAGACTTCGGCCACGTTTGCTGCCATTACCAATAACGCAATTAGGGCAATAAACACGGACATCGCAGGAACGTTTGCAAGATTGGCCAAACGGCGCTCTAACCAACGGAACCAATGGGTATCTTTCCCTTCATCTAAGAAGAAGTTCAGGAACACCAATAATAAGAAAGCACCACCAAAGGCCGCAATTTCTGCATGATGTGCCATCAATTTAGCTGAATACTGAATTGGATCATTCAACGCCATTTGAACCACTTCCATTGCACCCATGTCTGCAGTTACAGCCACGATCACAATTGGGAAAATCAAACGCATACCAAAGACAGCAATCACGATCCCGACGGTTAAGAAAATCATTTTCCAAAAATGATCCCAACCACGGAGTACAGATGCATTGACGACGGCATTGTCAAAAGACAAAGACACTTCCATCACAGCTAAAATGGCAGTAATGGTCAGTGCTGTCAGCATGGCTTGCACGCCCGCATTTGGGCCATGATTCAGACCCCAATATGCAGAAATAGCAAGACACACGATCGTAAAGACGATTGAGAAACCAAAATGTTTCATCATGATAGATCGACCTATTCATTCAATAAGATTTCAAAATGAGGGAATACCCAGTTTGAAGCTAAGTTTATGGCGCAATTATGCCGCTTTTCAGAATTGAAACCAAAAATTATTCGTTACATTTTGAATAAACACTCTAAGATGAAGGCTCTCAATTACATCGCATCATGGTGTAGACCCGTCTTTCATTTTTAACGACAGGAATGTTCAATGCGTTTTTCTGAAGAAGTTTGGCAACGTAATACCGCGTTATATCAGCAGATTCTCCATCTACCGTTTAATCAGGAATTGGCTCAGGGCAGCTTAAGCCGCGATGCCTTTTGCCACTATGTCATTCAGGATGCCCATTATTTATTGGCCTATGGTCGTGCGCTTGCAGTGTGTGCAGCCAAGGCGTTTGATGCCGACGATGTGATTCAGTTTTCTGAAGCGGCAAAAATTGCCATCGTGGTGGAACGTAGTCTGCACAATGACTTTATGCAAGGTTTCAACATTAGCAAAGAACAGTTTGAAAATACTCCACTGACCCTTGCCTGTCATCATTACACTTCGTTTCTAACGGCAACAGCATGGTCAGAAAGTTACCCTGTGGTCCTTGCCTCACTCCTGCCTTGCTTTTGGATCTATGCGGAAGTCGGCAAAGCCATTGTCAGCCAATCTGTACCGAATAACCCTTACCAAGCATGGATCGATACCTACTCAGGTGAAGACTTCAATACTGCTGTGCAAAACGTGATTCAAACTATTGATCGAGTGGCGGCTCGCTGCGATGCAGATACACGTGAAAAAATGCATGCGGCTTATACGAACGGCGCAAAATTAGAATGGATGTTCTGGGACAGCGCGTATCAACAGCGGACATGGCCTGTAGAATAAACCTTTGATTTAAACTGTATAAAAAATTAAGGATCTAAAATTGCTTTTAGATCCTTTTTTAATATGGTTAGATTCGGTTTTTAGAATGACCATGCACGATCATTTCAGGCATTAGCGTTTAAAACGATACCATCCGAGAAAAATCCCCATCGCGATAATCACCAAAAAAATCGCAAAACGTGCTTCACGCAACTCACTGCGTGCTGCTTTGCGTTCCTGCATCTCTTCTGAATGAAATTGTGATTTGACCATCGGATCTAGTTGAGCAATAGCCAATAAATCTTTGGGCTTTTCACCTTTGCCTAAAATGAAATAAAGCCCTTTGACTTGCATTTCATTGAGTTTTCCCAGTTCAATATTCAGTTGAGTAGCTTGTGCATTATAGTCAGGCACCCAATCTTCTACGCGGGCATATACATGGGCACGACTGGTATCAAAGAGTGATGCATCCAGCACTTTCTTGCCAGTTTGATCTTCCAGTTGTTCACTCAAATCTGAGAATTGGGACAGTACATAGTCTTTTTTCTGTGCCAACTGTACACCATCAAAAGCATACTCTTGTATTTTTTGTGCAGGATTATTTTTCAATAATAAGCCTTGGGGAACGACTTTAAAGTCCAGAACAGTATTGTCAGGAACTTGGTTGGTTTGTAGCACCATATATACCACAGACCATAGCTGTTCATTTTGCCCGACCGCAGGCACGCTCACGCTATAACGCTGCTCGGCTGCAGGGTCAATAAACTGTTCAAACGCGAGGATTTGACTGTCTTCAGCCCACAGGATTTGGCTTGAAAACATGAGGCAGATGATCACCCAAAATTGTTTTAACATTATTTGCTCTTATCATGATTATTTGCTGTTCTGTCAGAATTATAATTAATTATTCAAATACTTACATTCCAAATCACACATTTAACGATTGGAAATTCATCATAATTTTAGCCAAATCTATAGTTTTATAAATGATCTAGAACCCATAAAAAATTGATCTAAATCAGCATCGATATAGGCTTTTGATGCTTACTGAAAACTCTGCCATGCATAAATCAAAACAGCCGCAGCAAGCACCCAACTCAACGTTGCTACACTCAAACATGCCGTTAAACTCACACGTGTTGCGAGCAGGTACACCATCAATAAATAAATGAAATAGGGGATAAGAGACCAGAGTCCAAACAGTGCAGTTTTTTGTAATGCGGCTGCACCCTGATCATTTGCCACAATGACATGAGCAATCAACGCAAAAGTCGGAAACAATGGAACCAAACCTGCAATATAAAACGCCTTACTTTTAGACAGCAAAGCAATTAATACCACAACAAAGGCACCCATTAAGCTTTTGAGAAATAAGGACAACATGGCATTCTATAGTTTCGAGAAAACTGCATTTTACGCCTTTTCTGCGATAGTCCTGAGATTTTCCAATGGATTGTTATGCACATGACACAGGAGATTTAAACGATGAACTCAAAAAAGTCATAGCGCTTTTATCTTTATGCACCTTTACACCATAGGCTAGATGTAAAGCGCGCTTTTTGTTGCTCAGCCATTTGCTTAAACTGCGCTTGAACTTTTAAATCTTCAGCACTCATCAAATGTTGATTGTTTTCAACAATTGCCAAAACCAAATCAAACTGTTGAGGAATTTTTTCGCAGGCCAGCTGCTTTTTTTCAGCTTCTGTTTTGGCTTGACCTAATTTCGCAAGATACAGATCAATTTTTTCACTTTCGGTATTCAGCGCCAAAGTTGCTTGTTCTAAGCTGTCATATTTTTGCGCTTTCGGTGTGTGGTTCGGGGTACATGCACTCAAAAACACACTACACATCAATAAACCCATCACACCTAATGTTGGATTGAGATGAAGTTGCCATTTCATGTTAAAAGTCCTAGATTGCTGATTTGCAGATGTTTTAGGGCATCGGCACAGACAGCTATATTTTGATTCGGCCATTTTTCTCACAAAGTCACGCATAAATCTAGGTTTAAATTACACTTGAACATTTTTCATGCGCTATCATATATAGGTTTTTCGATGAATATTTTAGGACCCCTTGCATGAGCCAAAGCCATATCCGTATTCGAGGCGCACGTACCCATAACTTAAAAAATGTGTCACTCGATATTCCACGCGACAAGTTTGTGGTCATTACGGGTCTTTCTGGTTCAGGGAAGTCCTCTTTGGCTTTTGATACCTTGTATGCTGAAGGTCAACGTCGCTATGTTGAGTCCTTATCTGCCTATGCACGTCAATTCCTTTCGCAAATGGAAAAGCCCGAAGTTGACTCGATTGAAGGCTTGAGTCCTGCGATTGCCATCGAACAAAAATCAACGAGCCACAACCCACGCTCAACAGTGGGAACAATCACCGAAATTTACGACTATTTACGTCTACTCTATGCCCGTGTCGGCACGCCGTATTGTCCTGAACATGACCTCCCAATGGTGGCTCAGACTGTGTCTGAAATGGTCGATACCGTCAAAGGTCTAGAAGAAGGCACGGCGCTTATGTTGCTTGCCCCTGTGGTCCGTGACCGTAAGGGTGAATACACCAACTTATTTGAACAATTACAAGGTCAGGGTTTTGTCCGTGCCCGTGTCGATGGTGAAGTCATTGATATCGACACACCACCCGAATTAGATAAAAAGAAAAAGCACACCATTGAAGTAGTGGTCGACCGTTTTAAAGTACGTGATGATCTTGGTAACCGGATTGCAGAAAGTTTTGAAACGGCTTTACGCATGGGCGGCGACATTGCCATTTTGTCGTGGATGAAAGGCGAACAAGAAGACCGCGTATTTTCAGCCAAACACTCCTGCCCTGAATGTGAACGTGCTGTCGGTGAACTGGAACCGCGTCTATTTTCCTTCAATAATCCATACGGTGCCTGCCCTGTTTGTGATGGTTTAGGCACACGCAGCCATTTTAGTGCTGACAAATTGATTCCCAATAATGAAGTTTCGATTAGCCAAGGGGCGATTCGCGGTTGGGACCGTCAACGTCCGTATTACTATAGCATGATCCAAAAAGTGGCAGATCATTTTGGTTATTCACTAGATACGCCGTGGAATGAACTCGATGCCGACACCAAAAAGAAATTCCTTTATGGTACAGGCAAGGAAAAAGTTGACCTCAGCTATATTGATGAGCGTGGTCGTTCGCACAAACGTGTGCAAGCCTTTGAAGGGATTCTACCTCACCTAGAGCGTCGCTACCGTGAAACGGAGTCGAACTATGTGCGTGAGGATTTAGCACAGTATTTGTCGAATGCCGCTTGTGATGCCTGTGATGGTTCTCGTCTGAATGAAATCTCACGTAATGTGAAAATTTTAGATAAGACCATCGCCCAGATCACCAAAATGTCAATTGGCGATGCTGAAAGCTATTATCAAGATCTCAACTTAAGCGGTGCCAAAGGCGAAATTGCCGACAAGATTTTCAAAGAAATCCGTGAACGTTTGCACTTCCTAGTCTCTGTAGGTTTGAACTATTTAAGCTTATCGCGCTCGGCAGAAACACTTTCGGGTGGTGAAGCACAGCGTATCCGTTTGGCTTCACAAATTGGCGCGGGCCTCATGGGCGTGATGTATGTCCTCGATGAACCCTCAATTGGTCTACATCAGCGTGATAATGACCGCTTGCTTGAAACCTTAGTTCGCCTACGTGACCTTGGTAATACCGTGCTCGTCGTTGAGCATGATGAAGATGCCATTCGAGCGGCTGACCATATTATTGATATTGGTCCAGGTGCAGGTGTGCATGGCGGTCATGTCATTGCCGAAGGAACTTATGATGAAATTTTGGCAAACCCTGACTCACTGACAGGTCAGTATTTATCAGGCAAGTTAAAAATCGAAGTTCCAAAACAACGTGTACAGCCACCCAAACCTGAAGAACAAATCAAGTTAATGGGCGCTGCGGGTCATAACTTAAAAAATGTTGATCTGACCATTCCTTTAGGGGTAATGACCTGTGTAACGGGGGTGTCGGGTTCAGGTAAATCGACACTGATTAACCGGACATTATTGCCGCTTGCAGCAACCCAATTGAACGGTGCAACCACACTGACTGCGGAAAAATTTGACTCGATTGATGGCTTACAGTTCCTTGATAAAGTCGTCGATATTGACCAAAGCCCAATTGGTCGTACTCCACGTTCAAACCCTGCAACTTACACCGGTTTGTTTACCCCTATTCGTGAACTGTTTGCGCAAACCCCTGAAGCCAAAGCACGTGGCTATGCTGCAGGTCGTTTCTCGTTTAACGTGAAAGGCGGTCGCTGTGAAGCCTGCGAAGGCGACGGTATGATTAAGGTCGCAATGCACTTCTTACCTGATATGTATGTGCCTTGTGATGCCTGCCATGGCAAGCGCTATAACCGTGAAACGTTAGAAGTTGGTTATAAAGGTCGTAATATTTCAGATGTCTTAGAAATGACGGTTGAAGATGCGATGCATTTCTTCGACGCCATTCCTGTGATTCACCGTCGTTTGGAAACCTTGAACCAAGTGGGCTTGGGTTATATCCGTTTGGGTCAGTCTGCAACCACACTTTCAGGTGGTGAAGCGCAGCGTGTGAAATTGGCACGTGAGTTGGCGAAACGTGATACAGGCAAAACCTTGTACGTGCTTGATGAACCGACGACAGGTCTGCATTTCCATGATATTGCCAAATTACTCGACATCCTGCATGAGCTACGTAATAAGGGCAATACCATCGTGGTGATTGAGCATAACTTGGATGTGATTAAAACCGCCGATTGGATTGTAGACTTAGGCCCTGAAGGTGGTGCTGGCGGCGGTATGATTATTGCCGAAGGTACGCCAGAGCAAGTGGCTAAGAATAAAGTGTCGCATACAGCGAAGTTCTTGAAGCCGATGTTGAAGTAACAATCTCCCCTTGCGGAGCAATGCTCCTCATCTTTAAAAAGAATGGGATTCCCTCTCCTCAAAGGAGAGGGTTTGGGAGAGGTATTTATTAATAAAAATCACTAGGATATGTAAAAAAAATTTTCTAAACTTCCTATTAAATCCGTACGATAAAAAGCATTTACCGTAATCTCAATTGGTAGATAAAACATGAAAATTTTAAGCTTACTAATTTTACTTTTTTCAACAAATATTTTTGCCGATCAATTACATGAACCACTTTATTTAATTAAAAAGCAAAATTCCTTGTGTATTTATACAAACAACCCTAGTTCTAAATTACGTGATGATCATATAACACTTATATCTCTAGGTATTCCTGATTCTAATGCTGGATCTGTTTCAGAGACTATTATTAAAAATCTCGTACATCCTCCTATATACGAAGAAAATTGCCTCTCATTTTCCTTAAAAAATATCAGAAAATCTGGGCCATACTCTGTAATTTTAGATATGGATAAAACTTATGCTGCGAATTTCTGTATAACTGTTGATGATCAAAAAAAGATATCAATCCATAAGCAAGGCAGCCAATTACAATGTCAAAAATCTATATATAACAACCCCTTTAATATTTCCTTAGAAATTAAAAAAAATTTTATAAAAATTAAGAGTTTTTTAAATGAAAAAACGGACAGTAGTAAATTTTAAAGTTATTTCTAAGAGATATGCTTTTTAATTAAACAAACTCAATCACATGAAGGCGACATGGATGTCGCCTGTTTGACTAGGGCAACACGGATGTGCCCTCAGTCAAACAAAAGCATTTTGCCTACTTTTGTGCTTTCAAAAGTAGGAATCTCCTACGCAATGGAAACTAAAACCTAATGCAAAGCGAGGACGTGCCAATTCAAAATTCAAAATTCAAAATTCAAAATTCAAAATTCAAAATTCAAAATTCAAAATTCAAAATTCAAAAAATTAACGTAAATAATGAAACACACCCAACTTATCCAACACATCCAAAGTTAACTGCTTACGCTCTGCCACATCATCCCCTGCTGCCATCTGCATATTCAAACTAAACGACATGATCTTGCCATGACCATCATCCACCCAACCGGTATACCAACCGACTTGGGGTTCAACATCCATGCCCCAACCACTCTTGGCATACAACTTCGCATCGCCACGACTTTCAATATAAAGCATGTCTTTGACTTGCTTTTGTACCGCGACATCAAACGGTAATTTCTCTGTCGCAAGCTGATACGCAAATTTGGCTTCTTGCTCGGGCGTAATCTTTAACGGCCCAACCAACCAAAAATTATCCACCTGTTTGCCAATATTGGCATTGCCAAAACCGACCCGTTTGACTTCTTGTTGCATTAACGCCAAACCTATTCGCCTTGCCAGTTCCTGATAAACAGGCACCGCAGACGCTTGCATCGCTTCACCCAAAGTCAGGTCTTTTTCCCATGACGGGAAAGCACGTTTTTCACCTTTCCATTTAAAAACTTCAGTGGTTGTCGCCTTCTGATGCTGCAAACCAATTAAAGCATTTAACATTTTAAAGGTAGATGCAGGAATGTATGCTGTCTGGGCGCGCTGTAAGTCATTGCCATAATGGCTCATGCGCTGACCATCAAATGTGACAAAAACTGCCTGTGTTTGTGCTTGATTAAATAAAGACAGAATCTCACTCACCCGTGAATTTTCTAAATTGGCTTGAGCCGTTTGTTTTAAGTGTTGAGATGAATCCAACATGCCTTCATTTGCTGTACATGCTGTCAAACTCAGGACAGTCATCAACGATAGATATATTTTTTTCATTGCACTATTTTTATGGTGTTTAAAGTCCATAGTATAAGATGAAGTTCAAACCTGAATTGTTTACTTTTCAACAGTCTTCAATCTGTCGAAAACTCAGCATATCGACTATTTATTTTTAAACAAAACATCCTTATGATGACGCCTATCGTGGACTCAACAACGAATAATTTTTAATTTTTTAAAATATAAAAGCATACTAACAATGAATAAATTTATCTTAAGTTTCAGCCTCTTATTATGTCCGATATATAGCTTTGCCGATGGCTATCTAAACGAATACATGGTGCTGTTTGTCTCACAAGAAGACCCCGATCTTAGCCCATGGAAAGATAAGCCGCAATGTAAAGCCCTCAGCACCCCGACACCACACAATGGGATCTTTGAAAATCAATATGTCTATGCCAATGGCAATGCCCTGACCACCATCTTTCTGAGTAATAGCAAAATTAAAAATGGTGAATGTGAACATCTCATTCACTTTCCAGATGGTATTCAAGGCTCAGGCGTATTTGAAAGTTTCTTCCCCAACGGCAAACCCCGTAGCCGCATTGCTTATAAAAATGGGGAGTACGAGGGCAAACTTGAGTTTTGGTTTGCCAATGGGATAAAAGAGCAAGAAAGTAGCATCATCAATGGTGAGTCGCAGGGGGATTACAAAATTTGGCATCCGAATGGCCAACTGGCTTTTTCTCAAAATTATAAAAATGGGATCGAAAATGGCCTGCGCCAACGCTGGTACAGTATTGGTAAACCGTGGACCTATGCCAATTTTCAAAACAATAAACTGATTGGCGAGCTGAAAATGTGGTTTGAAAACGGCAAACTAGAACGCCAAGGTTATTATCGTAATGGCGTTCGTCATAACAGTTATAAAATTTGGTATGACAATGGGCAACCTGAAGCGGTGCTTCAGTACGATTTAGGCAAAATTACCCAAGCCCAGTGTTGGAATGAAGATGGGAGTCAAATGAACCAACAAGCCTGCAATAAATTATATAAAGATGAAGATTAATTGATTTTTCTAGCTAACTTTATGAATCTGCCAAGATATTTATGAATATCAAGCTGCGTTTAGGCTGAAACACGGTCACGCCCCGCAGCTTTGGCTTTAAACAATGCTTGGTCTGCGCGCTCTAATAAATCGATCCAGCTTTTGGCACCCACTGCAACACCAATACTCACCGTCACGATGAGATCTGCTTCGTCTTCTGCCAAATTGAAATTCACATGCTGAATATCATGCCGTATGGTTTCGGCAATGTGCTGGGCTTTGAGCATATCAATCCCCTCGATCAGGACTAAAAACTCATCTCCACCATATCGCACCACCAAGTCGGATGAACGAATATGTTGTCGTAATTGATTGGCAACATGTTGAATCACCAAATCGCCGACAATATGCCCATAGCGATCATTCACCTGTTTAAAGTGATCAATATCAATCACGATCAGTGCTGTATGTAAAAAGCCTGAATTTTGGCTGTCGCGAAATTTAATATATTCATCTAAGGCAAAACGATTGGCGACATTGGTGAGTGAGTCAGTATTGGCAATATGTTTAAGCTGAAATTCAAAGGCATCACGTTGTTCCAACATGTTTTCAATATGCTGAATGGCATCAAATAAACTGAGATAACCTACTTTGGCAGGTTCAATCACGCCTTGATCCATTTGTCGGTGCCGAGCCAGTTTAAATAACTGATTACGAGCACGAATTAAAGGTTCAAACACCCATTTCTTGGCATAGAACATCGTTAATAATGCAGTCAGTAATGACACGAGCGAGACAAAAAGCGTGAAAATCAATTTATTTCGCGCTTCACGTTGTTCATCCGCAGCTACTTTGAGACTGTAATCTAAAATATAACTTTGCAATTCCACCACTGTGACAAATTTATTGACCATTGCATCAGTGAGCTGGGTGCCATCCATGTGATAACGCTGATGTTGAAGACTTTTTTGAGCCAAACCATCAATAATTGGCAAACCTTTATCTAAAAATTCCGTTCGTACCGCATGATGTAACTGTTTAAACTCGGGTGTTTTGTCATGTTCGGACTGCACGACATTGATCAATTCCCATAGATAGCGTGTTTGACGCTGGGTTTGTAAACTCCGCGCTAAATTTTGCTCTGGAATTTCCTGTTGAAATGATACCGCAGCCATAATATTTGATGCGACTCGTCCCGCCTGATCACGTAATTCTGCCAGTAATAAAATCAGCGTGTAATAATTCGATACACGGGTATCTTTACCATGTGAATGATTGACCAATTTCTGCATGGCAATATAGCTTTGATCCCAAGCTTGGAACATCGCCAAAATGGCATGATCCAATTTTTTAGCTTCACGCTGTTGTGTCGGCAGCGCAATATATTGATCGACCGTTTTGCGACCCTGCAACAAATATGGATATAAATTGGACTCTAACTGCTGGGCGATCGGTGCAAAGCCCGTTTCTTTTAAAACTTTCAGTGTATCTTGATATTGCCGATCAACGCCTTGACGATATTCAGCCAACTCAATAATTTTTTGCTCGCGCTGAAGACCTTGACTCGACATTGCACTGTTAGCTGGCGCACGTTCACGAGAAATTTGGTTGGTTAAATCTGCCACCATTTTTAGCATCTGAATTTCTTTCAGCGCTTGAGCATTTTTGAGGTAGTTTTGATAACTGCTCACAATCAGTGGAACACTAATAAATACGATAGACAAGACGATTACTAGCATCGCAAGTTGCAAGCGCTTACTAATATGCTCTGTTCGTAATGTTTCCATCTATTTTATGCCCCACACTTGTTGCATACCCCAACCCACTTATCAACTAAACGCGGGAATATTTAAATTAATGATCAATAATTTATTAATTTATAAAATGAACATTTATACAGCTAAATTCTATACAAATGTGTTGAATCTGTCACATTTTTATCATTTTAAAACGAGATAATTTGCTAAAAAACAGCAACATATTTGAAAGGAATAATTTTTTTTATGAACTTGCTTAAATAAATATTTACAATTGCAATAAATTGGTGCAGAATGCACCGTATTAGGGCACACTAAATTTCTTCCTCAGCAGAATATTTTAGTTTCCCGAAAATTTTGGCTAAAAAATCCTGATTTTCCATGAAAATCAGGATTTTTTTTGTCTGGACCTACTGAACTCGATGATAAATTCAATAATATATGCACCATAAAAGGGCATTTATTTTTATTCCATCTCCGTTTTATCTATAATCTTTGCGGTAAAGTTCCATTTTTAGACAAAAAAAAAGCCCAACCTTGGGGAAAGCTGGGCGAATAAAAAACAAATGATGGAGAATCAGGGTCAAAGTCACACTTTTAAACTGTGTGACGACTCGATTGGCAAATTATGAATCAAATAAAACCTGATGTAAAGCCAAGTATTTCACAAGGATATTAAATTTATCACAAAGACACATATTTAAGTGAAGTAGACCTCAGATTTAAAACAAAAACGTCCATTTACTATGCAAATAAACAGTTTTTGCCCAACAATTCGGCAGTCAAAGCCGCAATTTATCGCTTCAAATGCGTGAAAAGCGTTAGAATTTACCCACTACAATAAATGTTATTTTGAATTAAAATAACAATAATAATTGTTATTTCAGATTGAAAAGTTGTGTATTTTTTCAAGTGTATTTTTTTAATTAAGAATTTAATCAAACTTACTTAATTGTTCTCAATGATTTTTTTTCAGTGACTTATTAGTTAGAGTAAAAACTGAATTTCTTATTATGAAATAAAGATCTGAGTCAGAGACTGAATAATAACCTTTAGGATCATTGACTTAATATATTGTTACAATACAATGCTCAATGTTTAATCCATTTGTAACAACTGGTAGAAAATCATGAAAAAACTCGGTTTAGCCACTGCTTTATTATTAGCCATGACCGGTGCTCAAGCTTACCAATTTGAAGTTCAAGGCCAAGCAGAATACATCGACACAACTGCAAATGACAAAGATTTCATTGGTGGTGTTCAAGGTACTTACTACTTCAAAAATGTTGACTCTACAAAAGGTCCTTTAGCAGAAGCTGCATTCTTAAACCAAGCTTCTAACGTAGCTGTTGCTTACAACTACGGTGAAGTTGGTTCAGAAGGTACTGACGTAATTGCTCATAACTTCGGTGCTAAAGCTGAAGCTTATGTTCCAACTAAAGTTGTTCCTGTATATGCAAGCGCGTCTTACAGCCACACTATTCTTGACAGCAAAAACCAAAAATTCGCTGACAACAATGGCGACCGTTATGCTTTAGAAGTTGGTGCACTTCCAACTCAAAACTTCTTAGTTGCTGTTGGTTACACTAGCGTTGCTGACCAAGCTGCTGTTGACGCGTTCAACGTTATGGGCAACGGTGTTGCTAAAGCTGCTGCTGAAGCTACAACTATTGGCCAAGACCAAGATGCAATCACTGCACGTGCTAAATATGTTGGCGCAATCGACGACACTAACATGGCAATTGGTTTCGAATCAGGCATCATCTACGGTGATGACACTGCTTACAACCTAGGCACTACACTTTACCTTAACCCTAAACTAAGCGTTGGCGTTTCTTACATGGAATCTAGCTATGCTGGTTCTCCTGACAAAGCTTTAGCTGCTAACGTAAACTACTTCGTTACTCCAGCTGTTTCAGTTGGTGCTAGCTATGTAAATGCTAACTATGAAGCTAAAAACGATGCATTTGAAGATGCTGTAGCGCTTGACACTCAAACTGTTGGCGTAAATGCTAAATTCCGTTTCTAATTCATATTAGATACTGAATATAGAAAAGGACGCAATTGCGTCCTTTTTTTTCCTGCCATTATTTGTCTTTGGGCTCATGGCGTTCCGGTAAATGGGCAATATATTGCAATGCAATTAAGCGTGAAACGATGAGAGCCAAATACATCACCCCACAGAACATTTGAAGCATAGCCAAGACCCGTGCAGGCGCACTCACAGGCATGAGATCCGACAAGCCCGTGGCAGACTGCAAACTAAAACTTAAAAATAATAAATCTAACCACGACTGCATGCCCGGCTCTGCAGGATTTACAAAACTATCCGGATAAATCAGCTGACAAATACTATAGAGAAAAGCAAAACCCCATGCGATGAGGGTAAATACTGCCCCTGCTGCAAAAAGTTCATCTTTGGTTAAATAGCGATCGGCAAACATATAGCGTAATAAGCCATAGGCTGCACTAAAATACGCACAGGCTTCAAAACCATGCGCAATAATTTGAATATTCGGATGATTTACACCGAGCATAATCAAAGTAGAAAACAATACGGCGCAGCCAACAAAACTCAGTCCTAGAATCGTAAACATTGGAGTTTGGCGAATCACTTTGGCAATGATCAATAGTACCGACACCCCAAGTACCCAAATTAGCGCACGAAAAGACAGACTTTCTCGGGTAATCGCGGTTAAAACCAAGATCAGAAACTGCACCAGTAACAGCCATGCTGAGGGTAAAAGTCTAAAGCTTTTCCAAAAATCCACGAATCCTTGCATTATGTTCAATCTCTATATTTTTTTATCATGCGCTGAAATGATCAATCTGAAGCATCATCAACTGATTGATTTTAAATTAGCATGAAGCAAGTTTCTTCTACTGCAAAGATTTGTTGAGCGTGTCCTGAAAAACATCACATATGCCTACTGTTCTGCCTCAGTTTTTTTATCACCTATGAGCCTCAAAAAGCCTATTGTAAGTTTCAGCATTCAGGCGCACATTTAAAGAAATCTCCTGCGTGGTAGATTTCATTATGAAAAAACATCTCGTATTTGCACCCCTCTGTCTGCTCATGCTCTCTGCCTGTACACAAAACAGTCCGCTCCTCAAAGGCCATGAAAATTATGTGGGGACTTGGCAAAACAACCACAGTGAATTAGTGATCAAATCGTCGGGCGAAGTGACGTATTACCATCAAGAACATACTGAAAAAAGTATTGCCAACCAAACCTTCAGTGGTGCTGAACAGTCGCGAATAAAAGCCCATTTGAGCAGTTTTGGTGATCAGAGCTTTAGCATCGGTCAGGATAATTTCTCTCAACAATTCACCATTCAGCGCTCGCCTTATCAAGATGATCAAGGCCATTGGAAAATGTCGATCAATGGAGAAAATTATACACGCAAATAGGACAGAGATTTGTCTACAAACCTCTGTTTCATATCATTCACTCAAACATAAAAAAAGCCCCTTATTAGGGGCTTTTTAGGCGATTCAGATTAGTGATCTGAAGCACCAGAGATACCAATGCCAGTTTGTGAACGTACATACTGTGCATCGAATGCTTTACGCTCAGCTTGTGCTTGTGCTGAATTATCAGTTATAGAGAACAACCAGCAGCAGATGAATGCCAATGGCATTGCAAAGATAGCAGGACCATTGAATGGGTTAATTGGTGTTTCAGAGATTGCGAATGTATCTACCCAAACTGCTTTAGATAAGATAATTAGAATCACGGCAGTTGCTAGACCAACCACACCACCAATCACCGCACCACGCGTCGTTAAACCTTTCCAGAACATCGACAATACAAGCACTGGGAAGTTTGCACATGCTGCTACAGAGAACGCCAAGCCAACCATGAATGCAACGTTTTGTTTCTCGAACAAGATACCTAAAATCATCGCGAAGATCGCAAGACCTAAAGTCGCGATTTTAGACATACGAAGTTCAGATTCTGGCGTTGTTTGACCTTTCTTGAATACGTTTGCATACAAGTCATGTGAAATAGCTGAAGCACCAGACAATGTTAGACCTGCAACTACTGCAAGAATCGTTGCGAATGCTACCGCTGAAATAAAGCCCATGAACAAGTCACCGCCCAATGCATCAGACAAGTGAACCGCTGCCATGTTGTTACCACCAACAAGTTCTAACTTGCCAGTTACCGCCATTTTCGCTACATCAAGAAATTGTGGGTTGTTCGATACATAAAGGATCGCACCAAAACCGATGATGAAAGTCAGTAGGTAGAAGTAACCAATAAAACCTGTAGCAACAACTACTGATTTACGTGCTTCTTTTGCATCTTTTACAGTAAAGAAACGCATCAAAATGTGTGGAAGACCTGCTGTACCGAACATTAATGCAAGACCTAGAGAGATCGCATCAATTGGGTTTGCAGCCAATTTACCCGGCCCCATAATGTTTGCAGCTTCAGCTAAAGATACGTCATGTACTTTAGAGAAAACTTGGATCGATTGAGTGAACATTTCAGAGAAGCTGAAGCCCACGCCTTTCATGACCATAAATGCCATGAAGGTTGCGCCAGACAAAAGCATCACAGCTTTAATGATCTGTACCCAAGTTGTTGCCAACATACCACCGAAGATTACATAAGCCATCATCAGTAGACCAACGATCACAACCGCAATGTTGTAGTTCAAACCGAATAGTAGTTTGATCAACTGACCTGCACCCACCATCTGTGCAATCAGGTAGAACGCTACAACCACAAGTGAGCTTACTGCTGCAAGGGTACGGACAGGTTTCTCAGCCAAACGGAACGATACAACGTCAGATAAGTTGAATTTACCTAAGTTACGCAGACGCTCTGCTACTAAGAACAATACAATTGGCCAACCCACCATAAAGCCCAATGAATACAGCAAGCCATCAAAGCCTGAACTGAATACCATTGCGGAAATACCGAGGAACGATGCTGCTGACATATAGTCACCGGCAATCGCTAGACCATTTTGGAAACCTGAAATACCACCACCAGCAGTATAGAAATCTGCAGTGTTGGTAGTTTGTTTTGCAGCCCATTTAGTAATTAGCAGCGTAAAACCTACAAAGATGGCAAACATGATAATTGCGTGCCAGTTGGTCGCTTGCTGCTGTGCTTCACCTAAATCTGGTCCTGCCATTGCCATGCTTGACATGAGCAGAGCGGGAGCCGCCAGTGCTGTTGCTTTCAATGAATTCCATTTCATCTTAGTGAAGTCCTTTTTCTTGAGTAATTGCTTCTACTTCACGCATTGCTTCTTCGTTTAATGCATCTAATTTATTATTTGCAATGTACGAATACACACCACAGAGCAGGAATGACAATACAATAATGCTCAAACCTAATGGCATACCAATCGTGGTTACACCACCACTCACGGATTGCATCAAGAACTCTTTGTTATAGCCCACAAGTAGCATGAAGCCGACATAGACCACCAACATGATGATCGTCAAAGTCCAGCTCAACTTACTTTTACGGCTAACCATTTCCTTAAATTTTGGATTCTGTAGAATTTGTTCTACCTGTCTCTCATCCATAATGTTCTCCTTACGCCGAACCTTGGCGCGCAATTTTCTAATTCGAATTATTTCGAAGCTAAACTTACCAATGTTCCTTATCTCTTGTAATTTAGACTTTGGTCGTTAAATTTTGAGCAATAACCTCCCTAAGCCTATGGATGCGTTATCATTAAGCGAGAATTAATATGCTGCAGGCTCTATGAATAGTTGGCTTATCGTCGGGGTATTGGCCCTTTACATCGCATTACTCTTTGTATGTGCATTCTTTGGTGAAAAGCATGCCAGCAGGCTCAGTACTCGCGGCAGAATGCTTCTCTTTAGTCTAACTTTAGGGGTTTACTGTTCATCTTGGACGTTTTATGGCGCAACAGGTGCCGCGGTTCGTGAGGGCATTATTTTCCTGCCGATCTATCTAGGACCGCTGCTATTTGTTGCGCTCGGCTATGATATTTGGCGACGTTTAGGCCGTGTCCGTCAGCATCATGCCATTTCATCGATTGCCGACTTTGTAGCAGCACGATATGGTAAAAGTGGCCCCTTAGCGTCATTAGTCACGATCCTTGCAGTGATTGCCATTATTCCCTATTTAGCCTTGCAACTACGTGCAATTGCCCTAAGTGCAACGGTCATTTTAGAACCGACCGCTGGTCTGACCGGCACCACCAATAGTGTGCTGTTTTTGACTGGTGTATTGGCGATTTTGGCGATGATGTTTGGGACACGACAGATTGCCAATACTGAACAGCACGGCGGCTTAATGTTGGCTGTGGCATTTGAGTCTTTCGTCAAGCTGTTTGCACTACTTGCAGTCGCATTTTTCTTTGTTTTTGAATCACCTGAAAACATGGCTCAAATCAGCCATGACATCAACACCACCTTTAAAGATGTTCAGCTCAAAGGTGTGCCAGAAAGCTTTTGGATTCAAACTTTATTGGCTGCATTAGCGATTATTTGTCTACCACGTCAGTTCCATGTCGCGGTGGTTGAACTGCGAGATGAAAAGCATATCCGTGGTGCTCGTCGTTGGTTTGCCATTTATCTGATTTTAACTATTATCGCGATCATCCCGATTGCCAGTTGGGCGCTGCATGCAGCACCTGCCTACTTGGCAATCCCCGATGTTGCTGTGCTCTCACTGCCTTTGAGTTATAACCAAGACTGGTTGACCTTACTTGCATTTCTCGGTGGTTTTTCAGCTTCGACAGGTATGCTGTTGGTGTCGTCAGTGGCCTTGTCGATTATGCTCAGTAATGACTTGATCATGCCTGCACTGTGGCGTACACGCTTATTGTCACGTCATGACAAACGCCTACCACTCGTACTGAAATTCACACGTCGTGTATGTATTTTAGCGGTCATGTTATTGGGCTTCTTGTTCTTCCATTTCTTCAATGACATTGACCAATTATCGGTATTTGGCCTATTGGCCTTCAGTGCTGTGGCACAGTTTGCACCGGCGTTAATTGGTGGTTTATATTGGCGCGGCGGAAGTAAGCAAGGCGTATATGCAGGTCTGTTGGTCGGCTTTGGCATGTGGGCTTATACCCTGTTATTACCAACCGTATTGCGTAGCCTGCCTGAACAATTTAAAACATTTACCGAAAATCTTTTAAGTCAGGGTCCGCTAGGCTTGAGTTGGTTACGTCCTGAAGCACTGTTAGGGTTTGAATCTTTCGATCCACTTACCCATGGCGTAGTTTGGGCACTCGGTTTAAATATCACCCTCTATATTTGGATTTCCCGCGTCTTCCGTCCAAGTGTTGCCGAGCAAATTCAGGCCGAAAGTTTCTTTTATTATGAAACCAAGCCCCTCCCGGCTCAAAGTACATCAAACGACATCAGCTATATTCACCATGATGTGGCACGCTTAAAAGTAGGTGATCTGATTACTTTGGCAAAACGCATTACCGGTGAAGGTCCAACTATGCGCGCCTTCAACCAGTTCTGCGCACAAAACAATGTCGTTTTGAATGAAAATAGCAGCGCCAACGGCATGTGGTGGCGTTTTACCGAACAGTATCTTGCCGGCACCATCGGTGCGGCATCTGCCCGTACCCTACTCACCACAGCCATGGTCAATAATGGTTTAGCACTCGGTCAGGTCGCCAATATTCTTGACCAAGCCTCACAGTGGCAGCGCTTTAACCAAAACCTGATCATGACCATGATCGACCATATGACTCAAGGTGTGTCCGTGGTTGATGAAAATATGTGTTTGGTGGCATGGAATAATCAATACCTCAAACTGTTTGATTATCCAAAAGACATTGTCTATGTCGGTTGCCCAATTTCAGACTTGATTCGTTATAACGCTGAACGCGGCGAATGTGGTCCCGGTTCAGTCGAGGAACATGTGCGTAAACGCATGCATTGGATGCAAGTCGGCAGCGCACACGAATTTGAACGGATTCGTAAAGATGGCCGTGTAATTCAGATGCGTGGTAATCCGATCGAAGGCGGCGGTTTCGTGACGACCTTTGCCGATATTACCGCATTCCGTGAAAATGAAGCCTTGCTTGAAGGGCGTGTGCAAGATCGTACCCAACAGTTGGCAGATGCCCTGTCCGAACAACAATTGGCACGTGAACAAGCCGATAAAGCCAATATGTCGAAAAGCCGCTTTATCGCTGCCGCAAGCCATGACTTATTGCAACCGATGCATGCTGCGCGTCTGTTTAGTACCGCCCTCGAGCAAAGCGTACAAAATGACGATGATCGTAAAACGCTTCAGCAACTTGATCGTGCGCTGCATGGTGCGGAAAGTATGCTCTCTGCCCTATTGGACATTGCACGACTCGAAGGTGGAACCATTCAACCAAAACGTCAGCCTTATCCGCTGCATGACTTACTCAGTGATCTTGAACTTCAATTTAAATCGATTGCGGCACAGCGTAATATCAAACTGACCGTACACGATGCTCAGTTCTGGATTGACACCGACCCACAGTGGATTCGTCGTATTATTCAAAACTTCGTCAGCAATGCCCTACGCTATACGGCACGTGGTCGTGTGGTTGTCGGTGTGCTACGTTCAGCACGTCCAGGACATATTCGTATTGGCGTTTGGGATACAGGTCCTGGGATCGCGGAAGAACAACGCATTAAGTTGTTCCAAGAGTTCGAACGCTGTGGACATACCTCTCCATGGGGCGAACAAGGTCTGGGCTTAGGTTTAGCCATCGTGCAACGCATGACCAGCCTACTCGACTATCCGGTGCATGTGTTCTCAGAACTTGGTCATGGTTCGTGCTTTATGATTGAAGTGCCTGTGGTCGCTGCGCCAAAAGTGGTCGCTGCACCGACCCAAGCGGTTCCGTTGAAAACCAAAGCCTATAAGATTCTGTGCTTAGACAATGATGAAACGATTTTGGAAGGGATGTCGACCTTACTGACCAAATGGGGCTATCAAGTCTTTAAAGCCACTGAACCTGAACAGGCCATGGAGTTGATTCAACAAGAAAATATTCAAGTTTGGTTGGTTGACCAACATTTGAATAACAACAAGATCGGTCTCGACTTTATTTTAGATAACCGTCAGGAAAATGTCCCTGTGGCGCTGATTACCGCAGATTCTGATCCTGAACTACCGCAACGTCTAAAAGAGTTAAACATCGTCTTACTGAAAAAACCATTGAAACCGGCTTCACTGCGTTCATGGTTATCTGGTTTAAAAATTTCAAATCAGTAGCGTTGTTACAGGACATCGCTCTGTGAAAAGTAGCCCATTTCATTCACATGAAATGGGCTTTTGTTTACCTTGCTTTTACTTAAACTTACCTAACTGGCAAAAAAATTTGTCTCAACAGCAAGACCATTCAAAATAGCCCCGATATTTCGTCTATTTATTAGCCATAAATATCAAATTAAGATTGCCTATGGCAAAAGATATCGAATGCGTGAGTGAACACTTGTACACTTAGTTACAATTAAAAATCTATTTGATTTAAATCATATTTTTATAACCAAAAATAAAAACTAAAACTTTAGTCGTATATTTAGCTGCGGCCGTTCGTTTTAAAAATATTCATAAGAAGTTGATCAGTTTCAAGCCAATTCAAGAAGCGTCATAACTCAACACTTGAGAAGCTGATCTCCCCCTCATATTAGGAGTGATCTTGTGAATATTTCAGAAACAATGCCGCATGGTTTTGATCAAAATCTACAGTTTCATCGTCAGTATGGTGCCAATGCTATTTTGCCAGAGATCGATTGGCGTCAGCTATTTAAGTTCAGCAAATTAAGTGATGTGCAAGTCGAAGCGCTGGAAACGCTCTATCGCAGTGCCGTTCCTCTCGCTTTACAAGTATTTGACGAACTGAATTTTGATGTCTTTGCGCCAAATGCCTACAAACCTCAAGGCCTTGGCTTATTCGATCGACTGGCAGAACAGGAAGATCTACTACTGCAAAATTTAGAAGCAGAATCCAATGGCTTAGGTTTGGACACCCGTCATCAGATTTGGAGCATGCTACTGCGTGGTGGTGCGGTCTTAGTATTTAAAGCTTGGCTCGGTAAAGTCAAAACCGACAAAAACCAGCTGGATAAAACACAGTTTGATGAATTATCCGATTTACTATTTATTAAAACAGCGCCATTTGAATTGGCACAACGTTTAAATGTTGATGCCAACTCCAAGCAAGACCATATCTTCCTGATGTATGACAATGATGTTTATCTGGACCGTTTTAACAGCTTAGAAACCGCAGCTCTATTTGTGGATTTGGGTGTTTATGATGCTGCTTTCCTGAGTTTACGTGATGACCGTGTCGCGGATTATCTCAAAGCGCGCGGCTATGTGTCCGATGAACAAATTGATGAATTACAATGTGCGCTCAACCCTTTGTACTGTAAGGATTTGACGCCTAAGCAAGACTATATTGCTTAAGTTATTGTTGAAGTTGTTTATATAAGGTATTAACTGATGTTACGCAGTAACATCAGAAGCACAATTTGATTCAAATAAAAGAACGATACGCGGTAACGTCATCCGCAAGTGTTTGAGACAGGACGACTTCTAATCACAAATGTTTTTGCGATACTTTGAATAATTTGGCGCAAGTGAACGAGTTTTGCGGATGACAATGGTTTTGGGTACTTTTGCCGAAACAAAAGTACCTCCAGCCGAAGGCTGATCCCTTTATTTAATCCCTAGATGTAAGACTCCGTCGAACTGACTTAAAAATCATTTTAAAAATGCGAAATTACTTTTAGGTGCGTAATATCAGTTATTGGTTTAATTCGCATTGTTCTATCGCTTAAACAGCATAAAAAAAGACCTCCACGATGGAGGTCTTTTTTTTGGAAAAAATCCTTAGATTTTCTTTTCTTCAATATTCAATGCATTAATTGCCAATACAGCTTGAGTTCGGTTTTGTACGCCTAACTTACGGAAAATCGCCGTTACATGCGCCTTGATGGTTGCTTCAGATACATCTAACTCATAGGCAATTTGCTTATTCAACAAACCTTCCGCCACCATCATTAACACACGGAATTGTTGCGGTGTTAAAGACTGAATACGTTCTGCCAATGCTGTTTCATCTGCAGCACGTGGGTCAAAATTCATGTTGGCAGGTAAATTTGGTGGCAACCAAATCTCGCCTTCTAATACTTGACGAATCGCTTCACCAATGTGGCTTGGATGCGCAGATTTTGGAATATAACCCATCGCGCCATGTGCAATCGCACGTTGGATAATCGACGCTTCTTCATGCGCAGAGACCACAATGATTGGAATCGATGGATATTGTGCGCGAATATGCACCAAGGCAGAAAAGCCTGAAGCACCTGGCAAGTTTAAATCCAATAACACAAGATCAGGCTCAGGGCCATTTTCAAGACGTTCATAGCATTCATTGACTGCTGCAGTCTCATGAATTTGCGCCTGAGGCAAACTATAACGAACCGCCTGAATTAAAGCATGACGAAACAGCGGGTGATCATCAACGATTAAAATATTCATAAGCAACGTGAGAGATCTTGTGCACAATGACCCTATTCTAACCACACATGCTATGTGAAGGATATGCAAGAACTTATTTTTTTGCATTTAAAATGTAGATTTTCACCTAAAATGCGTCTTTTTTTCGCATTTTCTATAAATCTTTAAATCTAATCATATTTTCATATAAATTTTATCAACACAGTAAAAATGCTTATATCTAAGCATTATATGTTGAAATATCAACAGTTTAAAATTTGAAATTTCACGAATCTTCTGGTTTTTCCAACATATCTAAAAATCAGATAACTTTTCTGATTTTCGTTATTTTACAGTGATCCACCCATCGGGATTAATAAAAGGCATTCCGAGAAACCACACTTTTAGGTTTAAAAAATGTCTCAAGTTAATCTACAAAAACCCCTGAATATTGTTGCTGTGTCAGGTGGTCTAAACAATCCATCTAAAACTGAAGCTTTGGTGCAAGCCATTGTTGATGAACTCGGTGATGCAACTCCAATCAATGTGCATTTTATTAAGTTTAGTGAAATTGGCAATTTATTAGGTGGCGCGATTTACCGTAACCAATTGCCACAACGTGTACAAGATGACCTTGCTGCTGTTGAAGCTGCTGATGCACTGATTGTTGGAACACCAGTTTACCGTGCTTCATTTACAGGCCTGTTTAAACACTTCTTTGACTTTGTCGAACAAACTGCCTTGGTGGATGTACCTGTCTTGCTTGCAGCTTCGGGTGGTTCTGAACGCCATGCTTTAGTGCTTGAACATCAACTGCGTCCATTGTTCAGTTTCTTCCAAGCGCAAACATTACCAATCGGAGTCTATGCAACAGATCGTGATTTCACCCCTGAATACACCATTCATAGTGAATTACTCCGTGACCGCATTACTTTAGCCGTAGCACGTGCGCTGCCGATTTTGGAATGGGCTCCGGCCAAAGGTCAGCGTGCTGAAGTGGTGAAAGCCAAGTCTCAACAAGCCAACCAAAACTTGGGCATTAATAAGCAAATCGAGCAAGAAGAAGTCCTTCCTTCTGCAGCTGTTCCAAGTTTGGATGCCGCTGAAGCTCGACTGCATAGTAAAAAGCCAAAAACGCAAGTGGCCTAAACACCACAGCATAACAATTCGATCCCGAGGGTTTGCAAAATGTCAGTACAAGAAAAAAACATTACATTTGCGTATTGGGTACCAAACGTCAGTGGTGGTTTGGTGGTCAGTAATATTGAACAGCGTACCGATTGGAGCTATGACTATAACGTGCGTTTGGCACAAGCTGCAGAAAAAAGTGGCTTTGATTATGCGCTGACTCAAATTCGTTTTACCGCAGGCTATAACGCCGAAAATCAACATGAGTCGGTGAGTTTCAGCCATGGTATTTTGGCCAAAACCGAAAAGCTCAAAGTCATTGCAGCGATTTTACCCGGCCCTTGGAAACCAGCTCTGGCTGCGAAACAATTGGCGACCATCGATCATCTCACCAATGGCCGTATTGCGATTAATGTCGTGAGTGGTTGGTTCCGTGGAGAGTTTGATGCGATTGGTGAAGAATGGCCAGAGCATGATCAACGCTATGCGCGTTCTGAAGAGTTCATTCGTAGCCTAAAAGGCGTTTGGACGCAGGATAACTTTAGTTTTGATGGTAAATACTATCAATTTAAAGACTACACCCTATCTCCAAAACCGGTGCAAAAACCGCATATCGAGATCTTTCAAGGTGGCAGTTCACGTGCAGCACGTGACATGGCATCCCGTGTTTCCGATTGGTACTTCACCAACGGCAATACCCCTGCTGAGTTGAAAAAGCAGATCGACGATATTCGTGAAAAAGCCAAAGCCAATAACCATCAGGTCAAAATCGGGGTGAATGCCTTCATCATTGCCCGAGATACTGAGGAAGAAGCCCAAGCGGTGCTTCAAGCGATTATCGACAATGCCAATACTGAAGCGGTCAATGCCTTTGGCGATGCAACTCGTGAAGCAGGTGCATCCACAAAAGAAGGCGAAGGTAACTGGGCAAAATCTACTTTTGAAGATTTGGTTCAATATAACGACGGCTTTAAAACCAATCTGATTGGCACGCCACAACAAATTGCCGAACGCATTGTGGAACTCAAAAGTGTAGGTGTCGATTTGGTTCTCTCAGGTTTTCTCCACTTCATTGAAGAAGTGGAATACTTTGGCGAAAAAGTGTTGCCACTGGTTCGTGAACTGGAAGCTCAACAGCAGCAAGTTGTGCAGGCTAAATCAGCATAATTGTTGATGCAGTCACAGCTCATGTAATCAGCATAATAATCACAACCGGCTCACTTCACTTTCCTCCCCTAAGGCTCGGCTTAGGGGATTTTTTATCTCGAGTCCCATTTAAAGACATGCTCTGATTCTATAAAATGAGCGGACACTGTAGACAAAGAAAAAGCCCGACATCCTGTCGGGCTTTTTCTATATAGATACTTAAGCATGACTCCTGTCTTGCTTCACAGTCCTGATGGTGAACACTTTGTTATTGTTTTATGTTCCGGAACGTCCTGTTCCTGTATGAGTTCATCTTAGGTAAAATTTAAAAGTGCGCCTAGCGTCAAAAACTTCGTTGCTTGTACGCTTAAGCTGACAGAATTGTGCGCAATCGGTTAAGTTAAACGATAGATATTATATGGTTTTTTATAGAAATCGATTTTTTAGATAATTTCATTACCAATAGATACCCCCGTAATTCTGGTGATATTTCCAACAAAAACGAGGCAATAAACATGCAACTGGTTTGGTTTCGACAAGATTTAAGACGACATGACCATAGCGCACTGTGGCAGGCGACACAGTCTGGTCCAACGATTGCCTTTATTGCGCTTTCTCCTGAACAATGGGCAAGGCATGACGATGCCCCCATTAAAATCCATCGCTATCTTGCCCAGCTGGAACTTTTGCGACAGCAATTGGCTGAACTAAATATTCCACTGATTATTCAGCATATTCCCCATTGGTCAGACATCGCCACTGAGCTTTTAAGCATATGCACTCAGCTCAATGTACACACTGTGCATGCACATATTGAACACGGTGTGAATGAACTCCAACGAGATCGCCAAGTACAACAGTTATTAGAACAGCAGCACATCTCTGTTGAGCTGTACCATGACCGCACCCTGTTTCCTGTTGGCAGTATTCGCAATCAATCTGGACATCCTTATCAAGTTTTCGGTGCATTTAAGAAAAATTGCTACGAAAAATTAAGCATCAGTCTGCCTACTTGTTATCCCGCTATTGAAGCCCAAGCGGCTCTCGAACCGCATCCGCTGTGGCAAAATCAATTTGATTTAACTCCTTTTTATCCCACATCGCTGTTAGCTGCTCAAATCGAGCTTTGGCCGATTGGGGAAAATCATGCACAGCAGTGCTTAGATGAATTTATAGAACAACATCTGCATCGTTATGCTGATGATCGGGACTTTCCTGCGCTCAATGGAACCAGTCGAATTGGCATGTATTTAAACTTGGGCATCTTGTCTATTCGCCAATGTCTGCAAGCCCTTTTTCGTGAACAAGGCGGCTATTTCCAGATCGACCACAGAGGACAACAAACTTGGCTCGATGAGCTGCTTTGGCGTGAATTTTACCAGCACATTTTATTTGACTACCCGCAAGTTTCTCAGCACCAGCCGTTTCAAACCAAAACCTTAAAAATAAAATGGCGCCATGCACCACAAGACTTTGCTGCGTGGCAATACGGCCAGACGGGCATTCCGATCGTCGATGCAGGGATGCGTCAACTATTGGCTACGGGTTGGATGCATAATCGGGTGCGGATGATTTGTGCCATGTTCCTCAGCAAAAATCTACTGATCGATTGGCGGTTGGGGGAGCAATGGTTTATGCAGCACCTTGTCGATGGTGACTTAGCAGCCAATAATGGCGGTTGGCAATGGTGCGCCTCGACGGGTACAGATGCTGTACCTTATTTTCGGATTTTTAACCCGATCAGCCAATCTCAGAAATTTGATCCGAACGGGGATTATTTACGTCAATGGCTACCTGAACTGGCAGATTTGGATGCAAAGCAAATTCACCAACCCTTTGCCAAAAATCCTCAACTGGAATTGAATTACCCTCAACCGATCGTCGATATAAAGCAGTCTCGCTTAACTGCAATTGAAACATTCCGAGCATTGTAGATATTGCCAAGATCGAACTGCGACAGATCAAAACGCCGTACTGAAATGATCACTGTAAAGCATAGCCGAGCGTTCGTTTTGTCCCTACAATATAGAAAACGCAAATCATTTTAGAGACGCTCACATGTATACAGGCATCGTGCAAGGTTTAGAAAAAGTCTTAGACATTCGTCAAGGCAATGGCTTCACAACCTTGGTGATTTCAAATCATCAGAATTTTTTTCATGATGTCTTTATCGGAGCAAGTGTAGCGATTAATGGCGTGTGTTTAACGGCCACACATATTGATTTGGCAGCCAACCAAGTGCATTTTGATGTCTCAGATTTGACCAATCAACTCACCACGCTAAAAGCTCTCAAGGCCGGTGATGAGGTCAATGTCGAACGCTCAGCCAAAGTTGGCGCAGAAAATGGTGGTCACAATCTATATGGACATATCGAAGGCACAGCCACGATCAAAAACTTAGAACATCGTGGGAAAACCTTTCATCTCGATATTCACATTCCGGCAGGCAATATTAAATATTTCTTTCTCAAAGGTTTTATTGGACTCAATGGTTGCAGTTTGACTGTGAACCGTGTTGATCGTGCCAATAGTGAAATTTCAATCGATCTCATTCCTGAAACACTGCGCCTCACTACATGGAAAGATGTCCAAGTCGGTGATGCCGTGAATTATGAAATTGATCAAACAACGCGAACCTTAGTCGATACCTTAGAAAATATTCATCAGCGTTAAAATCGACTGACAGCACATTGCAAAAAGCCTCCCTTTCGGAGGCTTTTTATTGGCTCATTTGCAATATACGTTTAAGAATAAAAACTTGGATCTGGCACTTTGGCTGTGAGCACCCATTCACCAACTTCCTGATATTTATAATCAATCGGATCGTGCAGGGTCTGGGTACGCACATTGCGCCAGAAGCGGTCTAAATTCAGTTTGGCCGTCGTGGCACGTGCGCCCATCACTTGGAAAATATTTTGCGTAATGTACAGCGAACTATTGGTGGCCGCAATTTTGGCTGTTGCAATCGCAATAGAGACTTCTCCACGTTGTTCCGCCGTCAAAGCTTCACCAATCTCCCAAGCCCCTTGCAAACGCTGAACCGCTTTATCTGCCAATAAACGTACACTTTCTAATTGCACATAAAACTCAGCAAAATGCTTTTGAATAAATGGGTCATTCACTGCATTTTCAGCCAATGATTTTGACCACGCCTTTTGGTTTTGAACCGTCTGTTTTGCTGTTTCAAAAGCCCCTTCTGCCACCCCTAAAAACAAATGCACAAAGATCAACTGTGCAATCAATGGACGCAAGCTGGAATACGGCGTACTCAAAGGCCCCGGGTTCAGTAGTAATTCATCTTTGGAAATTTTTACCTGTTCAAAATGACTGCTTCCACTGTCGGTTTGACGTTGTCCCATATTGTCCCAATCGCCGAGAAAACTGACGCCTTCACGTGCTGTAGGAATCACCCCGATCAATAATTTTCCGTCATCATTGAACCCAGAACACAGCAAAATGTCAGAATCCATGGAACCCGAACAAAAACTTTTATCGCCATGAAACACATATTCATGTTCAGACAGTTGCGTCACTGTCGTACGACGGTCCAAAGGGTTTAAGGTGTTGCCCCAAAATAAATGCTCACGTGCAGTCTGTTCAAACCATGGGCCATATTGCTCTGGCTGCGCGAACAACTGTACGGTTGCAATCAATAAATGATGGAAACCATAAACATGCGCCAATGAGCTATCCACTTGGGCAATGGTTTGAATGGTTTTAAAAATCGTCTGCCAATCTGCACCCTGTCCACCATATTGCTGTCCAATGGACAGTGCAAGCAAACCACTTTGACGAATCAAATCACGTTCAGCTTTGGGATTTCCCCCCTGCTTATCACGCTGAGCAGCCGTGGTGGCAAATTCTGCCGCCAGTTTTTGGGCAATATCGATTGGATCTTGAGTCAATGGAGTTGAAGCGTTCATATGTCTATCTGATTATTCTGTTACCGTTTTAGCTTAACAAAGCGCAGGCATTCAGCTTATCTCAATGCCTGCAGTCTATATCTGTAAAATCTATATCTCATGAAATCTAAGTCACCTAAATTCAGGCGACTTATGGCTTGGTCTTTTTATACGGCGTATGTACGGTGGATTAAAAGCATCATGAACATCCCTTCTTCCTAATCAACTTTCCTAAGGGAAAGGACGTTCAATATTGCCTTAATAACCCGTCGTATGAGCGATAGTGAACTTTCATCAGAACGCTATCACTCATGCTCAAATTGCTCTTATGACTTCGGATAAACCGTCACAATCAAATGTTCAACCACTTGAGGTTCTGCCAAGGTCGAAGTGTCGCCTAAAGAGTCCAGCTCATTGGCCGCAATTTTTCTTAAAATTCGGCGCATGATTTTACCAGACCGCGTTTTAGGTAAGGCTGGCGCCCAATGCAGTGCATCTGGCGTTGCCACTGGTCCAAGGACTTTTCGTACCCAAGCCACCAGTTCCTGACGCAACTCATCCGTCTCGGCTGTCCCGGCTTGTAAGGTCACAAAGGCGCAAATCCCCTGTCCCTTAATATCATGCGGCATACCCACCACCGCAGACTCTGCCACAGCATCATGTGCAACCAGCGCACTTTCAATTTCAGCCGTTCCTAATCGATGCCCTGAAACGTTTAAGACGTCATCCACACGGCCCGTAATCCAATAGTAGCCAGACTCATCACGACGTGCGCCATCACCTGTAAAATACGTCCCCGGATAAGTGGAGAAATAAGCTTCAATAAAGCGCTCAGGATCACCCCAAATGGTTCGCATTTGTCCCGGCCAAGAATCCTTAATCACCAAGTTACCTTCTACGGCGCCTTCAAGCTCATTGCCTTCAGCATCAACTATCGCAGGTTGTACACCAAAAAATGGACGCGTCGCCGAACCCGGTTTTAAATCAGTTGCCCCCGGCAATGGCGTAATCATGAAACCACCCGTTTCTGTTTGCCACCATGTATCCACCACTGGACAGCGGCTTTCACCTACCACGGTGTAGTACCAATTCCATGCCTCTGGGTTAATGGGTTCACCCACCGAACCCAGTAAACGCAAACTACTGCGGTCACTTTCTCGGACAAAGGCATCGCCTTCTCGCATCATGGCGCGAATTGCAGTCGGTGCCGTATATAAAATGGTGACATTGTGCTTATCGACAATATGTCCCGTACGTGCCCAACTTGGATATTGCGGCACCCCTTCAAACATCACGGTCGTGGTACCATTCGACAAGGGACCATACAATACATATGAATGCCCAGTGATCCATCCGACATCTGCGGTACACCAAAACACATCATCTTGTTTTAAGTCAAAAACTTCACGGAAAGTACAATTCACATAGGTTAAATAGCCTCCCGTGGTATGCAATACACCTTTCGGTTTTCCAGTTGAACCTGATGTATATAAAATAAACAGCGGGTCTTCGGCATTCATGGGTTCAGGTGGACAAATATCATTAACCGACATGATTTCCATGTGATACCACAAATCACGATCCGCTTTCATTTCGATCGGGTTACCTGTACGGTGCACCACAATGACATTTTGAACCGAAGATGTGCCTTCAATGTCGAGTGCAAGATCGACATTTTCTTTGAGTGGAATGGGCTTGCCACCACGCATCCCACAATCCGCAGTAATCACGACTTTCGCCTGACTGTCATCGATACGACTTGCCAATGAGTCTGGTGAGAACCCGCCAAAAACCACGCAGTGTACTGCTCCAATTCGGGTACAGGCCAACATCGCAATTGCCGCTTCTGGCACCATTGGCATATACAGCACCACACGGTCGCCTTTGCCCACGCCATGTTTTTTCAGCACATTAGCAAAACGGCAAGTTTCATCATGCAGTTCTTCAAAAGAAATGATTTTATGCCGTGAAGGATGATCTCCTTCCCAAATAATGGCTGGTTTATGTGGATGTTCTTTTAAATGTCGATCGAGACAGTTGGCACTGACATTCAGTTCACCGTCAGCAAACCACTCAATCTTGAAATCATCTTGCTTAAAATTTGTATTTTTAACTTGGGTAAACGGTTTGATCCAATCGATCTTTTGCGCTTGCTCCGCCCAAAACTCATCTGGTTGTTCAATCGATTTTTGATAACGCTCAAAGTACTCCGACTCATTGATGCGCGCGGTTTTTTTAAAACTTTCAGGTACTGGATAGATCTCTTTCATATTGTATTTTCCTTGATCTGATTCATCTCATCACGAGATGCCATGCCACATTTCTACTTTTATAATTTCTGCATCACAGCAGTATGACGATTAATTTTTAATCGCAGCAATCATGCTTTGGTCGTATTATTCTTTCCCATTTAAAGCACATCTATAAGCAAAATTTCAACAAAAACATGTTTCAATTCAGTATCTGATCAGTTCATTTGAACCTATAATGCAAAGGTAATTTTACTCAGCATTCCACTTTTTTATTCTTCCATACACGTTGAGTTGACCCAAGCATGAATACCAATGACTCTTCTTTCTTTTCCCGTCAGACGACCACTACATCGGATAATCCCCTGAAACCAGATGGACGTTTTGGTCGACTGAGCATGATTGGTTGGTATGGCTTTCTCAATATCATCAGCTTTTTTGCCTTGATCGCTTTAAGCCTTGCCGTGGGTATTTTCAACATCAATACCATGACGTTAAATGAGCAATTTGTTGGCATATTCACTGGGGTATCTGGCCTCGCCTATTTGGCGATTATTATTCTCTATATCTATTTTTATTGTGTCTTTGTCGTGCGTCGGCTGCATGACCTCAATAAAGCCGGTTGGTTGCTACTGCTCTTATTTATCCCCGTGATCAATCTATTCTTTATCCTGTATTTATTATTGGCCTCAGGCACACCGACCGTAAATCAATACGGCGCGCCACGCCCTGCTGCAGTTTGGGAAAAAATTCTGGCATGGTTGATGATTTTAATCAGTGTCTTGTCGCTCGTGGCTACAGGTAGCATCACGTCTTATATGATGGGTAGCGGAGAAATTGAATCGCCTACAGAAATCATTCAACAAGGTACTGAATATTTCTAAGCCACTAACCGAATTTGAGCCTGTCTGAATTTTGATACATCCGTTCGCAAGCCTGTAAATGAGGGTTATTTTCGCCACTAATTTCAGGCAAAATAGCGAAAAATCTGAACATTTGGAAAACTCGTGGCTGAAAAAGAAAATGCCTTGAGTGATGTCACTCAAGGCACGACTCAACTTTTGCAAGAGGCAACTGAAAAAACTGCACAAACCGTGCTGGAACATACCTCTAAATATAATGACGCATACTCAACGATCGATAAATTTGTCGATGGATTTTGGGAACGCCTGCCTTATATTTGTATCGCATTAATTGTTTTTACGATCTTCTATCTACTGTCTAAACTCTTTAGATTCTTTGTTCGTAAAGCGCTCACTGACCGTTCTTACTCAAAACAAAATCTAGTTTTGGTCCTGAACCGTGTGGGTAGCTCAGCCATTATGTTCTTCGGTTTCCTGATTGCGATGGTCATTGCGATTCCTGGGTTCACACCGGGTCAACTCATGAGTGCCTTGGGGATTGGTTCGGTTGCAATCGGTTTCGCGTTTAAAGATATTTTCCAGAACTTACTGTCGGGTATTTTGATTCTCCTCGGTGAACCTTTCAAAATCGGTGATGATATTATTGTGTCAGGAATGGAAGGTACGGTTGAAGATATTCAGATCCGTGCAACCTTTCTACGCTCTCCAGATGGTCGTCGTATCGTGATTCCAAACGCGACGGTTTACACCAGTGCGGTAACGGTGAATACCGCTTATCAACGTCGTCGTTGTGAATTTGTGGTGGGTATTGGTTATGAAGATGACATTCAAAAAGCTAAAAATATTGTTTTGGCTATTTTGGACAAAGACCCAACCATTTTGAGCCAACCTGCGTTTACCGTAAACGTGAATGCTTTGGCTGATTTCTCGGTCAATCTGAATGTCCGTTGGTGGGTTGATACCACTGAAACCACCACTGCGAACTCGATCAGTGAAGTGCAAGAACACGTTATCCAAGCATTCAATCAAAATGGTATTTCAATTCCGTACCCTGTACAGGAAGTGAAAGTTTACCGTGGTGATCAAGCTGAGGCAGAAGCTTCAACAGCTAAATAATCGCCCTAAAACGTACGGAATCACAGTTTCTGTACGGATAATTCGGTTGCCTAAGCTGACTGCTTGGCAGCCGTTTTTTATGAGTAAATCCACCTCATAACGGATAAATCCACCTTCAGGTCCAATAATGATCGTACATCCATGTTGAATCCCTGCGGGCATCACATCTTCAACATAAGGATGCGCAACATAAGCGGGATAGTCCGATGAAATCACGCTCGGTAAAACATCCTCCACAAAGGGTTTAAAGCGTTTATACAGTTCAATTTTGGGCGCAATGGTGTCACCTGCCTGCTCCAAACCCAACGTCACATAGTGATCGAGCTGCTGTAAAAATGGTGTCTGCCAATAGCTTTTATCCACGCGATAACTGTGCAGCAAAATGATTTTTTCTACACCTAAGGTGACGGCATCCATGATCAGACGGCGCAACACTTTCGGACGAGGCATTGCCACAATTAAAGTCACCGGATGCTTTGCAGGTACTTCTTCTTCTTGTAAGGGTTTAAGTTGAATGCGCTCATCACTGATACTGATGATTTGGGTTAAATAACGCTTTCCTTCCCGAATCCCGACTTTGAGTGTATCGCCCACTTGTACATCGACATGGGTTTTTAAATGCTCAATTTGGCGTTTGGCACTGATACTCCACAGCTCAGATTCAGTTTGACGTGGGTCAAGCAGGACGATGTTCATAAAAAATTCTCTTACCCAGCTCAATTGGATACACGAAAACGTCATCCACAACGGTTCAAGGCAACACTCAATAGAATCACTCAAGTTTCAGCGATTATTTGTTAGACATAAAAATTCGACGCGTTTTGTCGGTGAGCTGCACTGCACCGCAAGATGGCTTCCTTGCGAAGCTTCGCATTCCATTTTGCCGAATGAGAAACAACGTTTCGTAAGAGTACCTCCAGCCGAAGGCTAAGCCCTTTCTTCAAACCTTAGATGTAAGACTCCATCGAGCCTATTCATTCATCTATTTAAAACAACAACCAATTTAAATCATGGTTGAAAAATCAAAGGTATTGATCAATCACCTGAATATGCTTTTGCAGCGACCCGGTATTCTTTTGCATAATCAGCTGCGCTGCATCATTTAAAGCCTGCGCTTTCGCAGTATTTTGAATGATCTCAACCAATGCACTGGCCGCCTGCTCAAAATCCTGCACAACCACAACCGCATGAGCCGCTACAAATTCATCCACAATGGTTTGAAAATTAAAATAATGCTGACCTAATACTGTCGGGACATGCAGCGCGATAGGCTCCAAAATATTATGTCCACCGCCCGGTTCATTTAAAGAACCACCGACAAAACACGCCTGACTCAGTGCCAGCCAAAGCCATAATTCGCCCATACTATCCGCCAAATATACTTGTGTTTCAGGCTGAATCGTTTGCTTTAAACTGCGGCGCTGTGTGCGTAAATTCAGTTTCTGCGCTTCTACAAAAACGTCATCAAAGCGTTCAGGATGCCGTGGTACGACGATACATAACAGCTCAGGCTGTTGTTGCAAAATCGGCTGCAGCGCTGCGAGTAGTTTTTGTTCTTCTGGCGCATGCGTACTGGCAATGGTAATGATTTTGCGCTCTTGCAAACCCCAATCTTCACGCAACTGCGCTGCTTGTTGCACAAAGCTATCGGGTGCATGAATATCAAACTTGATACTTCCCACGACCTGACTGGTATGGGGGTTTGCACCCAACTCAATAAATCGCGCTAAAGTTGCCTGATCTTGCGCCAATAATTGTTTCAAACTCTTTAGCATCGGCTGCGTCAAACTCGGGACTTTGCCATAACCTTTCGCCGATTTTTCAGATAATCTGGCATTAATTAATAAACACGGAACGTTGGCCTGATCGGCTTCAATCATCAAATTTGGCCAGAGTTCAGTTTCGACCAGTGCCAACATTTTCGGTTGATATTTTTCGATAAAACGACGGACTAATTTTTTTTGATCTGCCGGCAAATACACGGCCTGAAACAGTGATTCATAAGGTGCTTTTAAAAATAATTGTTTCGCACGCGCTTGTCCGGTTTTGGTGGTATTGGTGACTAAGACTGGATGGCTTGCTTTGAGATAATGTTCAATCAGCGGCTGTGCAGCGTTGGTTTCTCCTACGGAAACCACATGAAACCAAATTGCATCGCGGTTTTTAACCGGCTGAAATGGCCCAAAGCGCTCAAGACACTCTTGCTGATATAGTTGGAAATCTTCAGCACGTTTTTTGATGCGCCATTGATATAGCGGCTTAATCAGCGCCAAAGCTGCGTTATACCAAAAAGGAGTAGTCAAATTATTACGCTCAAAAACGGTTTGAATCGGCAGAATATATCAGAGCATTATCCACATGTTAATGGATAATGCGTATTCAAGTGTCGATTAATAGGTTGAACGACCTGAACCAAATTTATTTTTCATGCTTGGATAATCAATATAGCCTTCGGCTACATCTGTTCCAATCATATTTTCCAACTGCAATTCATTCAGTGCAGCATTCGCTAGCAAACGTTCAAACAAATCTGGATTGGCAATATAAGCTTTACCAAAAGACACCGCATCGGCTTTACCTGAGGCCAATAAATCTACAGCATCTTCACGGCTTAAACGCATATTGGCAATATATGGCACACCATTTGAGCGCTGTTTCAGATAATCACTGATACTGTCATCCGCCAGATATTCACGGGTAAAGAAAAATGCAATCTTCCTCTGCCCCAACTGCTCTAAAGCATAGCCAAAGGTTTCACGTGGATCATGATCGCCCATGTCGTGTTCATCACCACGCGGCGCAAGATGCACACCTACACGACCTGCCCCCCACACTTCAATCAGCGCATCCACCACTTCAAGCAATAAACGTGCGCGGTTTTCTACAGAACCACCATACTCATCTTCACGTAAATTGGTTTTGCTTTGTAGGAATTGATCGATCAAATAACCATTGGCCGCATGCAATTCCACACCATCAAATCCCGCTTCTTTGGCTTTGATCGCAGACTGTTTGTATTGTTCTACAATGCTTTTGATTTCTGCAATCTCTAATGGACGTGGCACGACATATTCGCGTTTTGGGCGAAGCAGACTGACATAACCCGCCTGTTGTACCGCACTGGCAGAAACTGGTGTATCACCATTCAAAAGGTCGGGATGTGAGACACGTCCGACATGCCACAATTGTGCCACAATTAAACCTTGCTGTTCATGTACGGCTTGGGTCACCAATTTCCAGCCCTGAACTTGAGCATCGGTAAATAAACCCGGCGTCTGCAAATAGCCATTAGCTGCTTCTGAAATGACTGTTGCTTCTGAAATGATTAATCCAGCACTTGCACGCTGTGCATAATATTCAGCCATCATCGGCGTTGGAACACGGTCAATGGTTGCACGACTACGGGTTAGTGGCGCCATTACAACGCGATTTTTGAGGTGTAAATCACCCAAAATGAGAGGAGTATTAAGTTCAGCCATATATGTCTCGCCTGACACTTCAAATGCGAAAAATGATTTAAAGTGAGTTCTGCAGATAATCAATATATTGCTGAATGAGTTCTTCATTGCGTGAAAAATACGACCATTGACCATATTTCTCGGCTTGAATTAAGCCCGCCTGTTGTAACACAGACAAATGATTAGACATCGTAGACTGCGAAACATTACCGAGTTTTTCGATATTGCCAGCGCATACACCACGATTAAAGCCGCCACATTGTTCTTCTGACAAAAATTGTTCAGGTGTTTTCAACCATTCCAAGATTTGACGTCGAGTCGGATTGGCAAGTGCTTTAAAAATTAAATCAATATCCATAATTTAAACGGGTTTAATTAAATAAAAATTTGGACAACAAAGTTCTATTCAGCATCTTGAATACACTATATCGTATTTTTTCGATTTTTATATCGATTTTTTTAGATATATTGATCAAAAACAGATAGAACTTTGTTTTCTATATAAATTTAAATTACAAACCTTGTTTAAGGCTGGCTTCAATAAACTTATCTAAATCGCCATCAAGTACTGCGCCGGTGTTTGAACTTTCCACACTGGTACGTAAGTCTTTAATACGCGAGTCATCTAAAACGTATGAACGAATTTGGCTGCCCCAACCGATATCGGACTTGGTGTCTTCCAACGCTTGTGCCGCATCATTACGTTTTTGCATTTCAAGTTCGTACAATTTTGCACGTAACTGTTTCCATGCATGGTCACGGTTGGCGTGCTGTGAACGTTGGTTCTGACATGCCACCACAATCCCTGTTGGAGCGTGAGTTAAACGTACCGCAGAGTCTGTTTTGTTAATGTGCTGACCACCCGCACCAGATGCACGATAGGTATCAGTACGAACATCAGCTGGATTGATTTCAATTTCAATATTGTCATCAATTTCAGGCGATACAAAAACCGCTGAAAATGAAGTATGTCGACGGTTACCCGAGTCAAAAGGTGACTTACGGACTAAACGATGTACGCCAGATTCTGTACGTAACCAACCATATGCATACTCACCTTCTACACGGATCGTTGCAGACTTGATCCCTGCCACATCACCATCAGACTCTTCCATCACTTCTGCTTTAAAGCCATGACGTTCAATCCAACGTAGATACATACGTAATAACATCGATGCCCAATCCTGTGCTTCAGTACCGCCAGAACCTGCTTGAATTTCGACATAGCATGGGTTCGGGTCCATCGGATTACTGAACATACGACGGAATTCTAATTTCGCAAGTTCTGCTTCCGCTGAAGTTAACTCTGCTTGCACATCCGCAAGTAAGCTTTCTTCCTCTGCTTCAACCGCAAGATCCAGCATCGCTTGGGCATCTTCTAGTTGAGTTGAAAGCCCTTCGAGCACGTTAATGACGTTTTCGAGTTCACCTTTTTCTTTTGCCATTGCTTGCGCACGGCTTTGATCATTCCAAATTGCTGGGTCTTCCAGCTCACGTAGAACCTCTTCTAAACGCTCTTTTTTCAGATCGTAGTCAAAGATACCCCCGTAATGTTTGACCACGGTCGTTTAAGTCTTTTAGCTGTAATAGATACGGATTAATTTCCACGTGAATTACTCTCAATCAAAAAATTTGGCTTAAATAGCCGCCTATTATATCACAGAGAATTTGCACAGTTTCAGCCAGATTGATCATCCAAATCATTGACTTCAATGCACATAATATGAACAATACGCTCGCATTACTATTTATTACATTTTTTTTACAACAATAATGTTTCGAGGGTTTTATGAAAAAGACATTACTTGCACTAGGCTTAGCTGTAATCGCATCTTCAAGTTTTGCTTATGACGGCCAAATTGATGGCGGTTTTACTTATACAGATTGGGATGATGATTTTACTGATACTGATAATACATTCAACCTAAAAGGTACTTTGTATTTTGACTCAGTACAAACTGGTAATGGTCCATTAAATGAAGCTGCATTTCTAGGTCATAACAGCAATGCCTATCTTGGTTATTCATATAACACTTGGGAAAGTAATGAAGTTTTTGGTTCAAAACTTGAATCTGATACTCACCACTTAACCGCAGGTATTGAATATTTTGTCGATCAATTCTATATCAATGGTGAAATTGGTCTTGGTCAATACAATCAAAAAGAAACTGAATTTGGTCAAACTCTTTATGATGAAGACTACGATGTGACTACTTACCGTGCATTAGTGGGTTATCTTCCTGTATCAAACCTATTACTTGCTGCAGGTATTGATGGCTATCAAGGCGACAACGATGAAGACGAAGACAACCGTTTTGCTGTAAAAGCAAAATATGTTGCGCCGTTGAACAATGGTCAATACATCAACCTTGAAGCAGATGGTGCTTTTGGTGACATTGATTCTGTTACGATTGGTGCAGACTACTACTTCGACCAAGCTTTTAGCATTGGTGCATCTTACAACATCGAAGATGATGGTGATGAAGACACGGATTACTTCGCTATTCGTTCAAAATACTTCCTTAACCCGAACCTAGCAATCGGTGGTCAAGTTGGTTTTGGCGATGACGTTCAAGCGTTCAACATCAATGCAACTTTCCGTTTCTAATTTCGTTTGATTTAGCAATTTGCATAAAAAAGCACCTCAAATTTGAGGTGCTTTTTTCTTTTCGATGTAATATTTACTTTAAAAAAAGTCCAGTTATTGACCAAATAATCTACAAATTCATAATATCTACACAGTTTTAATAAAACAAAACATTATAAATAAATTCATATTTTTCAATATATTAAATTATTTAAATTACATAAAATTACCGAATACACAGTTCTGCAACTTTGCAGCGATTGACCATCTTTAAAAATTCTCTAGACTAAAACTTGTAACAAAAAATGTATTAAATTTAGCCAAACAATTTAGAGGGGTAGTTTCCATGAAAAAACTCGCAATTGCTTCAGCACTTCTTTCTGCACTTGCTATTACAGGTACAGCTCATGCTTATCAAGCAGAAGTAGGCGCTTCAGCTGGTTACATCGACCCAGATAATGGAAGCTCTGGCAGTGAATTTGGTGTAAACGGTACTTATTACTTCAACCCTGTTCAAACGCGTAACGCTCCTCTTGCAGAAGCTGCATTCTTAAACCGTGCAAGTAACGTAAATGCACATGCAACTTTCGCTGACCGTGGCGATGTTGACGACAATACTTATGGCGTTGGTATCGAATATTTCGTACCAAACTCAGATTTCTATGTATCTGGTGATGTAAGCCGTAATAATGTCGAAGTTGACACTCCATTCGGCACAGTAGACAACGATACAACTTATTATGCAGCTGAAGTGGGTTACCTTCCTGCACCTGGTTTCTTAGTTGCTGCCGGTCTAAAAGGTTGGGACAATGACGATGACGACGGTGTAGATCCAACTTTACGTGCTAAATACGTAACAACTTTAAGCAATGGTAAAGACATCAACCTTGAAGCGGGTGCAGCATTCGGTGATCTAGATGAATTCAATCTAGCAGCGGATTACTTCATCGACAAAACATTCAGTGTTGGTGCTGACTACTACAACAACGATGTCACTGATCGTAACGAAGTAGGGATCAATGCACGTAAATTCTTCAACCAACAAGTGAGCCTTGAAGGTCGTGTTGGTTTCGGTGAAGTTGGCAACAATGACTACAATTCATTTGGTGTAGCAGCGAAATACCGCTTCTAATCCATTGAAGTCAAAACCATAAAAAAAACCGCTCTTCTGAGCGGTTTTTTATTTGCCTGTAAAAATGGAATTTATTAAGCCAAGTGTAGAACTCTCAATTGAACACTGACATTTCCTCTAAATTCATTTTTATCGAGTTCGTAGACCAAGCGGATTTTATCTTGCATAGGATTAAATTCATATTTTTCTGCCGCATTAAATGCAATTGCGTCCACCATTAAACCATTATCTAAAGCAAGTTTTAATTTCAGATGCACATCTTTCAACCAACGATAATCTAAAATTTTAAATAGGCCTTCATAGACCGGTGCAGGGAATTTTTGTCCCCATGGACTTAAATTTTGCAGAAGATCGACGGTTTCGACATTAATGGCCGAATCGGGCAATTCGCCATCTGTCCAAATAGTGGCCTGAAATAAACTTTCATCTTGCGCAGCGATGAGTGCTTCAAAAGCGGTTTTAAATTCAGAAAAATGCTGCTTTTGAATGGTTAGTCCTGCTGCGGCTGCATGCCCGCCAAAATGACTCACCAAATGCGGATGTAATTCAGCAATACGCTCAATACTGTCTCGAATATGAATACCTTCGATAGAACGCGCAGAGCCTTTAATATGTACGCCATCCTCATCTGCGGCAAAGACGATTGCAGGTCTATGAAATTGTTCTTTCAAACGCCCTGCAACAATCCCAATCACCCCTTGATGCCAATGCTGTTCAAACATGATCAAGGCTGCAGGTAAGTTATCCTGATCAAGCTGAATATGTTCTAACTCAGCCAGAGCTTCCTGTTTAATCTGCCCTTCGACTTGGCGTCTTTCAATATTGAGTTGATTCAACTGCTGCGCAATCGGATAAGCCGTACTTAAATCTGCCGCAATCAGACACTCAATCCCAATATCCATAGTCTCCATACGCCCAGCTGCATTGAGTCGTGGGCCGACCACAAAGCCCAAGTCTTGTGCTTTTAACTGTGCGGGATCACGACCAGCGATATCCAATAATGCACTGATCCCTGGACGACATAGTCCTTGCTGAATCCGCTTCAAACCAGCATCGATCAAGATCCGATTATTCAGATCTAGACTTGCAACATCGGCATAAGTGCCTAAAGCCACCAAATCCAAATATTGGCTGAGGTTGGCTGTGGATTTAGCATTTTTTTTACGCATACTGGCCAAATTGGCCAACACATAAAATGCAACACCTACGCCAGCCAAGGCTTTACTTGGAAATTCACATCCCAACTGATTGGGATTTACCACCGCTTCTGCTTGTGGTGTTTCCTTAGTGGTCAGGTGATGGTCGGTAATGATCACCTGCATACCATGCGCCTGTGCCTGTGCTACACCAGCATGGCTCGAAATACCATTATCGACTGTAATCAGCACATCTGGGGTAAAACTCACGAAGGCCAAATCGGCAATGGCGGGTGTCAGGCCATAACCATATTTGAACCGATCTGGAACCAGATATTCAACATCCGCACCCATATCACGCAGTGCCAAGACCATCAATGCAGTACTGGTTGCACCATCGGCATCATAATCACCAACAATGACGATTTTCTTTTGAGTATCAATTGCTTGATCGATTATTTCAATCGCTTGCTCTAAACCCTTTAAGTTTGGCGCATGTAAGTGCTTAAGCTTCAATTCCAGTTCTTGTGCGGAAGAAACCCCGCGACGTGCCAATAAGTCCGCAATAAACGGCGCAACGCCCTGAATATCTTCAGGGCGCGTCAAATAGGGTCTTTGTTGAATTAAAAGTTTAGACATTTATGGCATCAGTCGCTGTAAAACCCATTGACCATCCTGTAGTTTATAACTCAAGCGGTCATGTAAACGATTCGGACGGCCTTGCCAAAATTCATAATAATCCGGAACTAAACGATAGCCGCCCCAAAACTCAGGTTTCTCCAAAACGTCTTTGCTTTCCACTTGATCATGCAAATTTTGGAAACGCTGTTGTAATTCTTCACGACTAGCGATAACACCACTTTGTGGAGTACTAATGTGCGCTGCAATTTGGCTATCACGCGGTCGCTTATGGTAATAATCTGTCGATTCTTCGAGAGATATCTTTTCCACACGACCACTGACCCGAATTTGACGTTCCTGCTCTTGCCAATAAAACAATAATTCTGCATAAGGATTATCGAGCAGATCATTGCCTTTTTGACTGTCATAGTTGGTGTAGAAGTCATAACCTGCATGGGTCGCACCGCGCAACAAGACCGTCCGCACGTGCGGACGACCTTGGGCATTTGCCGTAGCCAAAGACATAGCATAGGGTTCATGCAGTTGTGCTGCTAAGGCATGGTTAAACCATAATAAAAACTGCTCATGTGGATCACGGTTCACCTGATCTTCATGCAACTCACCTTTTTGATAAGTTAAACGCAGTTCACTTAAGTCCTTAATCACATCATTCATGCAATTTCCCCTCTTGATTTAAGCTGCATTGGCACGAACAGCATCGGCCAAATGATTTGCCAATGCGGTGACTTCTTCAAGGTCATTACCTTCAACCATGACACGAATGACCGGCTCTGTGCCTGATTTACGAATCAAGATGCGACCACGCCCTTTAAGCTGAGCTTCAGCTTTTTCAAACTCGCTCACCAGTGCAGGTACGGCGTAGGGATCAAACATCGCAGCCAAGCGAACATTCACCAAGACATTTGGTAATAACTCAAACCCTTCCACCAATTCATGCAAAGCTTTACCTTGCTCAACCATCACCGTTAACACCTGAAGTGAAGCAATGATCGCATCACCTGTGGTGCTCTTGTCCAAAGTCAGAATATGACCTGATGGCTCACCACCTGTTACCCAACCTTTTTCTTCCAAACCTTGCAATACATAACGATCACCGACTTTGGCACGCAGTAATGGCACTTGGGCTTTATCTAGCGCAATTTCAAGCGCCATATTGCTCATAACCGTACCCACGATACCCGCAGGTTTTTGACTCGCTTGAGTGGCTAAAATATAAAGAATATGGTCACCAGTAATTTGCTGACCGTTTTTATCGACCATAATCACGCGGTCAGCATCACCATCAAAAGCGATCCCTAAATCCGCCTGATGTTCAACCACTGCTTTTTGTAAAAATTCAGGATGCGTCGAACCACAGTCTTTATTGATGTTCAAACCATCCGGTTCATTAAACAGCGCAATCACTTTTGCACCGAGTTCACGATACACCGAAGGGCCAACGCTATAGGCTGCACCATTAGCACAGTCCACTACAATTTTTAAGCCTGTCAGGTCAAAATGGTACGGGAAGGTTGATTTACAAAACTCGATATAACGACCATTGGCATCTTTTACACGCACACTTTTACCTAAGTTTGCAGGGTCTTCGATCACCAAGTCATTTTCAAGTTCTTTGTTTATGGCTTCTTGAATTTCATCCGGCAATTTTTTACCTTCGCTCGAGAAGAACTTAATGCCATTATCAAAATAAGGGTTATGCGACGCCGAGATCACGATGCCTAAGCTGGCATGTAATGCACGGGTTAAATGGGCAATTGCGGGTGTAGGTAATGGACCCAGCAAATGAACATAAACACCTGCTGCGTTTAAACCGGCTTGTAATGCTGACTCTAAAATATAGCCCGATAATCGGGTATCTTTACCTAGTACAACGATGGGCTTTGCTTTTTTACTGTATTGTTTTAATACTTTACCTGCGGCAAATCCTAGTTTTAATGCAAATTCAGGGGTAATAGGCAATTCACCGAATTTGCCACGAATGCCATCTGTACCAAAATAACTCATGTTGTACTCACTTCTTAATGGTGATCTTAATCATCACTTTTTACTGCAAATACTTTACACCAAAAACAAAAAGGCCGTCATATTAATGACGGCCTTTTCGGCTAAAAGCTACTAAATATCAACCAACACGGTAGTTTGGTGCTTCTTTAGTAATAGTCACGTCATGTACGTGAGATTCAGACATACCTGCCGCAGTAATTTTGACAAACTGTGCATTTTTACGTAAGTCATCGATCACTGCAGAACCGGTATAACCCATAGATGAACGTAAACCACCCATCATTTGATGAACGATGTTACCCATTGGGCCTTTGTACGGTACGCGACCTTCAATACCTTCTGGTACAAGTTTTTCAGCACCGGCTTTTGAGTCTTGGAAATAACGGTCAGCAGAACCTGTTGCACCTGCCATCGCACCCAATGAACCCATACCACGATACGCTTTGTAGTAACGACCTTGGAAGAATTCAACTTCGCCTGGTGCTTCTTCAGTACCCGCCATCAATGAACCTACCATGATGGTACTCGCACCTGCACCAATCGCTTTTGCCATATCACCAGAGAAACGGATACCACCGTCTGCGATCAATGGAATTTGGTCTTTCAGTGCATTGGCAACGCTGTCAATCGCAGAGATTTGCGGCATACCAATACCAGCAACGATACGTGTAGTACAGATTGAACCTGGGCCAATACCCACTTTCACTGCATCTGCGCCAGCATCTAATAATGCAAGTGCTGCATCACCAGTCGCGATGTTACCGCCAATCACTTGAACTTGTGGATAGTTGGCTTTAACCCAACGTACACGTTCAATTACACCTGCAGAGTGACCATGTGCAGTATCAACAACAATCGCATCAACACCCGCTTCTACCAATGCTTCTACACGACTTGGTGTTTCTGCACCTGTACCAACTGCAGCACCAACGCGTAAACGACCTAAGTCATCTTTGCAGCTGTTTGGATAGTTTTCAGCTTTACGGAAATCAGTAACCGTGATTAAACCTTTCAGTTCGTTGTTGTCATTTACAACAAGGACTTTTTCAATACGGTGTTTTTGAAGTAATGCTTGGATATTTTCTTTTGATTCGTTTTCACGAACAGTCACCAAACGATCATGACCTGTCATGATGTTACTAACAGGTTGCTCAAGATTGGTTTCAAAACGAGTGTCACGACCAGTAACAATACCCACCACTTGACCGTCTTTCACCACTGGTACACCGCTGATGTTATTTGCTTGAGTTAAAGCAATCAGCTCACGTACAGTCGTTTCTGGTGTAACGGTAATTGGGTCTTTCACCATACCTGCTTCAAATTTTTTCACGCGGCGAACTTCTGCAGCTTGTGCAGCAATATCCATGTTTTTATGCAGGATACCGATACCACCGTTTTGCGCCATTGCAATCGCCATACGTGATTCAGTCACAGTATCCATTGCAGCAGAAACAAGTGGAATATTCAAATTGATGCCACGTGTGAAACGTGTCTTAAGAGAGACATCTTTTGGGAGAACAGTAGAATAGGCAGGGAGTAATAAGACATCATCAAAGGTTAGGGCTTCTTGAACGATGGTCAACATAACAGTCTCGCTGGTAATTTCCGTGAGCCATTATATACAAATTTCCGTTCAATTTTCATTTTAATTGCCGCAATTCTTTACGGAGTTTTCAATATTAACCATCAAATATGCTGTTTTCAGCAAGAATACTCTGGGGGTTGGTCAGCATCCAGTGCAATACAGGCAGAATCCGAAGATTCTACCTCTTAGATTTCAATAAATTTATTCTGGAAATAAAGCCTTAACTGACTTGATCGAAATCTTCGTCATTTTCAGCGTCATGCAGTGGAATACTGATCAATGGAATCATTTGATGCGCGATGCGTGCTTTATTACATTGCTCATCGGCGATTTGAACTTCTTTACAAGATGAACTACGTGCCTCATACATGTTACAACTCACCTGTTTGCCTACTTCTCCACCCAAAGCAATACAACGTGGATTTGCCTGATTCGTACCCACCATACATGAATACACCGATGTCACAGGTTCCGTATAATGTTCAGGCATATTTAGCCCTTCTGCCCAATAAAAAGAAACGCGATAGTGAGCACAACATGCTCCACAGGTTAAACATGCATCCTGAGTCGGTATTTGAGACAACATTTTTATCTATTCTCGTCATCTAAAGGCTTATTTTATGGACGAAAAATACTAAAAAATGTTATCTGCAAACTCAATTATTTTTTCTGAATTTTCAAGTCATTATACTGGGCAAGTAAAGACTGTTTCATCCATTAAATCGACACCACACTGCAAGGTTTCGATCCAATCTAAGAATTGGTTGATCTGTTCTTTACCAATAAATGGCGTGCCGTGCTGCGGTACGATCATTTCCACATCCATCGTCCGTACCATGTTGACCCACAGACGGATCACTTTGTTCGAACACATGTAGCGCTGATGGAAGCCTTTCATTTTAGGAATATGAGCGGCAAAATTTTCTAAAGGTTTAGAGGCATCATCCACCATAGATGCGCCCATATCCCCTGAGAATAAAATTTTGGCAATCGGGTCATAAAATTGGAAGTTACCAACCGAATGTAGGAAATGTGCAGGAACAGCCACCAAATGACTATTGCCTAATGGAATCACCTGACCATGATCTGGCAGTTCGATCAGACGATCCAACCAGTTGCCTTTCATCCGGTCACTCATAAATGCAGAGTTTAAATGCGGTAAGAAACGCGCCCACAGCTTAGATGCCACCACTTTGGCGTCAGTATAAACCAACCAACGCGGCATCGAGGTAATAATGTCTGGGTCCTGATGCGAGGCCATCACATAGTCAAGATTGGTCAAACGGGTATATTTATTCAGTTCCATAGTCAGTGGGACATAGGTCAAGTCACCACCCGGATCGAGCACCGCTGCGCGCTCATTATCCAAAATCAGGAACTGGTTCGCCTGTACGCCCTCGCCTTTTACCAAGCTGGTAAAGCTAATACATTTATGCTTTCCATCATCATAAAGTACCTGTGATGTTGTGCGTTCGAAAGCCATTCCCATTCCCCAAATTTTTTATCAAAAAAAATATATTCTATAGGTTAATAACATATATTTATTTAGGGAAACTTACAATAAATATTCAGTCAATATTATCTGAAATATCAGTGAATTGGGTCTCATTTATTGGCAAAGAATCCTGAGTTTTTAACTCAGGATTTCATGTATTTTTAATATGGTGAGATCATTATTTAAAATAAATAGTGTTGTGCCAACGCAGCCAAACCAATCACCAAGAATACTAGGGCGCCAATTTTATGAATCAGTGAAATCGGTAGTTTTTCTGCTAGTTTGTTCCCAATAAATACCGCAGGCGCATTAACCAACATGATGCCTAGTGTCGTCCCCAAAGTCACCCAGCCAATACTGTCAAAGCGTGCAGCCAGTGCAACAGTGGCAATTTGGGTTTTATCTCCAATTTCAGCCAAGAAGAACAAAACGAAAGTGGCGGTGAAAACCCCATATTTTTGCCACTTATTGATACTTTCAGATTCATCATCCAATTGATCGGGGATCAACATCCACACCGCCATAGCAATAAAGCCCAGAGAAACGATCCACAATAAAACGGTTGGACTTAAAACAGTGGTAATCCATTGACCCAACACAGCAGAAACCCCGTGGTTCACCACAGTCGCGAGGAAAATTGCAATTAAGATCGGAACGGGTTTACGAAAACGTGCAGCAAGCAGTAAAGCAAGTAATTGTGTTTTATCGCCCATTTCTGACAGGGCAACAACAGCAAGGGAAATGAAGAAAGCGGTTAACATGGTGCATTTCTCTGGCTAGCAAAAACATATACCGATGACTTATCCCTCCTGCTAGCCAATGTGCAGAGTGATAAATCAAAGGTCTTGCCAACAAAAGAAAGCTACGAAGAGCTCATTTGGTTCTTTGCTATGATGACCATGCTCGTTTTAGAGCAAATATGTTGACCATCACCTTTTTACTTTGCGTAAAAAGCGGCTACTCCCCAATGAAGTAATGTTATTCTAGCGAGGAATGCATGTTTTCGCAATTTTAATTTTCGATGACTCAATTTGATATGCAAAACAATAATCAAAAATTTCAAGAATTTATTCAACACTATATGCATGTGCAGGATGTATTAATCATTGCAGGTGGTCCATCTCAGCTCAATTTCGACTTAACCACCATTCAGCCCTCAAAAAAACTGCTGATCATTTGCTGTAATCAAAGTTTTCTTCAACTTCCTCAGGCTCAAATTGCTCATCATTCAGACTATGCATGGTGGTTACAGTATCAGCCCATGCTCAAAGCCTGCTTTCAAGGTGACATCATTAGCGGATGTGGTTTAGGTCACAACCGGCCATATCCTGAACATGAAGTGATTAACTTCAAAACCGTGCGCATCGATACGCAAGCGGAGTTATTTCATTCACCGTACTTTGTTTATGGTAATAATTGCGGCCTTCAAGCCTATTCACTCGCACATCTCTTTCAACCGCATCGTATTTGGCTGATGGGCTATGACTTTCAACACCAACAAGGTCAAACACATGCTTATCAGCATCAACATGTGCAAGAACTGGAGCATTATGAAAAGTTTTGGGGCTTATTTTTAAAAGACTTCCAACGCTTTGAACATTTAAGGCACAAGCTTTGGCCGACGGCGCACCCGCATCGTACGCTTCCACTCACCTACAACCTCAACGCAAACTCGGCATTAAAGCTGTACCCTTCACCCATTGAACTTCCTGATTGGCTTTGTCAGTCCACCACCACGCCATAAAAAAACCCTGCCAAAGCAGGGTTCATTTTGAAACTTAAACAGGTCAGATTAGATCAATAAAGTTCGGATATCTTTGAGCAGCTTCGTCAGTTTATTGGCAAAACGTGCAGCGTCCGCTCCATTAATCACACGGTGATCGTATGACAATGACAGCGGCAGCATCAAACGTGGATCAAAGCTTTCACCATTCCATACTGGCTGCATGGTTGCAGGTGAAATACCCAAAATCGCCACCTGTGGCCAGTTGACCAACGGTGTAAATGCCGTGCCACCAATTGAACCCAAACTGGTAATGGTAAAATTCGCACCTTGTAGATCTTTTGGCGATAGTTTTTTGTCACGTGCTTTTTGACTCAGCTCACCCAGCTCAATTGCAATCTGCTTAATCGATTTTTGATCTGGATTACGCAGTACAGGCACGGTCAAACCATCAGGCGTGGCAACGGCAATCCCCATATGGATTTCATTGCGTAGCAATACTGACTTGCCATCATCAGACAAATGACCTGCAAATTCACGCTCTTCTTTCAACAAATAAGCCACTGCTTTGATGATGAAAGCCATAATGGTTAAGCCAATACCTTCTTTCTTAAAGTTAGCTTTTAAATCATTACGCCAAGCTTCAAGATCGGTAATATCCGCAGCATCGAATTGCGTCACTTGCGGGATAAAATTGTTTAAAGACAATTGCGGAATCGACACTTGTTGTAAACGTGTCAAAACTTTCTCTTCCACACCACCAAAAGCATCAAAGCTTGGCAATTTCGGCAAGCCTGAAACCTGTGCCACAGCTTGAGCTGCAGGTGCAACTTGCGGAGTGGTCAAACGGGTTTTCACATAAGCGAATAAATCTTCTTTCATTAAACGCTCATGCGGGCCCGATGCTTTGACTTCTGCTAAAACCACACCCAATTCACGTGCAAGCTTACGAACGGCAGGTCCTGCATACACTTTAGCATTCGCCGCATTTTGCTCTTTGGTGAGCTTATCTGCGCCTTGTGGTTGCGGTGCTGCTTCAACTTTGCTTTCAGCTTTTGGAGCAACTGTCGCAGGCTGTGCTACAGTTGGAGTAGGTTTCGCTGCTGGCGCGGGTGCTGCAACAGCTTGACCTTCAGCTTCAATCGTCACTAAAGCGACGCCTTCAGAGACACTTTGCCCTAACTGGACATGAATCGCGGTGATTTTACCAGCGGTAGAGCTTGGCACTTCTACCGTTGCTTTGTCTGATTCCACCACGATGATGCTTTGGTCTTTTTCAACCACATCACCCACAGCGACTAAAATTTCAGCCACTGCTGCTTTATCAACACCTAAGTCAGGCACTGCAATATCAACAGGTCCAGACGCCGCAGCCGTAGACGGCGCTGGTGTTGCTTCTGCAACAACAGGTGCAGCAACAGGCTGTGCAGTTTCTTGCACAGCAGCCGATTCAACCGCAGCAGATGAAGCCGCCGTTTTCACCGTTAAAATCACTACACCTTCTTTCACTACATCGCCAGCACTGATTGTGATCGATTCAACACGGCCTGATACAGTACTTGGGACTTCGACTGTCGCTTTGTCTGATTCCACCACGATAATACTTTGATCGACATCAATCTCATCACCAACAGAGACCAAAATCTCACTTACCGTAGCTTTTTCTACGCCAATATCAGGAACTTGCACATCGATACTTTGCGACTGAGTAGCATTGGCTGCAACAGGTGCTGCTGCAGCTTGTTCTGCTTCCACAACCGGAGTTGGTTCTACTGCTTGGTCTTCAGTTGCATTTTGTACTGGCTCAGCGGTAGCAGTACTTTGACCTTCTGATTCCAACTCGATCAGCACAGCACCTTCAGCAACACTGTCACCCAGATTAACTGCAATGCTTTTCACCACGCCTGCCGAAGTGCTGGGCACTTCAACAGAGGCTTTGTCAGACTCTAACAACACAATGCTGTCATCAACGCTAATGGTGTCGCCGACTTTCACTAAAATCTCAGCGACCGTTGCTTTATCTACACCAATATCAGGAGTCGTAATTTGCATGATTAGTTCTCCTCTTTGTAGTCAGCCACAGCATGCAGTTCCGGCGTTTCCTGCGGAGCCCATGCCACTGGACGGTCAGTATCTAGTTCAAAGCTTGAGATGGCATCTTTAACCAAACGTGCATCAACTTCGCCTTCATCCGCGAGTTTTTTCAATGTTGCTACCACAATATGTGCGGCATCGACACCAAAGTAGCTACGTAAGTTGCCACGTGTATCTGAACGACCATAACCATCTGTACCTAATGCAACGAATGGACGATTGTCTGGAAGATAGGCACGGATTTGTTCGCTATATGCACGCATGTGGTCAGTTGCCGATACCACAATACCGTCTTTTTCACGAAGCAATTGAGAGACCCAAGCTTCTTTCGTATCTTCAGCCAATGGATGTAAGCGGTTGTATTCTTCACACGCCATACCATCACGAGCTAATTCGTTAAAGCTAGTGACGCTCCACACGTTTGAATGAATTTGATATTCATCACGAAGGATTTTCGCTGCTTTGATTACTTCGCGCAGAATCACACCTGAACCCATCAACTGAACCGTTGCTTTCTCATCTTCTTCGAAGAGATACATACCACGTTTAATGCCTTCTTCAGCACCTTCAGGAATAGCTGGATGTTCGTAGTTTTCATTCATTACTGTTAAGTAGTAGAACACACGCTCTTGGTTCACGTACATGCGTTTTAAACCATCATGTACGATTACTGCCAACTCATAACCAAAACATGGGTCATAAGAAATACAGTTTGGAATCGTATTTGCCAAGATATGTGAATGACCATCTTGGTGCTGTAAACCTTCACCATTCAGTGTTGTACGACCCGCAGTTGCACCGAGCAAGAAGCCTTGCGCCTGCGCATCACCTGCAGCCCATGCAATATCACCAATACGTTGGAAACCAAACATCGAGTAGTACATATACATCGGAATCATTGGCAAGTTATTGGTTGAATAACTGGTTCCTAACGCAGCCCAAGCACTCATCGCACCCGCTTCGTTAATCCCTTCTTGTAACATGTGACCATCTTTAGCTTCACGGTAATGCATCAACTGTTCTTGGTCTTCAGGGGTATATTTTTGACCATGCGCAGCATAGATCCCCAACTGACGGAACATACCTTCCAAACCGAAAGTACGCGCTTCATCTGGCACAATTGGTACGACACGATCTTTAATGGCTTTTTCTTTCAATAATGATGAAATCAAACGTACCATCAACATGGTCGTCGATTGCTCTTTACCGCCACTGCCTTTGAGTACCGCATCAAACACAGACAATTCAGGAATCGCCAGCTGCTCGCTTTCTTTACGACGTGCAGGTAAATAACCACCCAATGCCTCACGACGTGCTTTCATGTATTTAATTTCAGGTGAATTTTCACTTGGACGGTAGAATGGCACTTCTTCAAGCTGTTCATCGGTAAATGGCAAGTTGAAACGGTTACGCACGTATTTCAACGACTCAAGCTGCATTTTCTTGATTTGATGCGTCTTATTGACTGCTTCAATCTCTTCCGACAAACCATAACCTTTGACTGTTTTTGCCAAGATAACTGTTGGCTGACCCGTTTCCTTCATCGCTTCGGCATAAGCCGCATACACTTTGAATGGGTCATGACCACCACGGTTCAGGTTATCAATATCTTCATCGCTTAAGTTGCGCACCAACTCTTCAGCTTCAGGATACTTACCAAAGAAATGTGCACGCGTATACGCACCGCCTTTCACTTGATAGCGTTGGAAGTCACCATCGACCGCTTCTTCCATCACCGCTTTTAAGGCACCTGAATCATCTTTTGCCAGTAGCGGATCCCAATGACGACCCCATACCACTTTAATTACCCGCCAGCCTGCACCACGGAACAATGATTCAAGTTCTTGAATAATTTTACCGTTACCACGAACTGGGCCATCTAGACGCTGTAAGTTACAGTTCACGACCCAAATTAGGTTGTCGAGCTTTTCACGACCTGCAAGTGAAATGGCACCTGTACTTTCAGGTTCATCCATTTCACCATCACCGAGGTAAGCCCAAACTTTACGGTTTTCTTCTTTGATCAGGCCACGGTTCATCAAGTACTTTTGAATGTGTGCTTGATAGATCGACATGATTGGACCTAGACCCATCGATACAGTTGGGAACTGCCAATAATCTGGCATCAAGTACGGATGTGGGTATGAAGGCAAACCTTTACCGCCGACTTCACGACGGAAATTATTTAAGTGTTCTTCAGTCAAACGACCTTCTAAGAACGAACGTGCATAGATACCTGGCGCACAGTGACCTTGATAATAGATCATGTCACCGCCAAAGCTGTCGCTATTGGCACGGAAGAAGTGGTTAAAGCCCACGTCATATAAAGTTGCAGATGATGCAAAACTTGCCAAGTGACCACCTAAGTCATCACCTGTTTTATTGGCACGCAGTACCATCGCTAAGGCATTCCAGCGGATCAACGCACGAATACGGCGCTCCATATCCGAATCACCTGGCATAGGTGGCTGTTCTTCAACTGAAATGGTATTTAAGTAAGGAGTATTTAGTCGCTGAATGGGAACGTGCTTAGCAATCGCTTGTTGATAGAGTTTTTCAAGCAAAAATGCAGCGCGGTCAGTTCCCATGTGCTGTAAAACTGAATCAAATGCGTCCTGCCATTCTTGGGTTTCTTGCGCATCTGTATCGCCATAAAACGCCATACTTCACCTATCCTATGTGCTAAATATATGGCTCTATTAGTACCATATTTTGGCTAAGCTCAGTTATCGCCACAAATGAATACGAAATAGCTCTGTTATTTATTTACTAAATACTCATTGATTAACAATTACACAAATTTACATTTTTGGGTCAATTTTCGCCATTTTTCATACAGACAATATTTTTTAAAATGATAATTTTATAGTTATTAGCGATAAATAAAAAAGCCATTGTCTGTAGAGGTTCAGACAATGGCTTCGTATATAGATGTTATATGTGCTTATGGCAACATCGCTAAATACGTTGATGGGTTTTTACGTTGACCATCTTTCACTACTTCGTAATGTAAATGTGGGCCAGTACAACGACCAGTACAACCAACGTTAGCAATATGCTCACCCGCAGCAACACGGTCGCCTACACGTGCAATTAAGCGTGATGCATGTGCATAACGTGTCAGGTAACCATTACCATGGTTGATTTCAACATATTGGCCATAACCTGTGCCCCAGCCTGATTTGGTTACAATGCCTGGACCCGTTGCATAAATAGGTGTACCACTTGCCGCAGAAAGATCTAAACCTGAATGATTTTCTGCACGGCCACCCATGGTACGGCCACCATAATTTGAGCTCACGCGCTTCATGTCTGGAAGTGGGTGGGCAATTAACCATGAATATGGATTATTTGAACTTGCTGAATAGTTTTGAGAGGAATTGCTTGAACCGTATTTTTTTGCGATTGTCGCATTGTTGAGTTCAATTGATTTTTCACGAATTTGAACATTCAACTTCGTTTCCGCTGGAACATCAATATCATTGCTTTCAGAGTAAGCACCTTGAGACAAAGTGCGAGTTAACTGTTCAATACGATCTGATGAGTCTGCTTGATTTAATTCAACTAAATCTGCAAAAGCGACTGAAGCGGCCGAAGCTGCCAATGAAAACGCCAATAAAATACGTCGTAAATGCATAAAAAACCTCTATAAACTGTTCTCTTTTGTTCCTTGTGTGATTTCGTCCTTGATATCAGCCAAAAGGAGCGCATAAGATTAAGACATAAACATGTAGGAAATATGTATGTCAGAACCTGTCAACGTCTTTCAACCAACAAGAAAACACATAAAAACAGGAAACTTGTCGTTTCTCTCAACGCAAGTTGCTGCATGGCAGAAACTTACGAAAATTGTTCAACCGCTATTGCCCCAACCGGATCAATGGCAAGTTGTTTGTTATATAAATGGTGTACTTATATTAACTGGAGAAAATCAGGCACTGATTAGTCAGTTGGCCTATTTGCAAAAGCAATATATTGCACAATTATCACAAATATACGAATTCAAGGATTTACACAAGATTCAAGTTCGTCTGAGAACTCCGTCTCCAACGCCCCACTCCCCTGAAAAAATTTCAAGAACCCTCAGTACAGAAACTCAGGATTTACTCCGTAATGCTGCTGACTTTGTGAGCGACCCTAAGCTTAGCCAAGCAATGCTGCGTTTGGCAAGCAATAAAAAGTAACCACCGAGTTGTAACAGATAAATTTGAATATTCAGAATGTGACAGACTTAACACTTACAAGTGATACAATATAACATCACTATTATAAGACAATGACTTATGTCACATTCACATAACTAATTGGGCAATCTTTAATGTCATCAAATGTTACAATTTCATAGCTATCTGGATCACTTTTGACATTGCGTAATAACTGATTATTTAATGCATGACCTGACTTATAGGCATCATATTTCGCAATAATTTGATGACCAAGCAAATATAAATCACCCACAGCATCTAATATTTTGTGACGAACAAACTCATCCGAGAAGCGTAAACCCTCTTCATTGACCACACCATTTTCATCTACGCCAATGGCATTTTCGAGACTCGCCCCCAAAGCCAAATTATTGGCTTTGAGATAATCCAAATCTTTCATAAAGCCAAAAGTCCGCGCTTCACTGACTTCATAGACAAATGTTTCGGTTGAAAAGTCGATGGTTGCCGACTGAAATTCTTTCTTAAATGCAGGATGGTCAAAATCAATCGTAAAATTTAATTGGAAACCGTCATGCGGTTGAAAGGCAGCACGTTTATCATCGATCAGTGCTTCGACAGGTTTGCGTATTTTTATGAATTTTTTAGGTGCATTTTGTTCTTGTAGTTCACCTTGCATAAGCAAATAAATGAACGGGCCGGCACTCCCATCCATAATGGGCACTTCAGACGCCGACACTTCCACGATCAGGTTATCAATCCCTAAACCAGCAATCGCACTCATAATGTGCTCAATTGTGCCCACCTTGGCATTTTCTTGCACCAAGTTAGAACACATGAATGCTTCTTGAATCAGCATAGCATCGGCTGGAATATCAATCGGTGGATTTAAGTCGATACGACGAAACACAATCCCCCCATCGGCATGATGTGGCACAAAGTTAATCATCACTTTTTGCCCACTATGCAGTCCGATGCCACTCGCTTTCACGATGCGTTTCAGGGTACGTTGTTTCAACATGTGTCTTCTATCATCAGTTCACAAAACCGCTATACGTTAGCATATTTAGCCATTGATAAAAAACAAAAAGGTAGCTGATCAGCTACCTTTTGTAATCAATAGACACTTAAGTCATTGAATTTATGTTATTTACGTTGCTGATTTTTCAAGTAGTCTTGAATACTCATTGGCGTAGGGCGTGAATTCGATGCTGACGCCGCCGCAGCCGCCGGAGCAGCTGCTTCATTGTGCTGACGTTGAATCGCTGGTACATCATCTTCATCTACAGGTGCTTGTGCAGAAGCGACTGTACGCGTTGCTTGTGCGACAGGGCGTTTCACTGGCTCAGCAGAATCGGCAGAATTACGCGTTAAACCCGTTGCGATCACCGTTACACTAATTTCATCACGTGCATCTGGATCAAATACCGTACCGTAGAAAACTTGACCTTCATCAAGATCCACAATTTGGTTCACTACATCAGTGATTTCTTCAATTTCACCGAAGGTTACGTCATCGCCACCTGTTACGTTAATCAAAATGCCTTTTGCATTCATGATCGTCACGTTATCTAACAATGGGCTACGGATCGCTTGTTCAGCAGCTTGACGTGCACGGTTTTCACCACGACCAGAACCTGCACCCATCATGGCATAACCACGTGTACTCATCGCAGTTTTCAAATCGGCGAAGTCAAGGTTGATATGACCAGGACGCACCACAAGATCGAAGATACTACGCACCGCATTTAACAATACATCGTCTGCCTTTTTATAGGCATCTTTCATTGAAATATCGCGGAACACTTTTAGCAGGCGTTGGTTCGGAATAATAATCAGAGAATCAACATGTTGCTCAAGTGCTTCGATACCTTTCTCAGCAGATTGCTGACGACGTTTACCTTCAAAGTTAAACGGAGTCGTCACCACACCTACCGTTAAGATACCCATTTCTTTGGCAATTTCAGCAACAACTGGCGCAGCACCTGTACCTGTACCACCACCCATACCTGCAGTCACGAACACCATGTCCGTTCCTTCAAGGTGTTGGCGAATCAACTCACGGCTTTCTTCAGCAGCAGTTTGACCCACTTGTGGATTTGCACCTGCACCCAAACCACGGGTACTTTGCTCACCCAGTTGGATTTTAAATTGTGCATTCATGCGATCGAGTGCTTGTTTGTCTGTATTGGCACAAACAAATTTCACACCCTCGATATCTGATTCCAACATGTGTTGCACAGCGTTACCGCCAGCACCACCTACACCGAATACTGTGAAACGGGCTTGACCGTTGCTGTCGCTTTGATCATCTTCTAAAAATTCAAATGAGGCCATGCCTAAAAAATTCCTAATCCATAATTGGCAGACACTTCAGCCCGTATACTGCCTTGATCTTAATAAAAATTGTTTTTTAGAATGCTGTCCAAGTTCCAGCTTGTCAAGTACAAGCAATAATCCGTACAACTTCCCAACAATATTCCCAAATATTTCAACTTAAAAGATCGACTTCAAGGTGTCATTGAAGCCCGACCATGCCCGTTTTACCCGATTCAATACTGAAAGTTTTTCCGTATCTTCTGGCTCAACGATCGTATCTTGTGTTTCGCTTTGACTGAAAATTAACAGACCTGCGGCAGTCGCGTATTGTGAACGACGTAAAGCTGCTTGCTGTTGATCATCGGCATACACTTGCATAGGTGGATTACCTAAATGTGCAGAGACACCTAAAATCCGGCGTGCAAATGTCACCATTCCTTCAATTTGGCAGGCATCACCTGTGAGTACAACACCATGGTATAAACCATGAATTGCACCATGATCGACCAATTCATTACGCACTTGATTAAAGATTTCTTCATAGCGCGCAATAATGATTTCGGTCAGTTCAATACGGCTAATGGTTTGTGGACCATCAATCCCTTGGAACTGAATCATACTTTCAGGTTTAACCACTTTCAGGTCGACACAACCATACAACAGCTTAATGCGTTCCGCTTCTTCTGTTGTGGTTTGCAATACAGCAGCAATATCACGTGTTACATGCTCACCGCCACGTTGCAAGGTATGTGTCATCGCCAAGCGACCATCTAAATACACCGCGATATTGGTCGTACCTGCACCAATATCGACCAAGCACACACCATATTCTTTTTCATCTTTAAGCAAACTGGCTTCAGCTGTTGCTAATGATGAAATGACCATGCGTTCAACACCAATATTGGCGCCTTTTAATGCACGATCCAAATTCTGCATGGTGCTGATGGGCAACATCATCAAATGATAATGCCCTGTCATACTCCGTGCTGACATGCGAATCGGGTTTAATACCCACTCAGGTTCATCATCTAGTTCAAAACCTAAAGGTACAGCACTCACCAAATAGTGGTCAGACGTTAAATGACTGGCTTTGGCCAGTTCTAATGCACGCACCACTTCATTGGTGGTAATCGCATGGTCATTATTTTCAATTGGAGTGCGACCAGAGGCATAAAAACTTTTTAGTTCAGCACTTGGAATGGAAATCCACGCAGAATGTACACGACATTCCGCCATATCTTCCGCTTCCTGCACTGCATTTTTAATTGCGGTAACAACTTTATCGAGACTGACAATTTTCCCTTTATTCATGCCGCGGTTACGAGCGGTCGCCATCCCTACCACTTGGATATTGTCTGGCGCGTGTACCTTACCAATCAAAACTGAAACTTTGTGTGTCCCAATGTCAATCGCAACAACCGAGGGAACAGCTTCATTCATTATTTACTACTACCATTCACATGTTTGTTTAATTTATGGCTTAAAGCCTCTACTTATAAAGCCGATCATTATGGCTTTACCGGCGCTGCATTCGCAATGCCTATGTCATCACTGGTTACAACAAACTGACCATTTACCGACTTTGCTGGCACAGAGTTTTTCCATTGAATCGCTAAACCATTTCGGTAGCGCAAATCGATGGCAGAAATTCGTGGCCATACAGGTTTTAAGTCACTGTGTGCGAGATAACTTAAACGCTGCAACTTACTCATGGTCTGATCTTGATCGACAATCACGCGTAAGCCTGAATCAAACTGCATAAACCAAGTCATTCGTTCGGTTAAATATAATTCTTTTAAACGAATGCCAACAGGTATAAATAATTGATTAATTTCATTATAGCGACGCATCATCATTTTGGACTGACTCGTCGGCCCATGCAATAACGGCAAATTCTGATGATTGGTCGGGGTTAATTCGGCAAATACATCACCACTGTCGCTTAACAGTCGCCCAGTTCCCCAACGTGCAATTGCTTGACGCGGCATCACCCGTACACGAATTGCATTTGGCCAAGCACGCGATACCACCACGCGATCGACCCACGAGATTTCTAAAGTACGGTCACGAATGACACGTAAATCAGAGGTAAAATAATTTTGAGTCATCATCGGTGAAACGTATGACATGACTTGTTGTTTTTCTTGGACGCTCCGCACACCCACCACATCAAGTTCAGCCACACGTGCATCCGTCATGACTTTATATAGCCCCCAAATTCCGGCAATCAAGACCACACATGCAATAAACAACAACAGCCATCCACCCACATTGGTAAGCTTTTCCTTACGTGTCGGTGGTTTGTCATGTATCGATGTCGTTGCTGCACGTTTACGGCGCATAGACGCAGGAAGTTGAGCCATAATTTAGTGTGCCGCACCTGTTAGGGTTTGTTCCAAAATCGCGACACAAAGATCATCAAAACTATAACCTACGGCATTGGCCGCTTTTGGCACTAGAGAATGACTGGTCATACCCGGAACAGTATTTACCTCAAGTAACCAGAAGTTTCCTTCTGCATCCTGCATCGCGTCAATACGGCCCCAACCACTCGCACCTACCGCTTGGAAAGCGCGTAAAGATAAAGCTTGTAGACGCTTTTCTTCATCTTCAGTCAAGCCACATGGAATACCATATTGCACATCGTTACGGTTATATTTCGCTTCGTAATCATAAAAAGCCACATCTGCAGGCGGTTCTAAACGAATCACCGGTAATGCCTGACCATTTAAAATCACAATGGTAAATTCACGTCCGGTAATCCATTTTTCAGCCATCACGACTGCATCATGCTGGGTCGCTTTTGCAATTGCGGTTGCAAAGTCTTCAATTTTTTCAACTTTGCTCATACCAATGCTTGAACCTTCATGCACCGGCTTGATAATAAATGGCAAACCAATTGAATCTACAATTTCTTGTAAATCTGAATCTTTACTGACAATACGATAAGGTGCTGTCGGTAGTTCTGAACCTTGCCAAACTTGTTTAGTTTTGACTTTATCCATACCAATCGCTGAGCCTTGAACGCCCGTTCCAGTGTACGGAATGTTTAACCATTCCAAAGTACCCTGAATTTGACCATCTTCACCACCACGGCCATGAAGTACGATAAATGCACGGTCATAAGCCACCAACTCAGTCACACTGCGTTGCTGCGGATCGAATGCTTCGGCATTTACACCCGAACGCACCAATGCTTCAAGTACAGCTTTACCACTATCGAGAGAAACCTCACGTTCGGCAGATTTCCCACCTAATAACACGGCAACTTTGCCGAATTTTGAAGCATTTGACACGTTTATATCCTTAAACTTTTATCTACAGTCTAAACAAACTTTGGATCACCAAGCGATGATCATTTTACATAGAGATTGTTTTGAGCAAGTTCGATTGAGATTGCTCCAACATTACCTGCGCCCTGTGTTAATAACAAGTCATTTGCTTGTAACACTTTTTTCATTACTGCTTGTAAGTTACCTTCTACTGGATCGATGAGAATCGGCTCCACTTCACCACGTAGACGAATGCTTCGAGCCAATGCACGACTATCCGCACCCACAATTGGTTTTTCACCTGCAGGATAAACTTCTAATAACAACAGTTGATCAACTTGTGACAAGACATCGACGAAGTCATCAAAACAGTCACGCGTACGACTAAAACGATGTGGCTGGAACATCATCACCAAACGACGATCTGGATGACTTGCACGTGCAGCTTTAATGGTCGCTTCCACTTCTTTTGGATGGTGACCATAGTCATCGACCAATTTCACCAAGCCATCTTCAACTTCAAATTCGCCTTGGACTTGGAAACGACGACCTACGCCACTGAAGCTTTCTAAGGCACGCGCAATCGCAGCATCAGAAACGCCTTCATCCGTTGCAATACCAATCGCTGCTAAGGCATTTAAGATATTATGAAGACCCGGCAAGTTAATGGTTAAACGTAACGGCTCACGGTCTTTACGCAAAACTGTAAAGTGTGATTGCATGCCTTCTTGAGCCACATCAACGGCACGAATGTCATTGTCTTCATTGAAACCATAAGTCACGACAGGACGACCAATACGCGGCATAATTTCACGGATGTTGGCATCATCACCACACATCACAGCTAAACCGTAAAATGGAAGGCGCTGTAAGAATTGTACGAAGGTATCTTTCAATACATCGAAACTACCGCCATAGGTATCCATATGGTCAGCATCGATATTGGTGACAATCGTTGCCATCGGCTGTAAATGCAGGAATGACGCATCTGATTCGTCTGCTTCAGCCACGATATAACGGCTTGCACCCAATGCAGCATTCACACCAGTACGATTTAATAAACCACCAATGACATAAGTTGGGTCCAGATTTTCTTCTGCCAACATGCAGGTCACCAGACTGGTTGTCGTGGTTTTACCATGCGTCCCCGCAACGGCAATACCATGACGGTAACGCATTAATTCACCCAACATTTCTGCACGACGCACGACAGGTGTACGGGTTTCAATCGCCGCTTTCACTTCTGGGTTTTCAGAATCAATAGCTGTTGATACCACGATTACATTGGCGCCTTGAATATTTTCAGCAGCATGACCGATGAAAACTTGAATGCCGTTTTCTTCAAGCTGAGCCGTGGTTTTCGACGCTTTAATATCTGAACCTGAAACTTTATAGCCTTGGTTTTTCAATACTTCGGCAATACCGCACATGCCCGCACCACCAATCCCAATAAAATGGATGTGTTTAATACGGCGCATTTCTGGCACTTTAATGAGCTTTTTCGCTTGATCGGCAGGCGTTGATGGAGACATAGATTACTCGAATTTTACAAATCTTGAATTAAACCAACCACGTGCTGTGTCGCATCGGGTTGTGCCTGTTGTCGAGCCTTAACCGCCATTTCCATAAGTCGTTGGCGATTCATCAGCGGCTTCAACAACGCTGTTAAACTTTCTGCGGTCATATCCGCTTGTGGGCAAATTTTTGCAGCATTGATATTGGCCAAGAACCCTGCATTTGCAGTTTGATGGTCATCCACTGCACTTGGCAGAGGAACAAACACGGCTGCTACACCTGCTGTCGCAATTTCAGTGACGGTTAGCGCACCAGCACGGCAGATAATCAAATCCGCTGCAGAATAGGCTGCTGCCATATCTTCAATAAACGGCTGAACTTCAACTTGCATATGTTCAGGTGCATTTGCATAACGAGCCAATGTGCTTTCAGCGTTATTTTGACCACACTGGTGATATACACTGAGTGGCTGTTCTAATTGCTGCAAGGCTGCCGGCACACATTCATTTAAGGCACGTGCGCCCAGTGAGCCACCCACAATTAAAACCCGTAATGGCAACCCAGCTTTTTCACGCTCTTGGTAACGCCATGACGGATTTAAAATTTCTGTAATTTCTTTACGTACAGGATTCCCTGTGGTTACGATTTTATCTTGTGCTGGAAAGGTATTTGGAAATGCCTGACAAACAATTTTGGCCACACGTGACAACTGCGTATTGGTAAAACCTGCCACCGCATTTTGTTCATGGATAATGACTGGAATGCCCAATGCACGAGCTGCCAAGCCACCCGGCCCAGCCACATACCCCCCAAAGCCTGCAACTGCATCGACTTTGAGTTGTTTCATATAACGCATGGCACTCAATGTAGCTTTGAGAATTTTAAATGGTGCCATCAGCTTACGCACGACTCCATTGCCGCGTACACCTTGGATATCAATTTGATAAATTGGAATATTATGATTTTTAAGCAGGCGATTTTCCATACCTGTTGGCGTTGCGAGCCAAGAAACTTCACAGCCTTGTTGTTGCAACTCTTTGGCAACAGCGAGCGCTGGAAAGACGTGACCACCGGTTCCGGCAGCCATCATCATGACATGTTTCGGCTTTACTTGCGTTACTTCGGTCACTGTCTAATTCTTCAATTCTAAAAAGAGGCTAATGATATTCGATTTTAAGCAAACAATTGTAATCACAAACGCATGACCGTGAAAGGTAATTTACTTTTTTTCAACAGGCGTATGATTGTTTTTTTCTACTATTTTAAAAGTTTAAACTAGTTTTATTATTAATCTATGAGAATTGAAAAAAAATCAGACAATTTTTCACTTTAATTGCATTCACTTACAGTTTTTTTGCTTTTTAAGCTCCCCTCCCCTTAGCGCAGGCCAAAAAAAGAGCCCGTGAAGGACTCTTTTAAATCTAGTGCAAAATTAAGCTTTTAAACCTGCCTCAAGGACATCAAATAAATCATCGGCAATCGAGGTGCCAAATTGCGCATCAATTTCACGTACGCAGGTTGGACTGGTGACATTAATTTCAGTCACGTAATTACCAATCACATCCAGACCAACAAACACTAACCCTTTTTCACGAAGGAATGGCCCAACTTTGGCTGCAATGGCTTTATCATTTTCGGTCAATGGACGCGCCTCGCCCAAACCACCTGCCGCCAAGTTGCCACGCACTTCGCCATTTTGCGGAATACGCGCCAAACAATACGGTACGGGTTCGCCATTGATCATCAAGATGCGCTTGTCGCCATCCACAATTTCTGGGATGTATCGCTGCGCCATAATCGGCTGAGTGCCGTTATTGGTCAGGATTTCAATGGTTGAACCGATATTAACGCCATCTTGGTATAAACGGAAAATGCCCATGCCGCCCATGCCGTCTAATGGCTTCACAATCACATCACCATGTTCTTGTAAAAATTCACGAATCAGACTTTGCTGCGAAGTCACCAAGGTTGGTACTTGAAGTTCAGGGAATTGTGTCGCAAACAATTTTTCATTGCAGTCACGTAGGCTTTGTGGCTTGTTAATAATCCATGCACCTTCGCGTTCAGCCTGTTCCAAAATATAGGTGGTGTAGACAAAGTTCATGTCAAACGGCGGATCTTTACGCATCAAAACCACGTCATAAGCAGCAATTGGTTCTTTTTGTTTTTCGCCGAGTTCGTAATAGTGGTTGTAGTCTTCAAAAACTTTTAGCGGTGAAATCAAACCAAAGGCTTTGCCTTGATCGATATATAAATCTTGCTGTAATGCATAGCCTAGCTCATGTCCACGACGTGCTGCTGCCCATAGCATCGCCATTGAGGTATCTTTTTTTAGGTTTACATTTTCGATGGGATCCATCACAACAAGTACACGCATTATTCAGTGCTCTGTTCATTATCAATTTATGAATGAGTATAGCCGAGATTTTTCTTTTGTTTATTCTGATTTTGCATGTGTATGTATGGATTCGTGTGATGCAGGCGATAATTCGATATATTTCTATCATCGGCCTTATCTCAATAAAGGAAATAAGCCGTGAAAGCATTATGGCGTTAGGCCTGTGTAAATCGACGCCAAACAATCGATACAGATATTCATCACATCTACATCTCGCCCATCACTATTTTTGGTGAAAAAACACGTGCTTTTTATTTTTTTTAGCTATTGTGTTAGGGTGTGTTGACATTTACAGCCGATAAATTGAGCTAAAGAGGCAACCATATAAATATACAAGCTAAAGCAACAGCGCTTTGATAGTTACGTTTTAGCTTATCGTATCTTGTGGCAATTCCTCTA
>NZ_VPBO01000062.1:0-1282 GCF_013418655.1 Acinetobacter sp. YH12128 | reverse complement strand
AGAGATGGATCCGGAAATTTGAACAACTCCTATAAGTGATACTCTGCTCCTCAAATGATGTTATAAACATCAATATATGGAGTATTTTATGGCACGTAGACCAAGAAGAAATCATTCAAACGACTTTAAGGCTAAGGTAGCACTTGCTGCGATCAAAGCAGAAAAAACACTTGCTGAATTGAGTTCTGAGTTTGATGTTCATCAAAACCAAATTATTGACTGGAAAAATCAATTGATCTCAGCTTCCTCACAAGCTTTCGATCAATCAAAAGCTCCATCAGAACCTCCCATTGATCTTAAAAAGTTACATGCAAAAATCGGTGAGCAGGCATTAGAAATTGATTTTTTAGAAGGTGTGTTGAAGAAACTGGGCCGCTTCAACCACAAAAGTTAATCGATCACTCACTTCAGATTTCAGTATCTAAACAAGCTAAGTTACTGAAAGTCTCTCGTGGTTGTTATTATTATCGCCCAAAACCTGTTAGCTCATCAGATCTGAAGCTGATGCGATGTATTGATGAATTACATATGCAATATCCTTTTGCAGGCAGTCGTATGATGCGTGATTTGTTGAATCGTCAAGGGCATCATATAGGACGACGTCATACACGTACTTTAATGAAGAAAATGGGTATTCAGGCGTTATATTGCAAACCAAATTTAAGCCAGGCTAATCAAGCTCACCGTAAATATCCATATCTGCTCAAAGGATTGGCTATTCAGCGCAGTAATCAAGTGTGGTCTACGGATATAACGTATATCCCTATGGCAAAAGGCTTTGTTTATTTATGTGCTGTGATTGATTGGCATAGCCGCAAGGTACTTGCGCATAGGGTATCGATTAGTATGGAGGTGGATTTTTGTATTTCGGCTTTAAATGAAGCGATTGAAAAATATGGATCACCTGAAATATTGAATACAGACCAAGGCAGTCAGTTCACCAGTGATGCATTTATTGATGTATTGAAATCAAATGGCATTCAAATCAGTATGGATGGTAAAGGTCGATGGGTAGATAATGTGATGGTTGAACGATTATGGCGGAGCGTTAAATATGAAGAGGTGTATCTCAAAGCTTATAGCAGTGTCACAGATGCGAAAAAGCAATTGAGTGCATATTTTGAGTTTTATAATCTGAAACGACCTCATTCGAGTCTAGACAAAATGACACCAAATGAGTTTTACTATGATCAGCTACCCCAACAAAACAAGGTGGCTTAACTAGAGCGGAATATCACTTATAAATACGCTTTTAGTTGTTCAAACAAGTGGAACCACCTCT
>NZ_VPBO01000061.1:0-1325 GCF_013418655.1 Acinetobacter sp. YH12128 | reverse complement strand
ATTGCCACAAGATACGATAAGCTAAAACGTAACTATCAAAGCGCTGTTGCTTTAGCTTGTATATTTATATGGTTGCCTCTTTAGCTCAATTTATCGGCTGTAAATGTCAACACACCCTAATAATTTATAAATGAAACAAGACATGAATTTTCAGTCATAAAAAAAGCCAGTTCGAAAACTGGCTTTTGCTGTTCTGTTTAAACTGAATTATTGACCCGAACGGATGATGTAATCAAAAGCAGACAATGATGCTTTCGCGCCTTCACCTGTAGCAATGATGATTTGTTTGTACGGTACTGTTGTACAATCACCGGCAGCAAATACACCTTTTACATTGGTTTCGTTACGCTCGTTAATTACGATCTCACCACGGTTTGAAAGTTCAACCGCTGTTTCTTTTAAGAAATCAGTATTTGGTAACAAACCGATTTGTACGAAGATACCAGCCAATTCTATCGTTTTGATTTCATCTGTTGCACGATCTTTATACTTTAGTGCAGTGACTTGTGAACCATCACCGACCACTTCTGTAGACAATGCATTCATGATCACAGTGGTATTCGGTAAGCTGTTTAACTTGTCTTGAAGCACTTGGTCAGCACGAAGCTTAGTATCAAACTCAACTAGCGTTACATGTTCCACAATACCTGCAAGGTCAATCGCCGCTTCGACACCTGAGTTACCACCACCAATCACCGCAACACGTTTACCTTTAAACAATGGACCGTCACAGTGTGGGCAGTATGCAACACCACGTGTACGGTATTCTTGTTCACCCGGAACGTTCATTTCTCTCCAACGTGCACCTGTTGAAAGAATCACTGTTTTAGATTCAAGTTTTGCACCATTCTCTAAAGTCACTTCAACTAAGCCATTGGCTGTTTGGTCAGCACCTTTGATGTCAGATACACGTTGCAAGTTCATAATGTCCACACCGTACTCACGTACATGTGCTTCCATTTCAGCAGCAAACTTAGGACCTTGAGTCTTTTGAATCGACGTGAAGTTTTCAATGTCCATCGTATCCATGACCTGACCGCCCATGCGTTCAGCCACGATACCTGTTTTAATGCCTTTACGTGCTGCATAGATTGCAGAAGTATTCCCCGCAGGGCCGCCACCAATCACAAGAACATCAAAGGCTTCTTTGGCATTTAACTTTTCAGCATCTTTTGCGGCAGAGTTGGTGTCTAATTTAGCAATGATTTCTTCCAAGGTCATACGACCTTGACCGATGTGGTTGCCGTCTTGGAATACCATTGGTACAGCCATGATTTTGCGTTCTTCCACTTCTTCTTGGAAGAATGCACCATCAATCATGGTTG
>NZ_VPBO01000060.1:0-1477 GCF_013418655.1 Acinetobacter sp. YH12128 | reverse complement strand
AAAATTGATTTATTCACCGCTGAACAGTTGATGTCTCAACCTGAATTACTCTGTCAATATGATGGACTAATTTGGGGTACTCCAACCTATCTCGGTGGTGTCTCTGGCACTTTTAAACAACTCATGGATGCCACAGGTCCATTATGGAAGAAGCAGGCTTTTAAAGGAAAATTAGCCGCAGGATTTACTGTTTCCTCATTACCTGCTGGGGATAAGCAATCGACCCTGATTTCGCTTTTCACCTTTTCGATGCAACACGGTATGGTATGGGTCGGCAACCCTATTTTACCTGAGCAACATCAAGGTGTTCCGTATACGCAAGCAGCCAATCGTCTCGGCTCATGGTCTGGTCTTATGGCACAAGCCGAACATGCCAGTGCGGCAGATGCTTTTGATATTGGCGATATTAAAACCGCTCAGTTATTTGGACAAAACTTTGCATTTCGCTTAAATGCATATCAAGGAACATGATCAAATGAAAGAGTCTAGTCTTTAATTTCCATATGTTTTTTAATCTCGGGCATTACTACATTAAAAACATTAGGTGTTATCAATAGTTTCTTTTCTATGTGAATGTCAGCATGGATTAGGAATATCTCTTATGAAGAAGATCCTGTCAGGATGATGGGTTTTCTTTATTTATCTTACAAATTCTGAAAATATCTATACGTTGCCATCATTCTTATCTTTTTTGCAGCATTTATCGCTGGAGAATGAATAACCCTCATATCCATTAAATACACATCCCCTTGTACGCCAGTTAATTCAATGATCTCTAATTTTTTATTCTGAAAATCAAAAGGCTGATTTAATATTTTCGTACTCAATAAATGATTCAGCTGACTTGAAGAAGATCGTTCAGTTAAATGATGTGAACCTTTCAAAACTAGAGTTCCACCACCATGAGGTTGAATATCATCAATGATTAAAAAAAATTGCAGTGACTCAAAAGCTGTTGAATGTGAATCGACATGCCATTTTAAATCATTCAGTGTCCATTTTTCCTGTTGAGGTAATGTCAGTAGAAGTTGCTGTTTCTGATCAGAGTAAAACTTTTTAGCAAAAATTTTGAATACAACTTCACCCAAAATATCTGAATATTTTTCTAAAGTTTTTGGCTGTTTAACTGTTCTGGACAACATGACAATCTGTTGAAAATGACTCAATTTTTTCAATTCTTTAGAGATTATTTTATTATTTTCATAAATTTTTAAACGTTTCAGTTCTTCAACCAAACTCTCTTTGATTAAATTTACTTCTTTTTTATCAATAAACTGAGATAGCTTAACAATTCCATCAACACTTAAGTCAGTTTTAATTTGTTTTAACTTTATTTGATCCAAATCGGCTCCATTATGATTCATTTTAAAAATTTCCAATCCCTAAGATTCAATCAGCTCTACTTAGGCAATAGCCTTAATAAACCAGCATTTTTTCCATCTTCCAACACCCAAATCGAGCCATTATATGCAGTATG
>NZ_VPBO01000059.1:0-1626 GCF_013418655.1 Acinetobacter sp. YH12128 | reverse complement strand
TTAGGGCGGCAGAGGGGGCTGGAACGCTGAGTGCGCCCATGCCGCATTGCGAAGCAAAAGATAATCGGATAAAATGTAGCAATTCATATTCGTAAGCGTGGAGTAATCAGATGGGAAATTCCAAGTCAGCAGACAAGTAAGCCGCAACAACCAGTATTGTTGTTGCGGCGCTCTGTAAGGCTAGTCTCATCTGATTGCTGACGAGCAGACGTCGCCCGGTATTCCTTAATCGAGGGTTGATTCGTCATGACCACCACACGCCCCGCGTGGGCCTATACGCTGCCGGCAGCACTGCTGCTGATGGCTCCTTTCGACATCCTCGCTTCACTGGCGATGGATATTTATCTCCCTGTCGTTCCAGCGATGCCCGGCATCCTGAACACGACGCCCGCTATGATCCAACTCACGTTGAGCCTCTATATGGTGATGCTCGGCGTGGGCCAGGTGATTTTTGGTCCGCTCTCAGACAGAATCGGGCGACGGCCAATTCTACTTGCGGGCGCAACGGCTTTCGTCATTGCGTCTCTGGGAGCAGCTTGGTCTTCAACTGCACCGGCCTTTGTCGCTTTCCGTCTACTTCAAGCAGTGGGCGCGTCGGCCATGCTGGTGGCGACGTTCGCGACGGTTCGCGACGTTTATGCCAACCGTCCTGAGGGTGTCGTCATCTACGGCCTTTTCAGTTCGATGCTGGCGTTCGTGCCTGCGCTCGGCCCTATCGCCGGAGTATTGATCGGCGAGTTCTTGGGATGGCAGGCGATATTCATTACTTTGGCTATACTGGCGATGCTCGCACTCCTAAATGCGGGTTTCAGGTGGCACGAAACCCGCCCTCTGGATCAAGTCAAGACGCGCCGATCTGTCTTGCCGATCTTCGCGAGTCCGGCTTTTTGGGTTTACACTGTCGGCTTTAGCGCCGGTATGGGCACCTACTTCGTCTTCTTCTCGACGGCTCCCCGTGTGCTCATAGGCCAAGCGGAATATTCCGAGATCGGATTCAGCTTTGCCTTCGCCACTGTCGCGCTTGTAATGATCGTGACAACCCGTTTCGCGAAGTCCTTTGTCGCCAGATGGGGCATCGCAGGATGCGTGGCGCGTGGGATGGCGTTGCTTGTTTGCGGAGCGGTCCTGTTGGGGATCGGCGAACTTTACGGCTCGCCGTCATTCCTCACCTTCATCCTACCGATGTGGGTTGTCGCGGTCGGTATTGTCTTCACGGTGTCCGTTACCGCGAACGGCGCTTTGGCAGAGTTCGACGACATCGCGGGATCAGCGGTCGCGTTCTACTTCTGCGTTCAAAGCCTGATAGTCAGCATTGTCGGGACATTGGCGGTGGCACTTTTAAACGGTGACACAGCGTGGCCCGTGATCTGTTACGCCACGGCGATGGCGGTACTGGTTTCGTTGGGGCTGGTGCTCCTTCGGCTCCGTGGGGCTGCCACCGAGAAGTCGCCAGTCGTCTAACCGACGACTGGTAGCAGGCCCGCTCCGATGCGGCGCACTAACCATCGAAACCTCGTGAATGTCGGTATCCTGTCTGGCAGGATACCGCTCATTTCCCTTGTTCAGTTCATCGCCGTCGCCGAGCATCTGAATTTTCGGCATGCGGCCAAGGCACTTGGTATCAGC
>NZ_VPBO01000057.1:0-2020 GCF_013418655.1 Acinetobacter sp. YH12128 | reverse complement strand
AAAGTCGTTTGAATGATTTCTTCTTGGTCTACGTGCCATAAAATACTCCATATATTGATGTTTATAACATCATTTGAGGAGCAGAGTATCACTTATAGGAGTTGTTCAAATTTCCGGATCCATCTCTAAGTGAGGAGGAAATGACTCTTACTATTCAGATGTTGTTTCAAGCTTTTTTTGATTGATAGAGTTTTATGTATTAAACTCTATATTGAAAGTAAATATATTGTAAAAATAGTATGTTATTTACTAATTGATTAAATTATTTACACTTATTCTGTATAATGCTCTATGAATTCATTACTTATTTTTTTAAATTAAAAATCATATGCAAAGCTTAAATGATGAAGAGTGTCGCCAAGTTGAAAGTGTAAAACAGCTTTTACAAAAAAATTTTAAAGATAAGCTTTATGCTATTTATTTATATGGTTCGTATGTTGATGGTGGTTTAAAACATAAAAGTGATCTTGATATTTTAGTTATTATTGAACGTGAAATTACCGATCAGGAAAGAAAACAATTAGCGCAGAATTTTCTAAATATATCTGTTCCGATTGGTCATGCTACAGCGCGTGCCTTAGAAATTACGATATTAGAAAAAGGGAGTATTACCAATAAAAATCATCCATATACATATCAGCTACAATATGGCGAGTGGTTGAGAGAAGAATTACTCAAAGGTGAATTACTTTATAGTCAATCTGATCCAGATATTAGTATTTTACTTAAAACTGCCCAATTACATAACATTACTATCTTTGGACCTGATATTTGCGATTGGTTAAATCCAATTAGCTATGAACAATTAATATTTGCCATGCAAAAAACTTATCCACAAATTATTGCTCATTGGAAAGACGATCAGGATGAATGTAATCAAATTTTAGCGCTATGCCGTATAGCTTATACATTAGATCATAAAACAATAGTTGCCAAGGATGTTGCTGCGACATGGTTTTTAGAATTCTTAAGTCAGATAGATCAAGACATTTTGCAACTCATAATAGATGAATATATTGGGCAAGGTCATGAGCAATGTTGGTTAGTTTTACATGATCAGCTTGCTAAAATTGTTAAAGAATTACAGCATAAAATTGAACCACTACTTTTTAACTGATGTGGAAGTAATGGATATGCTTCTTAGATTATTACCTCACTATATCTCTAAATACCGAAGAGACTTGATATTGCAAAGGGGGGCGTGGTTGGAGTTGCATGAAGATTTTAAATAAAAGCGGAGGAACTAGGGTAAAAGTTGCCAAAAAGTTTCTTCTGAAATGACTTTTATATTATGACGTTTAAGCAAAGCGGAGGTAACTCCATTGCCATAGATCTTATTCCCATTAAATTGACCATCGTAAATCATTGAACTACCACATGAAGGGCTATTTTCTTTAAGCACTACCAGAGTAGCTTTTAATAATTGAACTTTTTTTAAAGTTCTATATGCCCCTTCAATACAGATTGAAGTCACATCCTTTCCTGATTTTTCAATTACACAGGCTTTTCCATCTAAGACATCATCGCCATTACCTCCCGAAATCTCGGCAGGTTCGCGTGGTGTTGATAAACCGCCAAGAATCTCTGGACATACCATAGTAGCTTTTCCATCTTTGACTAATTTTTCGATTTTTTCGTTTAAGCTATGCGTCCCGTTATAACGTACCTTTAAGCCAGCCAGACAAGAACTTACTAAAATCATATTTCCTCTATGAAAAAGATATGTATCGATTTGCTATTTAGCCAGTACCTATTATTTTTTAAAATTAATAGGTTAGTGCTATGGATAAAACAAGAATTTAAATATGATCAATGCAAAGTGAGTTATTTTTTTTCTAACCCACAAAGCTTATAGATTAGTTTGATCCTTTTTGTTTAGAAAATTTATCAATAGAGTGGGAGTGACGGGCACTGGCTGGCAATGTCTAGCAACGGCAGGCATTTCGGCTGAGGGTAAAAGAACTTTCCGCTAAGCGATAGACTGTATGTAAACACAGTATTGCAAGGACGCGGAACATGC
>NZ_VPBO01000056.1:0-2304 GCF_013418655.1 Acinetobacter sp. YH12128 | reverse complement strand
AAAAATAAACTTATATGGCACTTGCGTAATTCACGACAAAATGTGTCAAGTTTTGAAGAAGAGATGCAGTACTCAAGAATAGCAAGGAACTACACGGAGATGAAAAGCAGGAGGAAAATATTAAAAATGGGTGGTTTTAATAAAAAAAAGAGATGAATAACGCTTGTTACTCATCTCTCAGATAATGGGGGTGTTGAAATAGTGTTAGAAGGACTGCTCCAGACTTTCCAGTTCCATCATTAGTTCCAGCATCTGTTCTTCGGCTGTTTCCAGTTTGGCTTTCAGCTCAGTTTGCTCATTCATCAGTTTGAGCAAATCATTTTTACGTGAGGCATCATATAAAGCACTATCTCCGAGCAAGCTTTGAATTTCAGCCAGTCGCGGCGTAACCTTTGAAATCTGTGTTTCACATTTTTCGATATTTTTACGAATCGGGCGGCTCAGTTCCCGCTGGCGTGCCGCTTCCTTACGCTGTGCTTCTTTGTCCAGTCTGGAAATGGTTGCTTTGACTTCGACCTGAGATTTCACCGGCTCGGCTGGCTTCTGCCCGTTTTTGATCATCTCAATGCGGGCCTGACGTAACCAGTCGGCATAAGCGGTCAGATCACCGTCAAATTCACGGCATTGACCATTATGTACCAGCAGCAATTCATCACAGACACTGGCAATCAGCTGGCGCTCATGCGATACCAGCACCACAGCACCTTCAAAATCCTGCAAGGCCATGGTCAATGCATGACGCATATCCAGATCTAAATGGTTGGTCGGCTCATCCAGAATCAACACGTTTGGACGCTGCCAGACAATCAATGCCAGAGCCAGACGGGCACGTTCACCGCCTGAGAAACTTTCACTTGGCGTATCCATGCGTTCGCCGCTAAAACCAAAACTGCCCAGGAAAGAACGCAGGCTGGCTTCACTGATTTTTTTATCGGCAATACGGGCCAGCTGTAACATCGGGCTGGCATTGCCATCCAGTGCATCCATTTGGTGTTGGGCAAAGTAGCCAATATTGAGCAGTTCTGAATCTTTACGCAGACCCTGAAGCAATTTTAAATCACCGACCAGCGATTTAATCAGGGTGGATTTACCGGCACCATTCATCCCGAGCAAACCAATCCGGCTGCTTGGCGTGATCTGTAAATTGACATTGGTGACAATCAGCTTGTCACCATAACCAATATCGGCATGTTCCAGTTGCAATAAAGGCGAACTCATTTTGGTCGGTTCACGGAAACTGAAGGTAAATGGTGTATCAACATGGGCAGCAGACAGTTCCTGCATACGCTCCAGCTGTTTGATCCGGCTCTGTGCCTGCTTGGCTTTGGTGGCTTTCGCTTTAAAACGGTCAATATATTTTTGCAGATGTGCGCGGGTTTCCAGCTGCTTTTCATAAGCCTGTTGCTGCTGCGCCAGACGTTCACTGCGGGTGCGCTCGAAGGTCGAGTAGTTACCGGTATATAAAATCAGTTCCTGATTTTCAATATGTAAAATATGATCGGTAATCGCATCGAGGAAATCCCGGTCATGCGAAATCAGCACCAGCGTACCTTCATAGGCTTTCAGCCAGTCTTCGAGCCAGAGAATGGCATCCAGGTCTAAATGGTTGGTCGGTTCATCAAGAAGGAGTAAATCGGAACGGCTCATCAGGGTACGCGCCAGATTCAGGCGCATGCGCCAGCCACCAGAAAAACTTGAAACATCCAGTTGGGATTGATGTTCAAAAAAGCCCAGACCGGCCATCAGTTGCGAAGCTTTGGCCGGCGCAGAATAACCTGAAATTTCATCAAAACGGCCATATAAATGGGCCAGTTCTGCATCATCCAGCTGATCTGGCTGCTCCAGTTTCTGTTGAATATCCCAGTATTCTTCATCGCCGGACAAGACGAAATCAATGGCTTTCATATTCAGCGCTTTGATTTCCTGCGCCATATGCGCCACGGTCCATACCGCAGGACGGGTCAACGAACCGGTGTCTGACTCCATGCCACCAAGCAAAGCTGAAAACAGGGTCGATTTCCCGGCACCATTGACACCGGTTAGGCCAATTTTCCATCCTGGGTGTAACTGCATCGACGCTTTTTGAAATAAAACACGTCCACCGCGACGTATAGATAACTGGTCTAACTGAATCATTGAGAAATCAAAGCTAAGAAATAAGATGCGCCTATTCTAAAGGAAAGCCTTGTGAAAATGAAAAATCTTGCGACTTTTACTGAAATGAGCCAGCTTTTAAATATTGTGAATTTATATATTATGGACGAATAAGTTGAGTATAAGCTCTATTTTCAGCATTAACAGTTG
>NZ_VPBO01000055.1:0-2790 GCF_013418655.1 Acinetobacter sp. YH12128 | reverse complement strand
ATACAACTGTTTGGGTGTTGTATAGTCAAGCCTCACGAGCAATTAGTATTGGTCAGCTTCATGCGTCACCGCACTTCCACATCCAACCTATCAACGTCGTAGTCTTCAACGGCTCTTTAGTGGACATAAAGTCCAAGGGAAATCTTATCTTGAGGTAGGCTTCCCGCTTAGATGCTTTCAGCGGTTATCCCTTCCGAACATAGCTACCCGGCGATGCGACTGGCGTCACAACCGGTACACCAGAGGTTCGTCCACTCTGGTCCTCTCGTACTAGGAGCAGATCCTCTCAAATTTCCAGCGCCCACGGTAGATAGGGACCGAACTGTCTCACGACGTTCTAAACCCAGCTCGCGTACCTCTTTAAATGGCGAACAGCCATACCCTTGGGACCTGCTTCAGCCCCAGGATGAGATGAGCCGACATCGAGGTGCCAAACACCGCCGTCGATATGAACTCTTGGGCGGTATCAGCCTGTTATCCCCAGAGTACCTTTTATCCGTTGAGCGATGGCCCTTCCATACAGAACCACCGGATCACTAAGACCTACTTTCGTACCTGCTCGACTTGTGGGTCTCGCAGTTAAGCGCGCTTTTGCCTTTATACTCTACGCGTGATTTCCGACCACGCTGAGCGCACCTTCGTACTCCTCCGTTACTCTTTAGGAGGAGACCGCCCCAGTCAAACTACCCACCAGACATGGTCCTCGCTCCAGATAATGGAGCAGAGTTAGAACCTCAATATTACCAGGGTGGTATTTCAAGATTGGCTCCACCGAAACTAGCGTCTCGGTTTCAAAGCCTCCCACCTATCCTACACAAGTAAGATCAAAGTTCAATGTCAAGCTGCAGTAAAGGTTCACGGGGTCTTTCCGTCTAGCCGCGGGTACACCGCATCTTCACGGCGATTTCGATTTCACTGAGCCTCTGCTGGAGACAGCGCCCCCATCATTATGCCATTCGTGCAGGTCGGAACTTACCCGACAAGGAATTTCGCTACCTTAGGACCGTTATAGTTACGGCCGCCGTTTACTGGGGCTTCGATCAAGAGCTTCGCTTACGCTAACCCCATCAATTAACCTTCCAGCACCGGGCAGGCATCACACCCTATACGTCCACTTTCGTGTTTGCAGAGTGCTATGTTTTTAATAAACAGTTGCAGGGGCCTGGTTTCTGTGGCTGCTCTCAGCTCAGGAAGCAAGTTCCATCACCAAAAGCAGCGTACCTTCTCCCGAAGTTACGGTACCATTTTGCCTAGTTCCTTCAGCAGAGTTCTCTCAAGCGCTTTGGTCTACTCGACCTGACCACCTGTGTCGGTTTCGGGTACGATTCCAGTGTAACTGAAGCTTAGAGACTTTTCCTGGAAGTATGGTATCAGCCACTTCACTGTACAAGTACAGCTTGCTGTCAGATCTCAGCATAGAGTACCCCGGATTTGCCTAAGATACATGCCTACTTCCTTTCACCTGGACAACCAACGCCAGGCTGACTTAACCTTCTCCGTCCTCTCATCGCATTACACTGAAGTATTGGAATATTAACCAATTTCCCATCGACTACGCCTCTCGGCCTCGCCTTAGGGGTCGACTCACCCAGCCCCGATTAACGTTGGACTGGAACCCTTGGTCTTTCAGCGAACGGGTTTTTCACCCGTTTTGTCGTTACTCACGTCAGCATTCGCACTTCTGATACCTCCAGCAGACTTCTCAATCCACCTTCATCGGCTTACAGAACGCTCCCCTACCACTTACACTAATGTGTAAATCCGCAGCTTCGGCATATAGTTTTAGCCCCGTTACATCTTCCGCGCAGGCCGACTCGACTAGTGAGCTATTACGCTTTCTTTAAAGGGTGGCTGCTTCTAAGCCAACCTCCTAGCTGTCTATGCCTTCCCACATCGTTTCCCACTTAACTATAATTTTGGGGCCTTAGCTGGCGGTCTGGATTGTTTTCCTCTTGACTACGGACGTTAGCACCCGCAGTCTGTCTCCCGGATAGTACTCATTGGTATTCGGAGTTTGCATCGGTTTGGTAAGTCGGGATGACCCCCTAGCCGAAACAGTGCTCTACCCCCAATGGTATTCGTCCGAGGCGCTACCTAAATAGCTTTCGGGGAGAACCAGCTATCACCGAGTTTGATTAGCCTTTCACCCCTATCCACAAGTCATCCCCTGGCTTTTCAACGACAGTGGGTTCGGTCCTCCAGTTAGTGTTACCCAACCTTCAACCTGCTCATGGATAGATCACCCGGTTTCGGGTCTACACCCAGCAACTAAACGCCCTATTAAGACTCGATTTCTCTACGGCTCCCCTAATCGGTTAACCTTGCTACTGAATGTAAGTCGCTGACCCATTATACAAAAGGTACGCAGTCACCAAACAAGTTGGCTCCCACTGCTTGTATGCATGCGGTTTCAGGATCTATTTCACTCCCCTCACAGGGGTTCTTTTCGCCTTTCCCTCACGGTACTGGTTCACTATCGGTCAGTCAGGAGTATTTAGCCTTGGAGGATGGTCCCCCCATATTCAGACAAGGTTTCACGTGCCTCGCCCTACTCGACATCATTATCTAAGCCCTTTCGCGTACAGGACTATCACCTACTATGGTCGCACTTCCCAGAGCGTTCCACTAAAGCTTAGATAACTTAATGGGCTTTTCCCCGTTCGCTCGCCGCTACTGAGGGAATCTCAATTGATTTCTTTTCCTAAGGGTACTGAGATGTTTCACTTCCCCTCGTTCGCCTCATAAACCTATGTATTCAGTTTATGATACCCGCCTTATAGCGGGTGGGTT
>NZ_VPBO01000054.1:0-2826 GCF_013418655.1 Acinetobacter sp. YH12128 | reverse complement strand
TTTTTGATTTTATCTAAGTCTTTTTATAACCAAAATAATTTACCCAAAGACTTAACCGATCAAGTTACACAGTTAATCCATCAAAGTCAGTGGCAAGTCAAACAAAGCGATGCGGATGAACGCCAAGCCAATACCTTGGCTTTGCAACGTCGAAATATTACGACCGTTCCTGAATTTAATCCACTTACACATCGACCAGTAACACATCCCCAACGTGCCAAAGTTGTGGGTCCTGCCGGTGAAGAAATCCATGTTGATGAATGGGGACGGATAAAAGTTCGTTTCCTATTTACCCGTTCCGATGATCATGGCCATGATGGCGGTGCAGGTGCGAATAATAATGACACAGACTCGGCTTGGGTCGATGTACTGACGCCTTGGGCCGGCGAAGGTTATGGCGCACGTTTCTTACCTCGAATTGGTGAAATAGTTGTCGTTGATTTCTTTGATGGCAACATTGACCGACCATTTGTCGTGGGTCGTATTCATGAAGCGCAGCGTAGTCCTACTAAATTTGACAATAAAGGACAATTACCAGATACCAAAAAGCTAGCAGGGATTCGTTCCAAAGAAGTGGCGGGAGAGGGATTTGGTCAATTACGCTTTGATGACACCACGGGACAAATTAGTACGCAGTTGCAAAGTAGCCATGGTGCGAGCCAACTGAACCTCGGTAAGCTCAGTCATCCTAAAGAAAAGGCTGAGAGTGAAAGTCGGGGTGAAGGTTTTGAGCTGCGGACCGATCAATGGGGGGCGGTTCGGGCTGGACAAGGTTTATTGGTGTCGACTTATAAACAGGAAAAGGCCAGTGGCGAACATTTAGATGCAGAGATTGCAAGAACACAGCTGGAGACGAGTCATAGTAATAGTAAGTCTTTAAGTGATATTGCAAAGCAACAAAAAACAGATGAAATCGAATCTGTTGAACAGCTAAAAGCTTTTGCCAGTGAAATAGAAAAAGATATCGCTAAATTTAAAAAAGCCATTCTTTTACTTAACTCAGTGGATGGTATTGCACTGAGTACACCAGAGGATATTCATTTATCAGCAACAGGCATGATCAACCAAATTGCCGGTGATAGCATTAACCTGAGTACGCAAAAAAATATTGTGGGCCAAGCACTGGGCAAAGTCAGTTTATTTGCAGCACAAGGTGGCATTAAAGCCGTAGCTGCACAAAGTAAAATTGAAATTCAAGCACAATCTGATGCTTTGGATATTTTGGCAAAAAAAGGAATTACGATTTCTTCTACTGAGGACAAAATAGAGATTAGCAGTCCGAAAGAGATTGTGATCACAGGAGCTTCTTCCCAAATTACTTTAAATGGCTCGGGAATTTTTGCTAAGACAGGCGGTAAATTTGAAGTAAATGCAGGGCAGCATCTATTTAAACCAGCATCGAGTGCTAGCAAGTCTGCACAACTTCCTGCTTCTAATCCGATGAAAGGGGCTTTAGAACTGCTTAAGAGCTATGGTGGTCAAGATTTCTTTAGCGGAACTGGATTTAAAGTGATTGATGCTTTGGGCAAGCAAGTTACAGGAAAATTAGACGGCAATGGCTTTGCTCAAGTAACGGGTATTGCACCAGGACCGGCTAAAGTTGAGTTTGACAAAGATCCTCGAAGTGCTTGGGATTCAGCGAGTCATTTTAAGCGTGACTATCAATGGGCAGAAAACGTTGTACCGGGAGCTTCAGACTTGATTCAGAATGCACTCGGGTCGTTGGGGCAAAATTTAACTTCACAGCTTAAAGATAACTTATTCAATTTAAATGCAGATTCTTTAAAAAATATAGGAAAAAATGCATTAAAAGATGTTGGTGGACAAGCGTTAAATCAATTTAAAGACCAAGTCAGCAACTCTGCACTATCTGCAATTTCATCGAAACTCAACTTTGGACTTTCTGCTTCACAAATGGCAAGTTTGGGTCAGGGTGCACAAGGCTTATCCAGCGTATTAGGTGGAAGTGGAATGAGTAACGGCATCGTTTCTGGGTCAACTGCTGCCGCAGTTCAGAACTCTCAAGCAACTATTGATAAGGATATTGTGGGTCGTAAAATTTCTTATTCTACACGCGCATTGACTTATACGGAAACCATTCGAGAAGGCTCTGCAACGCCTACGAATGTGACAGCTGCACCCGTGGCAGTGCCTAAAGTGCCTGAAATAAAAGTAGCGGAAGCTGCACCAGAAAAAGCGATACCTGTCCTTGCCAGTGACGATGATTGGGTGGACCGGAAACAATATTCAAGTCCTTACCTCACTTACAGTGAAACCACACGACCGAAAAAGAACAATGGTTAGCATTTGCTAAAGCTAGCGTCAAACACAGTTTTAAATATTTAGAATTTGAGTAATAGGTTTTTACATGACAACTGATCAAAATGTTCAAAAAGAACAACAGACAATAAATAAGCCAGCCGTAGAACTGGCAATTTTTAATTTAGAAAGTGTGACGCATACTGAAGATCATAAATTTATAGCCCATCAAATTCAGGATTATTTAAAAGCGTGTGGTAATACAAGTTTAGAGCAGTTAAAAGCCAAAGCAAATGTCCCTACTGTAGCCAATATTTTTGCACTTTCAGGTGCAGTGTTGGACTTACTATTATTTGCTACCGAGCAAGAACAGGGTGATGCTGCTGTGCAAAAATCTGCTTTGCTGAGCATGAACCTGATTGGCTTATATTTAGAGCCAAAAGCTGAAGCGCATGTACGTATGGCATTGCGTCCTTTGTTGGGGCTAATGGCTGAAAAGCTCTATCCAGAAAATGGCAAAATTCAAGAGGCCGATCTTCGCCGTATGTCTTTGCATCTGAATGCACA
>NZ_VPBO01000053.1:0-4403 GCF_013418655.1 Acinetobacter sp. YH12128 | reverse complement strand
AAATAATCATCACTAGGTACAATATCGACATAGTGAAATGCTGTTAGCATCAACCAAAAGCCTAGGAAAAAAAATATAAACTTAGACTTAAATAAATGAGGGAGTTTTTTAAATATTTCAGCAGTTTTTAAGGTTGCAATATTCATATTAAGTCCTGTTATTAAACCAAATATTTGTTAAATAGTTCGGTGTAAGTGTCTTGATTTACATCGTCTTTATTCAAATTGATTTGAACACTCTCATAAATCCTTCTTAAGAAAACATACTGAATAAAATCATCTGCATAATTCTTAATTCGGGGCAGGTAATTCAGCTCTAAAGGAATGTAGTAGTCCATTTTTCTAAAGTTTTTCCCTGTTTTTTTGAAGTGATAACTGACCGCATCAACAAACAATCGTCCGATCTGGTGCCGATTCCCTTTGAAGACTCCGTAAAATTTCAGATCATCATAAAATGACTGCAACTTAGACATGCCAACGCTTTTGTCATTATTTGAAATAAGTGTATTTATAATTTCAACATAGCTTTTTTTAATCAGCTGCACGCTAGGCTCATCAAATCGCCAAGTCCATGTATAGTTTTTTGCACTTTTCTCCGTATCAGGATAATTCTTTGATTTCTTTTTTGAGTGTGAAAGGCGCACCAGTTCAACATTTTTCCCATTTCCAAACGCAACTTTTAAAAAGGGCTTTTGTAAAACAAATTTGAATTTTTCATGGTCATTAAAATATGTCTGAATCAATGAAATTTGTTCTTGTTCTTCTTCTCGATTCCACGTTGTTTCAACTTCTGATATTCGCTGTTTGACTATTTTCTTTAATTGCCCCTCGCTTTTAAGAGTGTTGTATTCATTGCTTTTTGGAGTTGTCACAAACAGCCAAAATTCCCATATATCTTGGTCATAACGCTTTTGAATAATTAAATCCGCAATAGGCTCATTTTTTTTATTTAAACGATAAGTCCTTTGTCGTGGGCTTAAATCTAAAGAATATTTTTGGCTGAGTTTTTTTATGAGTTTTTGGATTTTATCTGCAAACATCGTGTTATCAGATTCAATAGTAAAGTGACTATAGAAATACGCACCGTTTGCAACTTTATCTACAATTTTTTGCGCTGTATAACGACTGTTCGGGCTGTAATGAATCATTTTATTGTTACCAAGCAATATTTGTTCAATTGTCATCAAACAATATTCTAAAAAGTCCTATGTAATCAAGCAATATTTATTATAACTAAAAGCTATATTTTATAATGCTTTCAACGATTTTGATTTTTTACCAATGCCAAAGGCATTGGTCGGACTTAATTGACACAATTTGTCATCGTGCAATCAAGTGGTTCCTAGGTGACGGAATTTACATCTGTTTTTGCTTGGTTTATAGTCGCAATATTCATTGACTTAAAGCAGTCTGACCAACTGCCTGACCATTTTCGTTTTAGCGATTTTGAGCAGGCAACAGCCTGCTTAAAGCCATGTTTTTTTAGATAGCGCACAATTCAGAACTAGCCATTTTGAGTTGACCGATTGAGCGTACTACTGGAGAAATCCCGTTCGGTACGATCTGATGGGCGCTAGGGAGTTGTAATACTCCTTTTCGATCCAATCCGTTGTAAACGGGGTTGGGCGACAAGGACACGGGAGCCTATAAACAATCGAATGATTGTGAAGTGGTCGTGAGGTTAGATATAGCCTGACTAGATACAATTTTTTTTGTATTGAAACCCTGTTTTAACGATTACCGTGAGACCCTGACAGGATGTTAAGGGTCACTAATAACGGCAATGTGTTGCGGCAAATGCACTCTAAGAGGGAAGCGCAGCTCATTGGCACAACTGATGGCGTTTGAGGTAACAGCAATGTTACAGGCTAGCTGAGGAGAAATCTGGAAGCAGCGGCACCACTGAGTGAGATCATCTCAAGCAAAGTGGGTCAACGGATAGCTTAAACAGTATACATCCGGAAGCATAAACCGGAGACACGTGTAGATTAAGAGCCATACGCTCAGATTTTGTCTCAAAGTCATATCCACCAAATCTAAGGAACCGCGTGGTGGGGAAAATGGAAGCACTGACAGACAAAAGAGCATTGGCGTTCAATTGCTAAGATCGTTAGAAATAACTTGGGAATCTCCATGCTTAGACATTGAGTTGTCACGGCAAGGCATGGAGAGGGAGAGAGGATGAGTAGGTCGTATAAGTTATGAAAATAACGAAGTCGATGCTGTATTAAACATTGCGAACTCACCAGTGGCGTGGCTGCTAAGGGTGGTAAAGGGAGTAGTGTTGTCGAAAATCCGAGTCGGTTTTATGTTGTTATCTAAAAAAGCGAAACATAGCTAAAAATGGTTTGGTCGCCATTGTTTGTTCTGATAGGTCGGGATTGGTCTCCCGATCTAAGTCAGGACTAAGCAAACGTTAATGAAAGAAAAGAAAATACGGCAGCATAGTCTTGTGTACTGCATGATTTTTTTCATAGTTTCAATTCTAACTAATTGAATATTTAACTAATTTAGAAAAATTAGCGGGAGTCCTCGTTAAGATGAGTTTTTTCCATTCTTTAGTATAAAGAACGACGTATTGTGATAATGACTTGGGTATTTGCCTACCCATGTTCTACTCGACAAACAACGTGAACTCTACGAAAGTGAGATATGACTCCCTCGGTTGCGGCAAAACAACTAAACGAGGTGAGTTCCTAAATCTCTCTATTTTGCTTTCTAAGGCACTTTAATTTACTTCATGTAGGTAATATCAAAAAAACACCTAAAGTAGCTAAAAACCCTTATTTTTTGCATTTAAACGGTATATTTAACGAGTGTCTACGAGTGACACAAAGAAAAGTTGAGCCTCGACCCTCTGAAAAACTGCTTTAAAAAAATAAAAAAGACAAAAGGAATTAAATCAAATGCTGGTATTTGCACCTAGACCGAGCGAAGCGAGCAAAAAAGCTCTATGAGCGAAGCGAATTCATAGCCGCTTTTGCTTTTTTGAATCCTCGAAAGCAGTCACCAAAAAACAGCCCCCAAGACCGAGTGAAACGAGGTCAAAATGCCACGAGCGAAGCGAGTGCCATAGGGCTGTTTTTCACTCCCCTGCTCCTTTTTATTCTTTTAAGAAGCTTTTAAATACTTTTAGCCCCCCCTCAAAGCCACGTGTAACATGGCTTTCAAACTTTAAAAAAGTACAAACGCCAAGTATTAAAGTACAAACGCCAAGTTAAACACTGTTTAAAAAGTACAAACGCCAAGTTTAAAAAGTACAAACGCCAAGTATTAAAGTACAAACCTATGTATGTACTTTAATTTGTAAAAAAGTATTGACTCAAACAATGTACTTAGTATAAAAACAAACCGATTTATTATTTTTGAGCTGTTTATATGGCTGTAGATCTAAAGAAACATTATCCGAAAGATTGGGTTGTCTTACAAAACCGAGTTGCTGAATGCTTTCGTGGAATGAGCCTTGATGAAAAACGTCTTTTTATCATGTCTACGCCGCTTGCTAGAACAACACAAATATCAAGTAATGAACCTATTTTTATCTCATCTCATGAATTTTCACGTGAGTGTAATGTCGATCTTTCAACCGCATACACAGCACTAGAAACAGCGTCAGAGCGTCTTTTTACCCGATTTTTCGGATATACAGCACAAAATGGGGATCGGGTGAAAATAAGATGGTTGAACAAGGTTGTTTATAAAGTAGGGCAAGGGGGTTCAGAACTCTACTTTACTGATGAAGTCCTTCTTCTTCTTAGGGAGTTTGATGCTTTAAATCCTTATACAAAATATAAAAAAGAGGTTGTATTACGGCTCCGGAAAGACTACTCACTAGACATCTATCACTTAGCTAAGAAACATCAGGTGATGGGCGGTTTTCAAATCAGCCTTAATGATCTTTTTGAACAGCTTGGCTTACCTGAGTCGTATCAAGATTTAAGTAATTTAAAAAAAAGGGTAATTAAACCCTCATTAGATGAAATTAATCAAAATACGGATATTAACCTCAGCTATGAGAATATAAAGCAGGGGCGTTCTGTAGTCGGCTTTAAGTTCACTGTAAAAGAGAAACCAAAACCTAAAACTCTAACGACACAAGCTCGGGACCCGAACACAATAGATATGTTCTGCGATTTAACAGATGCTCAAATCAGCAAATATAGTGCTATTTTAAGTCGTGTAAGTGACATATCTGACCTTTCTACATTCCCGACATACGATGCTTTTACTCTGTTTATTGCCGGTATTTTGAGAGACCCAAAATCAGTACGTGAAGAAACTGCAAAACGGATATTTACAGCATTGCGTAAACATACTGATTTCAAAGGGTAATACCTATTTTCTTTCAAAAAAATAGGTGATCAAAGCAAGTATTCCCAAGGCTTTTGAGATTATTAAATAATC
>NZ_VPBO01000005.1:0-155538 GCF_013418655.1 Acinetobacter sp. YH12128 | reverse complement strand
TGAAAACCTTCAAAATTCTTGCTGAGCGATATCGCAATCGAGGCAAAAGACTAGCATTAAGATTCAATCTAATTGCTGGAATTTATAACTTGGAGCTGAGTGAAAAATGACTTATGAAAGAAATCTATAATTAACTCAATAAAATTTAAACCAAAGCCCCAAGGCAATGTTCCATCTGTATTGAATTTTATTGACGTGTTGTAGCCTATATGTGCTTTTAGTAGATAGAAAAAAGAATCAGGAGTTGCTTCTATGTAAAAACCAAAAATAAGTGCAATATTTGGAATATATAAAAAATAAGGCGTACATATAAGGAAGATCAAACTAAAACTTATCCATTTTAGGGTTATTAAACCTTTAATGTTTTGTTTCCAGTAAAGATAACTGCCAGAAATTGTAATGATAAGTTGAAGAAGGAACAGTAGATAAATAATATTGTTAATTGAGAACAGATTAAGAAAACCAATAAAATAAAATATCATTAAAACTGCTAATATTGAAAAACCACCATAGTAGAGTGCAATTAACTTATGCTTTGGGTCTTGAAATTGTGTCTGATGCATCGTTATATAGTTTATTGTTAAAATTCGGAGTGTATTTTAGTTTAAAAATAGTCAAATTAATATGATGAATTTTTAAAATTTAAAACTTAGATTTATTATAAAAGAAGATAGCTAAATGTAGCTATCTTCTGAATTTATTTAAGCTGACTGCGGACGTGCCACATCACCATTCAAAGCTTCAGGCAAGGCTAAAACAGTTACATCTAACTCTTCCAAAGCTTCTGGACGAGCAACAACCAGTGCTACATAACCATTTTCTACAGCCGCGCTATTTACCACTTGCACGCCTTTATTCAGCTGTTCGCCTTGTGCAGGAGTAGCGCCTGTACCTGAAATCGCATGCAGCCAAGCTTTCGGTTTGGCTTTAAACCATAAGCGTGCAATCACTTCCTGACCCAAATAACAGCCTTTGTCATAGTGGACACCTTCACGCTGATGTAGACGTAACTCTTGCGGTTGGAACACATGTTCAATAGCTTGGTCGATATAGGCCTGACCCGCTTGAATCGCTTGAATTTCCCATGCAACAACATCCGTCGGTTCCGAAGTAAATGTCGTTTCATCACCAACTAAACTCGGAAAAACTGCACCAGTTTCTTCAAGTTTCATCTTAGAAAATGCACCATATTTTTTAATATGTTTGGCAAATTCTTCGGCTTGATCTGCCGTTGTGACAATAGAAAAACTTTCAGCACTGTGTTTGGTGAGCCATAAACCAAAGTGAATACGGCCTTTGAGGTCGCAGATTGCAGTATAACGTGTTGCATTTTCTTCAAGGCGTTCAACATGCAAAGTCACTTGCCCTTGTAGAAATTTTTGTGCATCGACACCGTTGAGAGAAAAAGATGTGAATGCCATAGACGTTGTCATGACCAGCCTCAGTATAAATTTTAGATATCATTAATCATGTTATTTTGCAGCAAGCCGCAGTGTTAGGCAAACAAAAAGCCCATATTGATATGGGCTTTTGTACAGCATAGATCGGTCTTAGTGATTGTGTGTCGGCATATCGCTTGCAGTCATATCCATAGAGGAATGATGTGAAGGCGGTTCACTATTACAATCATATTGGTCGCCACAAATACGTACGGTTTCCATCATGCCTTGATCTTCATGGTCTAAAATATGGCAGTGCAGCACGAAGTCGCCTTCAAATTTTTCGTACTTGCTGCGTACAAAGATTTTATAGCCCTGTTTAACAAAGAGCGTATCTTTCCAAACGCCTTTCATTCCATGATATTGCGAGTCAATATTTCCCGCACCATCTTTATCTGAGCTGCCGATGGCACTGACATCGACACCATTTTCATTCAATATTTTCACGACTTGGAATGGATTGACATGGATATGGAAGGGATGACTGGCAACATTACTGCTCAACTCCCACTCTTGGGTTTGCCCGATTGGAAGCTTGCGGACATAGCTGTGGTGGGTATGGTCTTCATCGTGGTAGGCGTCACCAAAGCTGATCAAGGTGCCTTCTTCGGCATGACGAATACCAAATTTAAAGCTGCCATCTACATTGAACAAAATGTCAAAGTTGGTGATTTGCTTCGCCATTGTTTTGAGCATTTCATCGACTTCAGCAGTCATTAAACTCGCATGCGAGATAAAGGCTGATAAATCACCCTGTTCGAGCTGTGCAATCACTTCTGGTGCCAGTTTTAGTTGGGTGGCCTGACTTTTTAAGAAGTTAAACGGCGTTTGCTGTGGTAGTTGGGTTGCTTGCACATTGACCCAACCGAGGAGCTGCGTATTGAGTTTTTCTTCCGGTGCGCGACGAAGTAGCGGACTTGATTCAGGCGCATTAATTTCATCTTCTAGATTCAGCTTGGTATCGTATACACAGTATTTATTGGTGGTCGGGAAGGCGAGCATGGCATCAAAGCGATAACCCGGTTGAAAAATTTCAATCCCTTGCTTTTGGATTTTCCCCATGGTCAAGCCGTCTTGTGCAAGGGTATATAACGGTAATGTTTTCAGCGTTTTAAACTGTGAAGACATCGACTTGCTTTGATATTTTTGACATTCGCTCAGGGTTTGCTCTGCGGTAAAGAGCGCAGAATCAGGCAGTTCTTTGATGGTCAAACCAATGGTGTCACGGATACCGCCATGAATCATACGCCAGCGGTGGTATTGGTTCTGATCCACCTTAATTTCACCAAACATTTTGCCATTGATACTGGTAAAACGATTTTCATCCGCCCATGAGGTTGGTATATCGAGTTTTGAATAATCTTCTAAGCTATAGAGGCAGGGTGTGCCATTCACTTGGCTTAAATTGCTGTCGCAATCTTCATTGTATTGAATCTGCTGGAATAGCATGATTTTTTCATGGTCATACTGCTGGTTTTTTTGATTTTTCCATAAGATGTCCAAATCTCCAGTCTGCTGAATTTGCCCCTGACGAATGACAGGTTTCCGCTCGCCCTCAATAATCAAAGGGCCAGCCATGCCACTTGAGACCTGAATCGCGGTTGAACCATGCACATGCGAGTGATACCAAAATGTTCCCGCAGGATGATTCGGTTCGATCTTAAATTCGTAATGAAAATCTTGCTGAGGTTTTAAGCTCAAAAATACGTTGTCACTATTTCCTTGCGGGCTAACCCAGAGACCATGTGTATGTAAATTTGTGGTGTTAAAACAGTTCCCTTGGTTAATATTGGTCACTGGACTTGGACAGGTCTCCGTCGATTCAACAGGGAGATGATTGACCAGATGAATTTTTAAATTGTCACCTTGTTTCGCACGAATTTGTGGGCCAACCAACACATCCGAAACACTGCCATCGCTATTTTTCGAGTTCCAGAGTTCAGGTTTAGTCAGATAGCCTCTGACCTGTAATAGGTCATTTTCACCCGTTTCAGGGTCGTATAAGGCTTGGCGTTTATAGGCAATCAGCAGTTCATGCTCACCTTGTGCATTGGCTTTCAAACGTGGTGGATTCGAGATGACAGTCGGTGAGTCTACTTCCTCTTCTTGAATCGTCGAATCTGTTGTCGATTGGTCGTTGTCGCCACAGGCAATGAAGCTGAGACAGCTTAAGAGGCAGCCAGCCCCAATGATGGTTTTAAATTTTGTCATGATCTTTCCCCAAAGCATAATGACGGTAGAACAGTAATCGCAGATTTATTTAGCTAAGGTTTTGTAAATATTGTGATTATTTTGGCGAATACAGTGAATTACTGTGCTTGTATGTCGTGCTTTTATTATCTGAGAGTGGGGTGATTCGACGCTATCCCTGCAAATAGGGATAAATTGAGAATTAAGATAAAATAAATAATAAAACCGTGCTTTGATTCACATTGTGGCTTTAAGGAGCAATGAGCTAATGAAGTAATTTAATGCCTTGATTATTAAATACTAAAATTGATAAGACTGATTTTTAATCAATTTGGTTGATATTTAGATTAATTATTATGCAGTGCAATTTTCCTTAGACTAAAGAATGAGGCAGATTTGCAGCTATTTTTCAAAAAAATTCACATTTAGAGCGAATATTCCAAAGTTAGTGTAACTAAATATTTCAAAAACCCCTGTTTTTATATTTAACTCTATGAAATATATGAGATTTGGGAAATGGGTTTTCGGCAGTGTAGTATGCCTATCGAACAAAGATGAATTGTCTATGAAAAAGACAACGCAAAAAAATGAAAGACCGAGGGCAGGAACGCTATGAACAACAACTACCGTAAACCGCTGCAAGGCACCCAGCTAGAATACTTCGATGTACGCCAAGCCGTAGAAGATATTCAGCCAGGCGCATACGCAAAACTCCCATATACATCTAAAGTCCTTGCAGAGCAGTTGGTTCGTAAATGCGACCCTGCAATCTTAGAACAATCTTTAAAAGAGCTGATTAACCGCAAACAAGACCACGATTTCCCTTGGTACCCTGCACGTGTGGTGTGCCATGACATCCTCGGTCAAACCGCATTGGTTGACCTTGCAGGCTTGCGTGATGCGATTGCAGACCAAGGTGGCGACCCGTCAAAAGTTAATCCTGTTGTTCCAACGCAGCTCATCGTTGACCATTCTCTTGCTGTAGAGTTTGGCGGTTTTGACCCAGACGCTTTTGAGAAAAACCGTGCGATTGAAGACCGCCGTAATGAAGACCGCTTCCATTTCATTGAATGGACTAAAACAGCCTTTGAAAATGTCGATGTGATCCCTGCGGGCAACGGTATCATGCACCAAATCAACTTGGAGAAAATGTCTCCGGTGATTCAAAACCGTGATGGTCTAGCATTCCCAGACACTTGCGTGGGCACAGACTCACATACGCCGCATACTGATGCATTGGGTGTGATTTCTGTCGGTGTCGGCGGTCTAGAAGCTGAAAATGTCATGCTCGGCCGTGCATCTTGGATGCGTCTGCCAGACATCATTGGTGTAGAACTTGTTGGTCAGCGTCAAGCGGGCATTACCGCAACTGACATCGTGTTAGCACTTACTGAATTCTTGCGTAAAGAACGTGTAGTCGGTGCATACCTAGAATTTTTCGGTGAAGGTGCTGACAGCATGTCAGTGGGTGACCGTGCAACGATCTCGAACATGACCCCTGAATATGGCGCAACGGCAGCGATGTTCTACATCGACCAAAACACCATTGATTACCTGACTTTGACAGGCCGTGAAGCGGATCAAGTGAAATTGGTTGAAGGCTATGCCAAAGAAATCGGTCTTTGGGCGTCTGATATGACCGCTGCGGAATACCCGCGTGTACTGCGTTTTGATTTGTCGAAAGTAACCCGTAACATTGCAGGGCCATCGAACCCGCATGCACGTGTATCGACGGCTGACCTAAAAGCCAAAGGTATTGCAGGCAACTTAGAAGCAGCGCGTGCGCAAGAAGCAGAAGGTTTAATGCCAGATGGCGCTGTGATCATCGCGGCCATTACCTCTTGTACCAATACCTCTAACCCCCGTAATACCGTTGCGGCAGGTTTGTTGGCACGTAAAGCAAATGAATTGGGTTTAGTGCGTAAACCTTGGGTGAAATCATCATTTGCACCGGGTTCTAAAGCTGCGGCTTTATACCTAGAAGAAGCAGGTGTACTCGGTGATTTAGAAAAGCTGGGTTTTGGTATTGTGGCATATGCATGTACCACGTGTAATGGTATGTCAGGTGCTTTAGATCCAAAAATTCAACAAGAAATTATTGATCGTGATTTGTACGCAACTGCGGTACTTTCAGGTAACCGTAACTTTGACGGCCGTATCCATCCTTATGCAAAACAAGCGTTCTTGGCTTCGCCTCCACTCGTTGTGGCGTATGCCATTGCAGGGACAATTCGTTTTGATATCGAAACCGATTCATTGGGTAATGACAAAGATGGCAATCCAATTTACCTGAAAGACATTTGGCCGTCTGATGAAGAAATTGATGCGTTGGTAAAAGAAGCGGTGAAGCCTGAACAGTTTAAGAAAGTGTATATCCCAATGTTTGACTTGGGTGAGCGTGAAAAAGCGGCAAGCCCGTTATACGACTGGCGTCCGCAAAGTACTTATATCCGCCGTCCGCCGTATTGGGAAGGGGCTTTGGCTGCACCGCGTACACTTGCAAATATGCGTCCGCTTGCGATCTTACCTGACAACATCACCACAGATCATTTATCGCCTTCAAATGCGATCATGATGGATTCGGCTGCGGGTGAATATCTGCATAAAATGGGCGTGCCTGAAGAAGACTTTAACTCATACGCAACCCACCGTGGCGACCATTTGACTGCACAACGTGCAACATTTGCTAACCCGAAATTGTTTAATGAAATGGTGGTTCGTTCTGACGGTACGATCAAGCAAGGTTCAAAAGCGCGCGTAGAGCCAGAAGGCGAAGTGATGCGTATGTGGGAAGCGATCGAAACTTATATGAATCGTAAGCAGCCGCTGATCATCATTGCAGGTAAGGACTACGGTCAAGGTTCGAGCCGTGACTGGGCTGCTAAAGGTGTGCGCCTTGCAGGTGTAGAAGTGATCGTGGCAGAAGGTTTTGAGCGTATTCACCGTACTAACTTAGTAGGTATGGGCGTGCTGCCGCTTGAGTTTAAAACGGGTACAGACCGTAAAACTTTGAAGCTGGATGGTACTGAGCTGTATAGCGTGATTGGCAATATCGCGCCGCGTTCTGACCTGACTTTGGTGGTTGAGCGTTCGACGGCAGACGGCAAAAATGAAATTATTAAAGTGCCTGTGACTTGCCGTTTAGACACTGAAGAAGAAGTGCATGTGTATGAAGCGGGTGGTGTATTGCAGCGCTTTGCACAGGATTTCTTGGAAGGAAATGTGGCGTAATTTAAAATAAGTCCTTTTAATACTTGAAATAATTCAATAAAGCCATATGTCAGATATGGCTTTATTTTTTGGAAAATGAAAAATGTCTCTTTTAAGAGAAATTCAGAACGATGCAGTAAACTCTAATATTAAAGTTTCTGATTTATTAAGAAGATGTAAAGTTTTAGCTTATCGATTGGGAAATGAAGATTTTAAAACATGGGTTGATTCAGAGCTTAATGGATATGAATCGTTGGATGGTATTCCTTCTTATCGAATTTATAACGATGTTAATTCAAAAGGTCATTTTTCAGGTGCATTTGGATCTGGGCTAAGAAATGCTGACATTCCATCAAATTGCTTTCCTAAAGAATTTCGAAAGAATTTAACAACGGTTTCATTAACTGCTCCAATTGCTGAATTTGAGTCACTAGTAATAAATGCTAAAAAGGGTAAACTGTTACAACAACCGTGGGACGCAAATTTTGTGGCTATGTTTAGCAATAAAATTTATAAGAATATGGTGTGTGTACAGGCTTGGAAAGTTATACCTTCTACAAAATTAGAGGGGATTATTGATATTGTAAAAACAAAAATATTAAATTTCGTATTAGAAATAGAAGTTATTAATCCTGAAGCTGGAGAAGCAAAATTGAATACGAATCCTATCCCACAAGATAAGGTGAGTCAGATTTTTAATATAAATATTTCAGGAAATGTTGGGAATTTAGCTTCAGGGAATAGCAACAGCGGTATTCAACAATCTACAAATAATGAAATTCCAAAAGAATTCTTGGAGATAATTACTAAGATTCAGGAAGAAAATAGTGATGAAAACTCTGTTTTACAAGAGCTAGAGAATAAAGTAGAAGAGCTAGGACGGAATGTTGGAACTGTAAAATATAGTGAAAAATATAAGGAATTAATAAGTTTTATGTCTGATCATGCAACTGTTGTTAGTGGATTAATTTTGCCTGTTTTGCCATATTTAAGTTCATTATTAAATATATAGTATTGATTGAAAATTATTCAAAAAATACCCATCATAAGGTATATATCAAAACTTATGGAGTCGCTTTATGACTACAGCAAAAGTTTTTATGACAGGTCGCAGTCAAGCTATTCGGTTACCTAAAGAATTTCGCTTTGAAGGCAAGGAAGTTGAAATCTTCCGCCGTGGTGACGAAGTCATATTGCGTGAAAAACCGGTCACAGCAGATCAGTTATTTAAGGTTTTGGCACAAATGCCAGACGACTTTTATGCAGAAACAAGAGTGGATGAACCACCGCAAGAACGAGAAGAGTTCTGATGCCAACACAATATTTATTGGATACAAATATTTGTATCTATATCACCAAGCATCAACCCGAAATTGTACGTCAGCATTTTGAAAGACATTTACCTGACGGCAATATTTTTATTTCAGTGATTACTTTAGGTGAACTTCGCTTTGGTGCGGAAAAAAGCCAATGGAAAGACAAAGCTTTCAAAGTGATTGATGAATTAACTTCAATCATTCCTGTTATAGAGTTAGATGAACACACCGCCGTACACTATGCTCAAATTCGAAAACAGTTAGCGCTTCAGGGGCAAATAATTGGCAATAACGATTTATGGCTAGCTGCTCATGCACGATCAAATAATTGGGTCATGGTCACAAACAATGAAAAAGAATTTCTGCGTGTAGACGAACTGCAAGTAGAAAACTGGCTCAGCAAATCGCTGTAAACCCACCAAAATTTCCATTCGAAATTATGCTTTGCCTAAATGCCATTATCAATTGTCGAAATGACCAATAGACATTCATCACAAGAGGGTTATACTGAATCTACCATTTCTAAAAACATATGGAGAACAAAAATGGTTACTGCTGGTCAAAAACCCGGAACAGGCTTCTATTTTTGTGTTCAATGCGGACACCGCGTCTACTTAGAAATTGGTACTGATCGTTTACCACCGTGTACCAAATGCCAAGGCAATCAATTTAACAATAAGAATGCCTAAGCTGCAAAACACTAACAGTTATCCGCTGTTTAGAAAGAAAAGCCCTATCACTCGATAGGGCTTTTTGCTAACGTATAACACTGCATATATAAAAACAAATTGCACATTTAACTGTTCGGAGAAGCCCATGGAAACAATATTAGGACTGTGTATTGGTATTGGCTTAAGTGCTGCTTGTGGCTTCCGTGTCTTTGTACCTTTATTGGTGATGAGTGTTGCTTCCATTTTAGGACTATTCGAACCAATGAAAGGATTCGAATGGTTGTCTATGCCTGCGGTTTGTATTGGCTTAGGAATTGCGACGGTTTGTGAAATTGCCGCGTACTATATTCCTTGGGTAGATAATGCGCTCGACACCATTTCAACACCCGCAGCAATGATCGCAGGGACGATTGCCACAATGGCAGTAAGCTCAGGTGAAATGTCACAGTTTGCCAGTTGGGCGGCAGCAATTATCGTGGGTGGTGGTACAGCAACAGCAGTGCAAATGAGTACCGTCGCAGCGCGTGGCGTATCTACCGCAACCACAGGTGGCGTTGCAAATCCAATCTTATCTACAGGGGAATGGATTGGTGCTGCAGTCTTGTCAGTATTGGCCTTTTTAGTCCCATTTTTCGTGGTGATCTTAGTGATTGCAATCGTGATCTGGTTGGTTCGCCGCATACGCCAAAAACGAACTGTACAGGTCGATACCCCTTTATAAACCAATCAATATTTCACTCTAAAATGAATCCATCTTTTAGAGTGAGTGATCTGCGTTTTGTTTAATAAATATAGAAATAAAAATCCGAAACTGAGTATTAGCAAAGTTTGATAAAGATTATAAAAATTATAAGAAGCGCTACTGATACACAGACCATCATACAGTTAGCGACGAGTACTATGGGTTGTCTGATTTGGACGCCGTATTTGTTGATGTCAGTTCGAGTGAAAAATACCTTTACTCAACATTCAAAGCACTCGGCTTAAGCGCAAAAAATACTATCGAGCAATTTCACCTATCCGTCCTAAAAGAGCACTTCATTCTGCGTTTAATGCATCCAAGAGACGGCTAAAAAAATCTTTAAAATATGGTTGATTTTTAAACAATAAAGGCATAATTTTAGTATGTGATTATAAATCACATACTTTTCATATGGATTTATTTAATCTTTGAATTTTATAAAAAATAATGAGGGGAATGGTAGATGATTAAATTTATAGTCGATGAAAATGCCTTAACGAATGGCTCGCATTTAATTCACAATGGTACGCAAGGATGTGTAGACATGCCGCAGTTTGAGCAGCAAATATTGATTGGTTATTTTGCCAATTTCGAACTCGCTTATAAGCGTGCACGAATGAGCTGGCCAACAGAAAAAGTTGTTGGTTGCGATAAATGCTGTAGTCAAAGCTAGAAATTCAACATGCATTAACCTTGAAATAACGCTGTATATCCAAGAAAAATGGCGCAGAAATTGCTAACTAAAACAGGTAATCGCGTTATTAATAGGATATACAGCATGACCACAGAAACCATCCGCTCTACAAAATATCCAGCGCAGGCACATGCCTATGCAGCATGGCCTTTGATCCTGATTATCATTGGTGGTGCGATTGGACTGGTATATGCCGTGATTGCTTATTTGATCAATCTCAAAATATATGCATCAGACCTCAGTCGAATGAATAAAATTTTGGCCAATTTACTTTGTGGTATGACGGCATATAGTGGTTGGTGGTTTAGCGCACAGTGGGTACAAAGCTATTTAGCTCAATGACCAATAATGCGTTGAATAGATCATCCATTAAATAGCTGATGTTACACACTTAAAAGTAGTTTTGCATTTTTAAAATGATTTTTAATTCTATTCGACGGCGTCTTATATCTAGGGATTGAATAAAGGGATTAGCCTTCGGCTGGAGGTACTCTTACGAAACATTGTTTCTCATTCGGCAAAATGAGAAGCGAAGCTTCGCAAGGAAACCATCTTGCGGAGCAATGCTCCTCACCGCAAAACTCGCTCATTACCGTCAAATTATTCACAGTATCGCAAAAACATTTTTGATTAAAAGTAGCCCTGTCTCAAACACTTGCGGATGACGTTACCGCGTATCGTTCATTTATTTGAAGCAAATTGCGCTTCTGATATTACTGCGTAACCTCAGTTCAATAAGTAGAACAAAGATAGATCTAGATCATTAGTTACTCACTGAGCGGTGTTTTGTGAGTCATAATCAATGTAGATAATTGAAGCGTACGGGGAGTGTTCAGCGGCGATATATTTTAATTTTGACCCCGTGTTTGCACGTTTGGTCTGTTGTGTAAGAAAAATTTCTTAAAATTGACCATATCTGCAGATAAAAAACACTGAAATGAGCTGAAAAGATAAAATATCCTGCCAAACCTAAAATGGCTGAAAAAATTTGCTGAATTTGCAGAAAATTAGAAAAACTTAGGAAATTAATCCCGATGCCCTTTGGTTAAAGTATATCTCAAGGGTGTGATAGAGATTGAAAAGAGTAGCATGCTGTCAGTGGTGCAAAACACGCGTACAGTACTCACCCAAAAGGTCTCGATTCAGCTTAGGACGCTATAAACCAGAAGTTTATAGGCTATAAGATCATGATTTACAAAGTGATGATAGTTGAAGTAAACAACATTGTTTTCTCTTATACCACCCCAAAAATTTAAGCCAAAATAAAAAACAATAATTACTCCTTTAATCCACACAAAACAAACCACACCAGTGAAATCAGCACAAGCTCAAAGATCGTCAGGCATCTCTCTTGCAAATTGTCCTAATCCAAGCCTTAACTCTCAACGAACTTCATTTTCATCATATTGAATAGCTTCTGTGCTTCTTACTACTTTTTTCGAACAGATCACGATTTTTCAAATCTCGCTGTGGCATAGATTGTTGACTCTGAATCCAGTTGAAACATTCATTTCAATATATGTTCTCATTGGCTAACCGTCTTGTTTGAAATTCAAATGAACTCTGTGTTTGAACGCTAGGTTGTAGCGTAAATTTTCGTAAAAATTCATTTATAAGATGGAATAAATGTTAAAAAACCCTTGTTAAGGGAAATATTTTCAATATATCTTCAAATATGAAAAATATTTTTAAAATAAGATAAAAACAGTAATTTTCAGGGAAACAATCCCTCATCGAAATCATTACTATATATCTCAAGGGTGTTACAGAGATTGAAAAGAGTAGCATGCTGTCAGTGGTGCAAAACACGTGTACAGTACTCACCCAAAAGGTCTCGATTCAGCTTAGGACGCTATAAACCAGAAGTTTATAGGCTATAAGATCATGACTTACAAAGTGATGATAGTTGAAGTAAACAACACTGTTTTCTCTTACACCCTAAAAATTTTTAAGAATTCAATCGAATAATAAATCCATCTATCTTTTTCAAAATTCCAAACTTCGCATATATTCCCAACAAACTTTGATCATTGCTGATGTAATAAATATCACGCAGAACAACTCAAACTTAATCTAAGCTTCAGATTGTCCTTTTTCACAAAGTTGTTATGCTTAACTGTCTAAATTTTAAATAATTTTGTTATGGGTTATCTGGATCAATTGATACAGGATTGTCTGCAGGCACAGCAGACTAAAGCTGAGCGTATATTTGAGTTTTCAAGCTTTGATGATCTTGCTCAACATACACTTTATATTTATGTTATAGAGCTAGTCGGTGGCGATATACAGCAGACATATCAAGACTATGCCGCATTTAAGGCATTGAAAACCCATGCCTGTGCCAAGTTAAATCAACCCAATCACATTCTGTATGTTGGATCATCACGAACAGGTATAAAGAGCCGTTTAAAACAACATCTAGGTTTCGGGCCTAAACAAACCTATGCATTGCATTTATCGCAGTGGTTTCAGGGCGAATATCGCATCACACTACATCAGTATCCATCGACCACGAGTGCAAGCATCTTACAGTTACTGGAGGATGATTTATCTCATTCATTAGCGCCAGCCTTTGGTAAATTGGGGACCAATAATCGTTAGGGTTAGACCTGATCGGCCAAAGTCGATTGACAGCGAATTAGTCAGTTGTTATTTTGCCGACATTCTCCCAGTACACAGTCTGTCCATGCCTTTAGATCCCAACTTTGTCTATGCGCCGCCTCAAGGTCCTCTACGTATTTTGTATGAAGATGCAGACTTGGTTGTCATCGAAAAACCAGCGGAATTGTTGTCGGTTCCGGGACGTTTGCCTGAGCATCATGACAGTGCCTATCTTCGTGTTTTGGAGCAGTATCCTGCTGCAAAAATTACCCATCGTTTAGACATGGCAACATCAGGCATTTTGATGTTTGCGAAACACCGCGATGCAGAAGTGGCGGTGAGTAAAATGTTCCAAGCGAGGACGGTTCAAAAGCAATATGTGGCTTTGGTTCAAGGCAAACTCGAAGGTGAGGGTAGTGTTGAAGTGCCCCTCATTACGGACTGGGAAAATCGCCCACGACAGATGGTGCATTTTGAATTGGGCAAACCTTCAAAAACCTTGTATCAAGCCATCAGCTATGACGCAAGCAAGGATATTAGCCGAGTATTATTAACACCAGTGACTGGGCGTTCTCATCAGCTACGTGTACACATGATGCATATTGGGCACCCAATTATAGGGGATCAACTGTATCACCCGAATGCAAAACAGAGCTCACTCGGACGGATGGCGTTACATGCTTGCGATCTGGCATTTACCCAGCCTTTAACTCAACAAGCTGTTCATATTCATTGTGCGGCAGAATTTTAAAGCATATTCATGTGAATGCTCATTGTTCATAAAAACTGCTGCATTGAATTAAAACCTTTGGGACTCGTAAAAAGCGCAGAATATCTACAGCTTTAAATAGGTTTTTCTGCTTAAAAATGATTCATGATATACACTATATCCCCAATTCTGGGGATATATAAATAATTTAAATATCTCTATAAAGTATGTGAAAAATTTAGAAAGATTGATATTAAATTTCTTTGTAGCTTTTAGTAAATAAACGCCATTTTTAAGGTTTTATTATATTTTCTAATGAATATTGAATGATTACTTTTTTAATATAAAAATATTTTATTAAAATTATTTAAAACAGCATTTTAGTTAAATTGTGTGCAAGTGTGTATTTGGTCAGATAAATACAGTTTTTTGCATTTATTCTGCTAATATGAAATAAATTATTGATTTTAATTTTTATAAATTAGGTTTGTTTTGGGGAATAAACTTAAATTATTGAAGCTTATTTTGAGGATTGGCAAATGATCAATATTGCTTTAATCGTCCTTATCATCCTATTAATTGTGGCTCTCCTTTTTGTTTATAACCGCAAATTGAAAAATGATAAAACCCTACGTTCACTGCAGGAAAACTTCGATCGTGCGCGGTTAAAACTAGCTGAAACAGAGTCGCAACAAGATGAACTGAATTATGAAATCAGTCAATTACGCATTCAAAACAGTGGCTTAAAAATCCAAGTCGATAAAGTAGCGAAATATCAACATATTGTGGATATTGAACAATATGTTGAGTATCGAACTTTACAGGCTGATGGTTTGGTGGAAGTCACCAAAGCCAATGCCGATATCATGTTGAATGATATTCGCGCACAGATCGAACAAGTGCGCCAGTATTTGAGCAAATATCAAGAAAGAGCTAAATCACAAATACAGGAACAAGCCCGTGCCGAGTTAAAGGGTTTGTATAGCCAAGCGCTGGATCAGCAGCATTTGGAAAACATCAACCGTGCTTTGGACAACAAAATACGGGGCTATCAGTCAGCATTCTTTTTACCTTTACAGAGTATTTTAGATCAGCTGATGGATGGCATGAATGAATCTGCGGCAAACCAAAATTTGACTGCGGTACGTTGCAAAATGATTGATGCAATGGAGCAGCAATCGACTGCAAAATGTAATTATGTTGATGAAGAACGTCGTTTGGCTGCGATGCAATTATTTACATTGGTGTTTAATAGTCGTGCTGATTTGTATTTAGCCCAATTAAATACCAAAAACTTAGGTGAGCTATTGCAGGCTTTGGCGGATGATTTCACCTTGCTCAATGCGCATGGTGTACATTTTAGTCAGGCACGGGTACTCGACAGTTATCTACAATTACGCTTAGAAGAATTGAAAATGGCAGCTTTGGTTTTACATCTTAAAGAAACTCAGGCCCACATGGATGTTGTGGTTTAATTTGAATTGTTATCAGAAAGATCACTTCGGCGGTCTATTTCTGATTAAAGAGATTTAGCTAATGCAAATTGCAACAATTATCCGTTAATCTAAGTCAACAGAATAAAATTCATAAACGATAAGGGAAAGTACAATGACTCGTGATTTTAAACAATTTCCAGATGATGATAATGGCAATGTGCTGTGGCAGATGCAGCAAGATGGTGATGATTTATCTGTGCCGCACGAAATCGAATATTCAATTGCCTTTTCGAACGAAGCGCAGGCTGAACAGTGTGCATTGTATTTATTGAAAGAAGAGCAAAAAATTTCGTTGTTCCAAGATGAAGAATCAGATCGCGTGGAATGGATTATCACGGTCTATGTTTATATGGAGCCTGATTATGAAGATATTGTCGATTTAGAGCAGTGGTTTATTAAAATTGCAGAACAACATTCAGGCGAATATGACGGTTGGGGTTGTATGGCTTATATCTATGAAGATGATGATCTGGATGAAGATGAAGCACAATTGAGCTAAGTCTCAGTATTACATCGAAAGTGACAAGAACCCAGTGATTCAACTGGGTTTTTATTTTTTAAATTGTAGGAATATTGGGTTAAGTATTTATTTTTAAAAAATTTAAATTCAAGTTAATATGAATGCAGCTCACAAAACATAACAAGGCATTGCGTTAAAGTGATGGGATCAATCTGTAGGATTCACTATAGTATTGAACAGCAATGACCTTTCTCGCATGTCTCAAAGCTGTTTCATTTAGAACGTTTCAGTGTGATAAAAATTGACGATAAAGCGAGGGTGAATGCATGTGGATGATTCAGTGAAAACAATGACAAAAGGACATCATCATGAGCAATACTGTTCGATTACATCGTGTTTTTAGTGCGCCTGTAGAGCGCGTTTATCGTGCCCTTGTGGAGCCAGATGCTTTGGTTAAATGGATGGCACCGCATGGATTTACTGCCCATGTGGAGCATTCGGATGTGCGTGTAGGTGGCTCGTACCGCATGTCGTTTCAAAATTTTTCAACGGGAACCACACACGCTTTTCATGGTGATTATCATGAAGTCGTGCCGAATCATTTACTGCGCTATACAGACCAATTTGATATGCCAGAGTTAGCCGGTGAAATCGAAGTTACTGTTGAGTTTAAAGCGGTCTCAGTAGGAACCGAAGTGACGATTGTACAGGCAGGATTGCCGAGCGTTATTCCACCTGATGCCTGTTATTTGGGTTGGCAGGAGTCTTTACAGTTGCTGGCTTTTTTAGTGAATCCAGCGATCCCCGATGAATAATTTGAAGAATGATCGAAAAACTGTAAATAGATGATGGAGGGCTTAATGACCGTACATATTAAACGTATTTATGATGAGATAAGCCCAGATGACGGTAAACGCATATTGGTCGATCGCTTGTGGCCGCGTGGTATCAGTAAAGTGAGCGCAGAGCTAGATTTGTGGCCGAAGGCATTGACGCCATCGACAGATTTACGTCGTTGGTATCATCAAGATGAGGCAATGGCTTCTCGATGGGACGAGTTTAAACAGCGCTATTTGCAAGAAATACAGCCACATCAAGCCGAGTTGGAACAACTACGGGCATGGGAAAAAGAGGAGCCACTAACCTTACTCACAGCGGCTAAACATACGGATAAAAATCATGCGCATATCTTAAAAGCGTTAATATTAAACACCTCATTAGATATCTAAAATTTAAACCTTCAAGTGCTGTAGCGTTGTGAAATTTACGACCTTCACAAGGTGATTAAACCATACGATATTTATGGTTTTTAAGTTCATGAAATACATAAAAATGTTATATTAAGTTTTTATGGATTTTTACATCCATCTTTTTTGAGGTCTTTTATGTCTTTACCCAATTGTCCCCAATGTAATTCTGAATATACCTATAATGATGGTGACTTACTGATTTGTCCTGAATGCTCACACGAATGGCGTGAAGGCGAAAGCGCTGCAGATGAACAGGTGCTGATTAAAGATGCCAATGGCAATGTATTGGCCGATGGCGACACGGTTACTGTGGTGAAAGATCTTAAAATTAAAGGCTCATCGTCAGTGGTGAAAGTTGGTACCAAAGTTAAAAATATTCGACTTTTAGCTGATGCAACAGATGGTCATGACATTGACTGTAAAATTGATGGTATCGGGGCTATGAAACTCAAATCTGAATACGTGAAAAAAGTTTAAGTTTCGTTTTTGTTCGCTCTAAAGCAACCTTCAAGCATCCTAAGCGAAGTCAACACTTGGCTTAGGATGTCTACTTAAACATGAAATTGATATCTAATCCGCTATAGATTTTACTTTTCAGCCTGCATAATAGACGCATTACAGGTTTGAAATGTCTTTACTATGCCGCATATTCATTTGGAATATTCCAATAACCTTGACGTCGAAGCTCGACCTTTACTTAAAGCGCTGAACGCTGCCTTATTTGAATCGGGTCATGTAAGTGCCATCAATGATATTAAGAGCCGCGCTGTCGCTCAGGAAGAGTTTGTTGTGGGTTTGGATGAACACGCTCAACATGCGTATATGCATGCCAAAGTTTCATTATTGACGGGTCGAACGGTCGAAGTGCAAAAGCAAATTTCATTGTTGTTATTGGACGTGCTGAAACAACATGTCACAGCTTCAGTAGTAGAAGTGCAACTTTGTGTGGAAATTTTAGAAATGAATAAAGCGACGTATTCAAAGCAGATCGTGAGTTCTTAAGACATTCATTACATGCAGAAACGCGCATATATTTTGAAATACATCATGCTGTAAAAATGATGAAATCTGACTTCGGTCGGATTATTTTTTATTGGAATTATTTATTAAAAAATCCCTTTTTGATTAAATTTTGAGCTTTATACTGATCAAAAAAGACATTGAAAAATGTGACCGAGTTCATTTATATTCTGTAGATCAGGTTGAATTTCCAACAACAAATCCTGATCGAATAATAGATAAAACAATGAAAATGAAGGGGTAACCTATGTCGGGATGGTACGAGATCAGTCACTCTAATGATCAGCAGTTCCGTTTTGTTTTAAAAGCGGGTAACGGTGAAATCATTTTAACGAGTGAATTATACAAAGCGAAAGCATCAGCACAAAACGGGATTGAGTCTGTACAAAAGAACAGTGCAGATGACAGCCGTTTTGAACGACTGACAGCCAAAAATGGCAAACCTTATTTCAATTTGAAAGCGGCAAACCATCAAATTATTGGAACTAGCCAATTTTATGCCAGTGAGCAATCGCGAGATAAAGGCATTGAATCAGTTAAAACCAATGGTGCAAGTACCCAAATTAAAGATCTAACAGTTTAAATTTGCAATAACTTGATAGAGATAGTTGAAAGGGAATAAACCCTGATGGCTCATCAAAATCACTAGGTCAAAAGCAATATGGTTCTCAGATAAGTGCTGTTGGGTTGGACGCTATTCAATCAGATCAGGCTTATTTGACGGTACAAGGAAGTACCACAACTTCACTGGCTAGAGTGGTGAACGATGAATAAGCAGAATCATATTTTGTATTATGGGCTCATTACGATTTTGATCATCGTCATGGGTTGGATGATTGCGTCTCCGTATTGGGTGTTGTATCAAATACGTCAAGCCTATGAGCACAATCAACCTGAAAAAATTGCTCAATATATCGATTTTGCGGCAGTCAAATCGAGTCTAAAACCACAAGTTGAAGACCTCATTCAACAGAAAACTGGGCTACAGCATTTACCCGAATTTGCCCAGTCTTGGGGTGGGCAGCTCAGCACAGTCCTCAGTGCAACGCTAGTCGATAGTCTGGTCAATCCAACCAGTATCATGCTGCTTTTACAAGGCAAAGCATTAAAAGAGTCGATCCAACTACCAGAAATAACCAAACTGACCAATCCGAGCATGATTAGCCCAGGGATTGAACTATTCACACATGCTGAAAATAAGGTCGCAGAACAACCTTATGCGTCAACACTATCCAAAAATGACGAAACTGCAACCGCTGTTGCTTTAAAGCAAAGCCAGCCACTTGAACCCAAAGCCAGCTATAGCGCTTGGAATCGATTTGATCTGTATGTGCCGCTCCAAGGCCTAAGCGAAGAAAAATATACCGTATTTAGTATGCAACGCCGCGGTTGGAGCTGGAAGATCGTTAAAATTCAACTTCCAAACGCCGCCCAGAACAATGCTTCATAAAAAATAAAATAAATAGGTGCCAGAGATGCAAGATAAAATCAAAATAGTTGGTGACCAACAGGCCGCTGACGAAATTCTGCAATTTTTAGCCAATTGGGATGAGGTCATCTGCCAATTGAAAATTGAAAATATTGCTGAATCCTGCGCAGCAGATGTGTACTTTTTTGATGCCAGTTGTGAAATGCGTGGCTTAATGGCATATCAAAAAATGTGGGAATTTTATCGGGAGTATTTTCGTGAAGGCTTAAAGGTATTTAGGCGGGAATTGGTCATCCATGCAGATCCTGATATTGCCTTTCTGCACTGTTATTCCAAAATTGATGATCAGAGCGGGATACCGACGCCGGGGATCTCGTGGTGTCGTAATACCATTGGGATGAAAAAAACGCAGTCTCAATGGAAGATCGTTCATCAACATATTTCTGTTCCCGTGGATATTGTGACTCATCAAAGTAAAGTGATTACCTTTTAATTCCTCTCGAAACGCAGTATGAAAACAGAGCTATAAAGCTCTGTTTTTTTCTTTGCAAATCATTACATGAAATGCGTATGCAGCCCTAAAACTTCAGCCTAAATTAAAAAATAATGACCATCGTTCAGGATAAGAAAATGGATCATAAAAATAATAAATTAGCGCAAGAATTTGAATCATCACCATCAGGTCAAAAGCAAGGCTTGCAAGACCTGAACGCATCGAAGCAAATGCCCCCTGCAGATTTACATAAAGTGATTCGAATCACAGCAGGGTTTATCATCGGCAGTTTGCTGATTGCCGCCTTATATCTTGGCAAAGATATTTTTATTCCATTGGCACTCGCAATTTTATTGGCTTTTTTAGTTGATCCTTTGGTGATGAAACTACGCGGTTGGGGACTTCCGCAGATGCCATCTATATTTATTGTGGTCGGTTTGGCTTTGGCGATTTTATCCGGCGCGGCCTCTTATTTGGGTTATCAACTGGGGCAATTAAGCCAAGAATTACCGCAATATCAGGGCACGATTCAAAAGAAAATGGATTCTATTCGTCAATTTGCACGCGGCCCGAGTGTTTGGGATGGCGCAAAAACCACCATAGATACCGTTGAAAATTCGATAGATGATGTGGTGCCAGAAGAGAAAAATCCTAAAGTGCAACAAGTGAAAGTGGTGGGGCAACAACAAACCACGGCTGAAGCGGTCATGGCTTGGAGCGAGCGGGTGCTCAATCCCTTGGCAACTGCGGGTATTGTTTTTTTGTTTGTGATTCTGATTTTGGTCAATCGGAAAGATTTGCATGATCGTTTCCTTAAGCTGCTGGGCGGTAATTTAAATATTGGAACTGACGCACTAGATGAAGCGGCCAATCGTATCGGTAAATATTTACGTATGCAGCTGATGGTGAATGTGACCTACGGTATTCCGATGGCTTTGGGACTTTGGTTTATTGGGGTGCCGGCAGCAATTATGTGGGGAATGGTGGCGATTGTGATGCGCTTTGTTCCCTATGTCGGCCCAATGATTTCTGCGATTTTCCCCATTGCATTGGCTTTTGCGGTAGATCCCACATGGAATATGGTGCTATGGACAGTGGGTTTAATTTTGCTCGTGGAATTGGTCAGTAATAATATTATTGAGCCTTGGTTATATGGGGAAAGTACCGGACTTTCAACCTTAGCCATTATTATTGCCGCCATGTTTTGGACGGCTGTGTGGGGACCAATTGGTTTAATTTTATCGACGCCTTTAACCGCATGTTTATTGGTGCTTTCGAGCTATGTACCATCCTTAGGTTTTATTAAAACCCTGATCGGTAGTACACCTGCATTGGCACCGCATGAGCGCTTTTATCAGAGATTAGTCGCTGATGATGTGCAAGATGCCGTGGATGTCGCACAAAATTTTATTGCTGAAAAGTTACCGAAGGATGCGACGGATGAAATCAAGGCACGTCGGGTCAATGCGTTTTATGCCAAAGTGGCGATTCCAGCCATACGGATTTTTTCGAGCGGACACAACACCGAGGCCAGTGCAGAGCATCGACTACGCTTACATCAAGGCTTAAAACTGTTTAATCATAGTTTTCAACGGGCATATCCAGTGGCACAGCAGGATCAGAAAGCAGCGGTGTTATGTATCGGCGCACGTTGGGAAATTGATGTTCAAGTATCGGCTATGTTGGCGCATGGGCTAAGTTTAAGCGGTATTCCGGCTCAGGCATTTAGCGACGTATTGATTCAAAATCAGCATCAAAGTATGGATGATATCCAAGAGGATATTCAGATCGTATGTATTTCGATTTTCCATACAGTACCAGAAGCTCAAATTCGCCTTTTAAGCCATGTTTTTAAGGCACAGTTTCCAGATATAAAACTGATTTTTGCACTGTGGAGCTGTGATGAGATATCCCAATTAGATGCGATCAAAGAAAATTTCACCGTCGATGCAGTGGTCAATAATATGAATGACTTGTTATTAACCATTGAAGCTTTTCAATTGAAGCATGGTGAATCTTGGTTGGATGAGCCTGATCCTAGCGTTGAAGCGCAGCGCTTAAAAGCATTAGAAGAACTGAATGTTTTGGATGAGCGGAATTTACCGATCTATGAACAATATATTGAAGAAGCTCGACAAGCCTTCGATGTGAAATATGCGCAAATTTCTTGGGTCAAGCAAGATTGGGTTTATACCCCAGGTAGCCCTTTGGCTGAGGCTACCGAGCAACCGATGCAGGTGCGCCAGTCGAAGCAAGACTCGATCTGTAGCCATTTGGTGTATCAAAATGAACGATTGATAATTGAAGACCTACAACGTGACCCACGCTTTGCGCATTTACCTGAATTGATGCATAACCGCATTCGCTTTTATGCAGGCGTTGCACTTAGAGACCGTAATGGGGTGGCGTTGGGAAGTTTCTGTGTTTTAGATCGGCAGCCGAATCAAATGACCGATGATGATATGAGTCTGTTAAAAGGCCTTGCGGCAGATTTGATGAATACGCTCAGTGATGAAAATGTGAAGCGAAAAAAATGTGAGGAGATACAGCAACTAAATGATTCGTCTTCATAATTTCAAATGATGCAGCAGATCTTTTTAGGCTGGAGTTTCAGTGAAAAGCATTTTAAGATAGTTCTAATATAATTATTTTGAGCCAAAGACATGAACAAAAATAATGTCATCTGGCAACTTCTATTGGGCTATGTTGTTGCATTGGGTTGTAGTGTGAGCTTTGCTCAAATTCAAGGAAACTATTTTTCACATAAAGATTGGGAAATCGCTTGTGATAATACGGGGACTTGTCGCGTTGCAGGTTATCAAGCGGAGGGCAATCAGCCCGCTATTTCTGTGTTATTACAACGTGCTGCGGGAGCTCAAGCGCAAGTCAGCGCACGAGTAAAACTCGATCCTGAAACCTTCAATGCGGCAAATAAACCACTTCAACTTTACATTTTAGGTAAAAATCAGGGAACTGTGCAGCTTGATGCCAAAACCGCGGAGGGTCAGTTAAGTGCAGCTCAAACTCAAAAACTGATTCAAGCCTTACAAGCCAACCAACCAATTGTGTGGAAAGGCAACAACAAAACATGGTTATTGTCCGTGCAGGGCGCTAGTGCAGTTTTACTCCGTATGGATGATTTTCAAAAGCGCATAGGGACAAATTCGGCATTATTGCGTAAAGCCAATAACAGTTCGGTCAATGTACTCAAACCGAAAAGTATTCCGAAAGTGAATATTCAAAATTATAGTAAGGGCTTACAAACACGGTATGCCGTCAATGCGCCCACAGCCAAACAATTGTTTGGATTGATAAAGAAGAAAACGACAGTAGAAGATTGTCCTCAACTCTTTGATGCAAATTTCTTAGAGGATGATCGGGTCGTGGTGTTTCCAATCAATGGGAAAAATGCCTTGGTCGAAGTGCCATGTTGGCGTGGGGCATATAATAGTGGTAATGGCTATTGGCTGATGGATCGAAATTTAAAGCAAATCAAACAATCCGTGACCTTTTCCGGAAGTGGTTTTAGCGAAGGGCAGATTTTCTCCAATCAACGTGGACGAGGCATTGGCGACTGTCATAGTACGGGGGAGTGGTCATGGAATGGTCAGCGTTTTATCCAAACCTATATGGCAAAAACCACACAGTGCAAAGGATTTGCTGGTGGTGCGTGGGAAATTCCAACCTTGGTCTATCGCGTTCAACTCGACTCTTAATTTGAAAAAGCCCTGATATTCAGGGCTTTAAATGATATAGCGTTTTATTCTATGGGGTTTAAATAAATAACCGAGTACTTTAAAAACGTTTTGGTATTTTTTGTCCACCGACAACCGGTGATTCAGCGATTTTCAACACACCAAATAACCATGTTTCGGCATGATGAACAGCCGTTTTGAGCTCATCACCTAAGGCTAAACGCCCTGCAATAAAACTCGCCAATGAACAGCCCGAACCATGATATTCCCCATCCAGTCGTGGACAACGGGTTTCAGAGACTAATTCACCCTGAACATATAACGAGTTTTGAATATAGTCAGGCGTATTTTCATGCCCACCTTTTACTAATACCGCTTGAGCACCCATCGCAAAAAGTTGCGCAGTTGCTTTAGAAATATCCTCTTCACCTGTGAGCGCACGTAATTCTACGGTATTGGGTGTAAGCACAGTGGCAAGTGGAATTAGTTCTGCAAAGGCTTTGACCAACGTTGCTTGATCGCCCAAAGAGCCACCACTATTGGCAACTAAAACGGGGTCGAGAACATAGTGATATTCGGGATGTTCACGTAAAAACTCAGCGAGAGCCGCGATATTTTCAGTCGTTCCTAACATTCCTGATTTTACACAGCGAATAGGGAGGTCACCGACGACGGCATGTGCTTGAGCCAGCAATAACTCACGAGAGGTTGCTTCAAACGAATACACTTGTTGTGAGTTTTGAACGGTTAATGCTGTACACGCAATGGCAGCATGTGCGCCACTTTGACCAATGGCTTCAATGTCCGCTTGCAGTCCTGCACCACCTGAAGGGTCAAGACCTGAAAAGCACAGTACAGTAGGGCGCACAATGATGTCCTTATTACACAAAATTTGCGATAGTATAGGCAACTTTGAGCGAACACTCGATAGTATTTTTGCAGAAGTGAATGGATAAGGTAAAAGCTGTGATTAAGAATATATTGATCGATCTCGATGGAACATTAACAGATCCAAAAGTTGGCATTACCACTTCAGCACGCTATGGACTGGCGAAAATTGGACATCCCATTTCGGATGAGACCAATATCGATTGGATCATTGGACCACCTTTGAAAGCCTCTTTGGCCGAAATCCTCAATGTCGATGTGCATAATGTACTTGCAGATCAGGCTTTACTTGGCTATCGCGAGCGCTTTGCCGTTACCGGTTTATTTGAAAATAAAGTGTATCCTGCGGTTGCCGAAACTCTAGCAACTTTACAACAGCAAGGCTTTCACTTGTACGTCGCTACAGCAAAGCCGACGGTCTATGCCCGCCAAATTTTAGAACATTTTGATTTGGCACAATATTTTACTGTGATCTATGGCAGTGAACTGAACGGTGAGCGCACCAACAAAGGCGATTTAATTGAATACATTTTGCAGCAAGAACAGTTGGATGCGAAGGAATGTGTGATGGTGGGAGACCGTGAGTACGATATTTTAGGCGCACGCCGTAATGCAGTGCAGAGTATTGCTGTGAGCTATGGTTATGGTAGTGCAGAAGAAATTCAAACGGCTGCACCGGCACTGGTGATTGATCGTTTTAACGATTTGATTTCGAGTATTGAGCAATTGCAGCAGCAGAAAGTGTCGTAGTTGCACCTAATCAAGAGAATGATGCTGATTATTTAAAGATAATCAGCAAAATCAGAAAAATCAGCCCACAGAAAAACCATTTGAGCAAAGGTGACTCATCATTTTTGATGGTTTCTGCTTCGAGTGCGATACCATGTTTGTCGTAAACAAATACAAAATGCGCATTTGCACTTAGAGCCATTTCTTGAATGGCTTGTAGCTCGAGTGCGCTGACTTCTTCACTTAAGCGTTCTTTTAACTGAATAAAAATAACCGGCTGTCCAAACTCATACCACTTGAAGTGGATCTGTTGTATGAGTTGGTTGAAGCACTGTTCTGCAATATGATAGTTTCGGACAAAACTTCCGCGTTCTATAAAAGCCAAAGGGCAGTTTTGTTCAGCTACAATTTGATGATCACGCGTTAAAACTTGCATTTGATCATAATGGATCTGTACCCAAACTGCGTCAGGAAAAGACGCTAATTTTTCTTTTAACATCACTTTTAGATTTCATTATTTTTTTAATTACTAGCAGTATGTCATTAAAATTTAGAGAAAAATATAGCTGAGATATAAAAAACACATCGATCTATCGAGTTTTTATCTTAAAACGTCTTTCGCAGTTTTGTCACTTTGAATTTTTAACTTCTACAATTGAAATATCTAAATCTTAAGTAGGTTTTTAAAGCCATTATCCTTTTTCTAGAAAACTGTTTCTCATCTGATTTATGTAATCGATCTTGTAACTGTTTCTGGCTTTTGAAAAAATTCAGACAGAAAACAATAAAGCTGAATGCTATGTCCAAATCGTTTTTATTCCCTAGTCAGTGGCTCAAACCTTTGCACCCACGTGATCCACATGAGCATCATCGTGTCGCGACCTCTTTAGAATTGCTTTTTGACTTGATCTTTGTCGTGGCGATCGCAACAGCAGGGCAGCAACTGCATCATGCCATTGTTGAAAATCATTTAGCTCAGGGTTTAACGCTGTATGGCATGGTGTTTTTTGCCTTGTGGTGGGCGTGGATGAACTTTAGTTGGTTTGCTTCGGCGTATGATAATGATGATGCGCTCTATCGAATCTTAACTTTCGTACAGATCATTGGTTCTTTGGTCATTGCTGCAGGTATTCCAAGCGCTTTTCAAAAGCAGGATTTTGACGTAATTGTGATTGGTTATGCCATTATGCGTCTCGGCTTAGTTACAGCAGTGGTTTCGCGTTGCAAAGCATGATCTGTCCCGTCGGAAAACAGCATTACGCTATGCTTTTGGCATCATACTGGTGCAAGTGGGGTGGCTGTTCTTTCATTTTTCACCGCTGCATTTCACAGTTTATCTTTTCATTTTGCTCGGAATTGCTGAACTGTCTATCCCAGTTTTTGCAGAAGCTGCAAGCCGTACACCTTGGCATGCGCATCATATTGCAGAGCGATATTCACTGCTTACCATTATCGTTTTAGGCGAATCTATTGTCGGATGCTCGATTGCCATAACCGATGCATTAACAAATCAGCGTTTTAGTACTGAACTGATCTTTTTGATGGTAGGCGGCCTGATGATGATGTTCACCATGTGGTGGTCTTATTTTGATACCAGTATTGCAGAGCGTTTAAATAGCCGCAAAATGGCATTTACATGGGGCTATGGGCATTTCTTTGTCTTTATTAGTATTGCAGCGATTGGTGCTAGTTTAGCTGCGGCAGTCGATGTGGTTTCGCATGAGGCACTGATTAGTTCTGAAAAAGAAAGCTACTTTGTGGCGATCAGCCTTGTGATTTATACGACAAGTTTATATTTACTCCATGAATTGCATCATCAAAGTGGTTTTAGAAAACTTTTATATCCTTTAACCGTGGTGATTGTTTTGTGTATTCCGTTGTTTATCACACCCGCAGGTTATGCAATATTTGCGATGGCAGTGGTATATGCATTGAGGTTGATGTTTACAAAATGCTATTTGGCAAGATAAGTTAATGATATGATATTCATCAATAATTCGTTATATTGCTGATGAAAATAACGTCCAAGAATCATCAAATAAAGATAAAACATAGAGGATTATATGAAAGGGCAAATACTCGATTTTTCTGTTCAAAATAATACAGGCATCATCAGTGGAGATGATCAGAATCGTTATCAATTTTCTGGAAGCGATTGGAAAGGACAAACTGTTCCTGCTCGTGGACAATTTGTTGATTTTGAGACAAGTGGATTGGGTTACGCAACCGATATTTACTTAGTCGCTGTGCCGAATGCTTTAGGCACGCAATACGGTCAAAAGAGTCGTATTGTTGCTGCACTCTTAGCATTCTTCCTTGGTGGATTTGGTATACATAAATTCTATTTGGGTCGTATTGGATGGGGGATTGTGTATCTGCTATTCTGTTGGACCTTTATTCCATCCATTGTTGCTTTTATTGAATTTATTATTTATCTATGCACTTCAGATGAAGATTTTGCGCGTAAATATGGCTAAAGTTTTTTGTTAAAAGATAAGGCGCATTGTGCGCCTTATTTTATTGTTGCAGATCTCTAGCGGGTTGACCCCATTGGTTGTTCTCGGCTTTGGTGTCTGTAGCCCACCATATAATCAGTGGAATGATTCCAATGATTGTGAGCATTAAAAGTTGCCACCAACCTGAACGTCCTGTGTCATGTAGTCGACGTGCGCCAACAGCTAAGCTAGGAATGAGTAAAACGATATTGGTAATATTTTCTAGCCAAGGTTCACTGCCAATAACGAAATCGCAAACAGAGGCAAGTATAATGACCAATATACAAAATAGCCAAAAGAACCAGAACTCTTTACGTCGAGCACGTCCTTCAAATTCAGCAAACTTTTTCAGTGGTTTGAATGACCACGCGAAAAAGTCATAGTTTTCCTCTTCTTCACTGTAGTTTGTTCGCGTATTCGTGGAAAAACTTTGTTGGCGTAATGCAATATAGACTTGAATTGCTTGCCCACTTTCATCCAAAGCAAAATCAACCTGTTCTCCACGTGTAGGTGGTCTTTGACCTCGCCATTCATGACCAGCAAATTGATAGTGTTTTCCATCTTCAGCACTAATCACCCCAGTATTAGTTTGAATCGAAAAATCTAGTATTTGTCCTTTCATATTTTTCCTGAGTTAATGTGCTGTAGATAGGGTGGCTACATAAATAGTAGCCACGATTTTTTATTTATTTGGCAGGTTGTCCCCATTGGTTTACTTCAGGTTTGGTTTCTGTTGCAAGCCAAATTAGAACCAGAATTGGTCCAACGAGCGGAATCATTTGTATTAACCAATACCAACCAGATTTATTAATATCATGTAAACGACGTACTGCAACGGAAAGGGACGGAATAACCATTGCTAAGATGAAAATACCTGTGAATATTCCTTTGGTTCTAAGCACTGAATCGACAATCAGAGTAATAATCATTGCGATAAGATAGACCAATACAAAAAACCAATATTCTTTACGGCGTGCACGTCCAGTAAAGTTGGCATAATTTTTTAGACATTTGACAAACCAATCAATCATGTTGAATTTTGATTCAGCTTGGTCTTGGTTTGAAATTTTATCGAGTTGCTGTGAAATTTGTTGAATAGGATTACTGCTGCCAAGAGCATTGAATACTTGAACAGCTTGACCTTCTGGACTGATATCGAAATCTACATGATCGCCGCGTTTAGGTGAGTTTTGGCCACGCCATTCTGCACCTGTAAACTCATAACGGTTTTGATCATCTCCACTGATAATGCCTGAATTGGTTTGTACTGAATAATCTAAAATCTGACCTTTCATTCTGTCCTCTTTTATTATGTGATTTTTATTAATTGATGTATTTTTATACCGTTTTATATTAGCAGAATATGAATTAAATTAAATGCATAGATTTGCTTGGGTGAATGAAATTCTTCATAAAAAAAAGCGGAACACTTTGGTTCCGCTTTTGATATTTCGCTGAAAAATTTATTACCAGCTTAACGCGCCACCAGTTTGGTAATCCGTTACGCGAGTTTCAAAGAAGTTCTTCTCTTTACGTAAGTCCATCATTTCAGACATCCACTGGAATGGGTTATTCACGCCAGCAAATTGTTCAGGTAAGCCCAATTGGCTCAAACGACGGTTACAGATGAACTTCAAGTATTCTTCCATCATGCCTGCATTCATACCCAATACACCGCGTGGCATAGTGTCACGTGCATATTCGATTTCAAGCATTGTACCTTCAAGAATCATTTGAATGATTTCTTCTTGGAACTCAGCAGTCCATAGGTGAGGGTTCTCGATCTTGATTTGGTTGATCATGTCGATACCAAAGTTCAAGTGCATAGATTCATCACGTAAGATGTATTGGAATTGTTCAGCAACACCATTCATCTTGTTACGACGACCCATAGACAAGATTTGGCTGAAACCACAGTAGAAGAAGATACCTTCAAGTACGCAGTAGAACGCGATCAAGTTGCGAAGCAAGATTTGGTCGTTTTCAGGTGTACCTGTTTTGAACGTAGGATCACTTAAAGATTGTGTATATTTCAGACCCCAAGCTGCTTTACGAGCCACTGAAGGAATTTCACGGTACATGTTGAAGACTTCGCCTTCGTCCATACCTAAAGATTCGATACAGTATTGGTAAGCGTGCGTGTGAATCGCTTCTTCAAATGATTGACGTAAGATGTACTGACGGCATTCAGGGTTGGTGATGTGACGGTAGATTGCAAGAACCAAGTTGTTTGCAACCAATGAATCCGCAGTCGAGAAGAAACCTAAAGAACGCATAACAATGGTACGTTCATCTTCGGTTAAGCCATTTTCAGACTTCCAAAGTGCGATGTCATGGTTCATGTTCACTTCTTGCGGCATCCAGTGGTTTGCACAACCGTCTAGATATTTTTGCCAAGCCCATTCGTATTTGAATGGTACAAGTTGGTTTAAGTCAGCGCGGCAGTTGATCATCGCTTTATCGTCAACTTGAACACGCTGAGCACCCATTTCTAGCTCCTCTAAGCCAGGTGCAACGTCTAGATTTTCTAGAGCGTTAGATGCTCTTGCCAACGGATCGGTTGGATCTGTTGGTCGATTTGTACTGGTTCGAGCGGGTTGTGCAGCTGCCAAATTCGGCGATGAGTGCTGTGCATTAGATACCACTTGCGAATCAGTCGTTTTTTGCGGTTCGACGGGCGCAGGCTGGTGAGCTTGTGCAGCTTGTTTCGGTTCATCATCTTCGAAATCGTCCCAACTTAGGATAGACATAAACAGTTCTCTCTTCGTTGCTTTATATCTTTTATAGACATCCAGCGTCGCTGAGATGTCCTACTATACGCTCAATTTGTGTAAGCAAAATTAAGTTTTGTCGATCACTGCTCTAAAAGTGTTCGGTAGAGCAAATATCCCCACTACTTATTTTGATTACGCGATTTATATGCCTTGAACCAGAAATAGGCGATCGGGACATAAAAAGTCAAAATAAAGGAAACCACCAAAGCAATAAGCCCTAACTGATAGTTATGCGTCATATGTGGCATGGTAGTGTCCTTTTTTAAGTGAATGAGTGTTAATTCTGATAAGCCTAAAAGGTTAGTATTCAATACCAACCTTTTAGAGAGTTTTTTAGTTTTTCATTGCAATAATGAGAACTATAACGATAGGTACAATAATTGTTGAAAAACCTAACACTATAGACAAAATACCTAAAACTAAATCAGGATTAACACTATTCATTACTGACAAGCCTCACAATCAGGATTATCAATTGAACATGCTTGTGGCACTGGCGCTGCATTTGCAAAACCGTCTTCCTCTGCAGGAACTTCTGGTTTTGCTTCAGGTGCTGCGACCGCGGCAACAGGAGCTGCTACAGTAGCAGGTTTAACTGCATTTAACGCACCAGTGTTAATGGTTGATTTCTCAGCAGAAGTCGCACCCAATGCACGTAGGTAATAAGTAGTTTTTAGACCACGTAACCATGCCATTTTGTACGTCATGTCGAGTTTCTTACCGTTTGCACCAGAGATGTAAAGGTTAAGAGACTGAGCTTGGTCGATCCATTTTTGACGACGTGATGCAGCATCAACAATCCAACGTGGCTCAACTTCGAACGCAGTCGCGAAGATTGCTTTAAGCTCTTCAGGAATACGTGCAATTTTTTGAACCGAACCTTCGAAGTGTTTCAGGTCGTTCACCATTACAGAATCCCAAAGACCGCGATCTTTTAACGCACGTACTAGGTACGGGTTGATCACTGTGAATTCACCAGAAAGGTTAGATTTCACATACAAGTTTTGGAAAGTTGGTTCGATTGATTGAGACACGCCACAAATGTTCGAAATGGTTGCAGTCGGTGCAATTGCCATCACGTTTGAGTTGCGCATACCGTCTTTTTGAACTTTAGTACGTAAACTATCCCAGTCCAAACGTGTTGTACGGTCAACTTCGAACATACGGTCAGGACGTGCTTTTTGTACGATATCTAAAGAGTCAATTGGCAAGATACCTTGATCCCAAAGTGAACCTTTAAATGTCTCGTAAGTACCACGTTCAAGTGCCAAGTCGCTAGACGTTTGGATTGCGTAGTAAGAAATCACTTCCATAGATTCGTCAGCGAACTCAACCGCAGCATCAGAACCATAAGCCAATTTCATTTCGTATAAAGCATCTTGGAAGCCCATGATACCCATACCCACTGGACGGTGTTTCAAGTTCGAGTTACGAGCTTGTGGAACAGCGTAGTAGTTGATGTCAATTACGTTATCGAGCATTCGAACAGCAGTTTTAACTGTACGAGCAAGTTTTTCACGATCTAACACACCGCCTTGAACGTGTTGTACAAGGTTGATTGAACCTAAGTTACATACTGCGATTTCATCTTCGTTAGTGTTCAGCGTAATTTCTGTACACAAGTTAGAAGAGTGAACTACACCAACGTGTTGTTGTGGTGAACGTAAGTTACATACGTCTTTGAATGTGATCCAAGGGTGACCAGTTTCAAACAACATAGACAACATTTTGCGCCATAAGTCTTTCGCACGGACTTTCTTATGTAGCATGTTGGTTTCTTTCGCAATGCCTTCGTAGTAAGCATAGCGTTCAGCAAATTCTGCACCTGTTAGGTCATGCAAATCAGGTGTTTCAGATGGTGTGAACAGAGTCCATTCAGCATCTTCGAATACACGTTGCATAAACAAATCAGGAACCCAGTTTGCTGTGTTCATGTCATGGGTACGACGACGGTCATCACCTGTGTTCTTACGAAGCTCTAGGAATTCTTCGATGTCCAAGTGCCAAGTTTCAAGGTATGCACATACTGCACCTTTACGTTTACCACCTTGGTTAACTGCAACAGCAGTATCGTTGGCAACTTTAAGGAACGGTACAACACCTTGTGACTTACCATTTGTACCTTTGATATACGAGTTAAGCGCACGAACTGGCGTCCAGTCATTACCTAAACCACCCGCCCATTTAGACAACATTGCGTTATCACGCATTGCGCCATAAATGTTGTAAAGGTCATCTGAAATCGTTGTTAAGTAACAGCTAGATAACTGTGGACGTAAAGTACCAGAGTTAAATAGAGTAGGCGTAGATGCCATGTAATCGAAGCTAGACAATAAGTTATAGAATTCGATTGCACGTTCTTCACGGTTTGCTTCGTTCAATGAAAGACCCATTGAAACACGCATGAAGAATAATTGTGGTAATTCGAAACGTACACCATCTGAGTGGATGAAGTAACGGTCAAATAAGGTTTGTAGACCTAAATAAGTAAATTGGTTTGAGCGTTCTGGTTGAATCGCAGCAGCCAATTTTGCAAGGTCAAAGTTAAGTAGTTCTGGAGAAAGAAGATCAAGCTCGATACCTTTCTTCAAGAAAGTTTCTAAAGCGTCGCCTTCATTCGTGTCAGTATCTAAACCTAAGAACTCTAACCCTGTAGCAACAAGGTCGTTACGTAATAAACGCGCAGTCACATATGTATAGTTTGGTTCTTGTTCGATACGTGTACGAGTAGCCATCATCATGGTCGTTGAGATGTCTGACTCTTTTACGCCGTTATAAAGGTTTTTTACAGTCTCATCGATAATCGCTCGAACATCGATGCCTTCTAAACCTTCAGCTGCTTTGACAATATTTGCCTCAAGTGCGCCAAGATCAAGCGGTTTAAGCTGACCGTTTGAACTTGTCACTTGTAAAGTAGGGTGGTGGTGAGCACCAGTTTGTTTACGAGCTTCGGCACGTTGTTCGCGGTAAATCACGTAAGAGCGAGCAACTTTTTGCTCACCTGTACGCATAAGCGCAAGTTCAACCTGATCCTGAATTTCTTCAATATGAATGGTACCGCCAGAAGGTAAGCGACGGTTAAAGGTATTCAATACCATCTCAGTTAATTGAGAGATACGGTCATGAATACGGCTGGAGTCAGCGCTTTGCTGGCCTTCAACGGCCAAGAACGCTTTACCAATCGCCACAGAGATTTTTTCTGCATCAAAAGGTGCAACGTCACCGGTGCGTTTAATCACCTGAATTTGACCAGGGGTTGAATTCGTTACGCTCATGCTAGCATAGCTCCATTTGTCATCTATTTTTATGTTAGGACCGTTTGAACTGGGCAATTTTTATGCCACAGTGTTTGAGGTTTAAACACAAGACCTAGTGGTTTAAAAATTTATTGAACACAAGATACGGGAAAATTCAGGGTATATCAATATTGACATTTTACTAAATGCTTTGAACTTTTCTGGCAGAAATCCATCTCAAAAAATCCCTATTTTTTATCTTTGTTATATATGCCTTATCCGACAAGGGCATAGCATAGCAAAGTCGAAAAAGAGTGCTTATAGATAACATTGTGGATAACTTCAGAAAGCCTAAAAAGTTGTGAATTAATCAGTCAGTTTTTATTCGATGAAAATGTATCCAAATTTATAATTGTTGGTATTGTGAGCAATAGGGCATGGAAATGATTGGTAAATACGGCTGCAAAAATGTAGCAGGTTAAAATTTATTACAAAATACGATATTGATGTATCAGTTTGGTGAATGCCATCTTGTTTACAATGTAAACGTGTGTATATTGCAAACTATGTTTAAGCGTATCTATCGGATTTCAAATAGGATACGCCCAATCAAATAAGGGGCAATCAATGAGCCAAGAAGAAAAGTTACCTAAAATTTTAATTGTTGAAGACGATGAGCGTCTTGCTCGTTTAACTCAAGAATACTTAATCCGTAACGGACTTGAAGTTGGGGTAGAACCAGACGGTAATCGTGCGATTCGCCGTATTATCGCTGAACAACCAGATATGGTATTACTCGACGTGATGCTTCCGGGTGCAGATGGTTTAACCATTTGTCGTGAAGTTCGTCCACACTACCATCAACCAATTTTAATGTTGACTGCACGTACCGAAGACATGGACCAAGTGTTGGGTCTAGAAATGGGTGCAGATGACTATGTTGCAAAACCTGTTCAACCTCGCGTTTTACTTGCGCGTATTCGTGCATTATTACGTCGTACAGACAAAGCACCAGAAGATGAGGTTGCACAGCGCATCGAATTTGATGATCTTGTAATTGATAATGGTGGTCGTTCTGTCACACTCAATAATGAGTTGGTTGACTTTACCAGTGCAGAATATGACCTTTTATGGTTGTTGGCATCTAATGCAGGTCGCATTCTTTCTCGTGAAGATATTTTTGAGCGTCTGCGTGGTATTGAATACGATGGTCAAGATCGTTCAATTGACGTGCGTATCTCGCGAATTCGTCCAAAAATTGGCGATGATCCAGAAAACCCGAAACGCATTAAGACCGTACGTAGTAAAGGTTATTTATTCGTAAAAGAAACCAACGGCATTTAATGTAAAATACCGTCCCTTAGTTTGGCAAAGTAGGACACTTTTACGTGTTTAAACACAGTATATTTTTGCGCGTTTATGCGGGGCTACTGATTTTAGTCTTTTTAGTCGCTACATTTGGCTATTTGCTGGTGCAAATCATTAACTACCAGCGCGCGCAAGAATATCGTGAATCGCTTACTGACGGTTTGGCTTTCATTATAAGTGAAGGTATTGCACGTCAGCCAAATGAACAACAAAAGTCAGATTGGGTGTCAGATGCATCTGATCTACTTGAGTTGCCTATTTATTATGTAAAAGCTAATCAGGTTGATTTAACCCGAGCGGAAACAAAACGTATAGAAGAGCGTAAAGCTGTAGTGCGTTGGGATGCACAAACTACGGCAGCCTATATTATTATTGGCTTAAAAGATGACCCTGCGCATCTGCTGTATATCAAAGCCGATAATATTTCAGAACGCCAAATGAAGGCGTTGCCTGTCTTTATACTGGATTATTTGGTTTATTACCCAGGTCAAGAAAAACAATATCTTGAAAAAATTCAGCATCATTTTTCATATCCAATTTCAATTCAAAATGTTCAGAGTTTACCTTTAGATTCTGAGCAAATCGGCCGATTACGCTTAGATCACAGCATTATTTTGTATCGTGACAGTGCGACGGAGCGCGGCACGACCATTTCGATTGTATCGCCAATTCCAAGCTCAACTTCAGAAGTCTTGGTCATGGGGCCGGTACCATTATTTAATTGGATGCCATTCCAGTTGGCAGCGGGTATTACATTACTAAGTTTGTTTGTCTTGAGCTTGGGTGTTTATGGTCTATTGGTGCCGATGCAACGTAAGCTGCGTGCTGTAAATTATGCGTTAAATAAAATGAAGGGCGGGGACTTATCTGTACGTCTGCCTGTCGAAAGTACCGATGAATTTGGTACTTTAGCATCGAGCTATAACTCCATGTCAGATCATATTGAGCGTTTAATTGAAGCACAGCGTGAGTTAATGCGCGCGGTATCGCATGAGTTGCGAACACCTGTGGCGCGAATTCGCTTTGGTGTAGAAATGATGGCGGATGAAGACGACTACGACTACCGTCAGCAGCAAGTTGAACAAATCGACAAAGATATCGAAGCTCTCAATACCTTGATTGATGAGATCATGACTTATGCCAAGCTCGAACAGGGCATGCCATCTTTAGAGTTTGAAGATGTCAGCTTGTTTGAAGTTTTAGATCAGGTCTTGATTGAAACCGAAGCCTTAAAGACAGGGAAAACCTTGGAATTGCAAGCACCACCGATTGGGGTGATTGTGGAAACCGAGCGTCGCTATTTACATCGCGTTGTACAAAACTTGGTGGGTAATGCAGTGCGTTATTGTGATGATAAAGTGCTGATCAGTGGTGGTGTGAATGATGAAGGCATGGCCTATATCTGTGTTGAAGATGATGGCCCCGGCATTCCAGAAGAAGATCGTAAGCGTATTTTTGATGCCTTTGCACGCTTAGATGATAGTCGTACCCGTGCTTCAGGGGGCTATGGTTTAGGTTTATCGATTGTTAGCCGTATTGCTTATTGGTTTGGTGGAACAGTTGGTATTGATGGAAGTCCAACATTGGGTGGGGCGCGTTTTACCATGACATGGCCTGCGACACGTTTTAAGAAGAATAAGCCGAAGCTAGATGGTAAAGAGCTTAGTGCCAATGAAAGCTAAACAGCCTAAGAAATCTAACTCAGCTGTATTTAGCGAGTGGTACATATAAAAAGCCATTCAATTTGAATGGCTTTTTTACATCAGGTTTTTATTTATTCGGTAATCGTTGCATCAGGTTCAATAATGGGTTTGCCATTTTTCAGAGCAGCAAGGGCATCTGCATTGAAATCGATGAGTAAAGAGTTGTTTTTAGCATCGATAGAATAATTGCTAATGAGTTTTTGGTCGCCGTTTAGAGTCTCAATTTTATATTCATCTACAATATTCATAATCCCGCTAAGGTTGGTGGTTGCAGAAGCTAAATCTTGACGTAATAACTCATAGATATCACGTAAATCAAAAATGGCATTTTGAGCATCAGGGTGCTTATCTAAGTAGTTTTTAATATGGTGAATCACCAATTGCGCAGATAGAAAATAATCAGGTTTATGCGTAAATTCTAAAGTCATTATTGTCTCTCCGTTGTGATTGCTTTTTGTGTTTTAACTACAAATATCACACTCTTTATAGGTCGTGTCAAAGAATTGCAAAAAAGCCACAAGAAGCTAAAAAAATGTCTTTTTACATAGAACCAATACAGCTGGCTTTTCATTTGAAGAAAAGATCAAAAGCAAAAGAAGTGAATAAAGAAACAACAAAGTTGAGGTGGGGGAGTATTTATTTAATAAATGACACAGTTGATAAAAATACGCCAATTTGAACGTGTATGCTGAGAAATGAAGGGTTTGTTGATGAAACTGAACAGTCATAATTTTCTGATAAAATCACATAAATGTAATAATTAATAAAAAAATGCAATCTAATCTAATTAAGCGATTAATCCTAATTTTAAGGGAGTAAACCCAATTTAAATGCTGAAATGATTAAAAAATCATCCTAAAGACGAATACCGATAAGCTAGCAAGAAGCCTCCTCAATCAGGTACAATTGGCGGGATTAATTTTGTGTTTGGTGTATTTGAAGGCCAATACATACATTCTTTGTTAATAAATAGGCCTGCCAGGAGTTATCCCCGCATGAGTGCCATTACTCCATACGATTGGGCAATTATTGCCTTCGTGATCGGCGTTACATTCCTTTGCGTCTTTATGCTGACCGTCCCTTTACTCCTTGGGGGTAAATCATGGGGTCGTGCTAAGCAAGAGCAGTTTGAGTCAGGTGTAGTAGGTGCTGGTGGTGCACGTATTCGCTTGTCTGCGAAATTCTATTTAGTTGCAATTTTCTTCGTCGTGTTTGATATCGAAGCACTTTATCTATATGCATGGTCTACTTCTGTTCGTGAAGCAGGCTGGTTTGGTTTTACTACCGTGGTTATTTTTGTGGTCGATTTATTGATTGCTTTAATTTACGCGGTAAAAGTAGGTGCATTAGATTGGGCGCCTTCTGATAAGCGTAAAGCTGCAGGTAAAGCGTTGAAAATTGGTTCACCAAATATGGACATCGCAGAAATCACACGCTTTAACTCTATTGAAGAGTTGGTTATAGACCCTACAGGTCAAATTCCAGCGCAATCATCTGGTCGTGTGAAATCTAAGTCACCGACTGCATCATCTGACAAGGAGTAAGACGGGATGAAATATACATTAACCCGTGCGAATCCGGATGCTGATCAATATCCACTTCAAGAGCGTCAAATCGTTACCGATCCGCTTGAAGAAGAAGTGAATAAAAATGTGTTCATGACTCGTTTAGAGGATGTTGCACATACAGCAGTAAACTGGGGTCGTAAAAACTCAGTTTGGCCGTTTAACTTTGGTACATCTTGCTGCTACGTAGAGTATGCAACGACTTTAACAGGCGTGCATGACTTGTCACGTTTCGGTGCCGAGGTTATTCGTGCTTCACCACGTCAGGCTGACTTGATGATTGTTGCAGGTACATGCTTCATGAAAATGGCGCCTGTAATTCAACGTTTGTACGAGCAAATGCTTGAGCCTAAATGGGTAATCTCAATGGGCGCATGTGCAAACTCTGGTGGTATGTACGACATTTATTCAGTTGTACAAGGTGTGGATAAAATCATCCCTGTCGATGTGTATATCCCGGGTTGCCCACCACGTCCTGAAGCTTTAATTCAGGCATTGATGTTATTGCAAGACCAGATTCAACTTGAGCGCCGTCCTTTATCGGCCGTGATTGGTGATGATCTTAAGCCAGTGTATAAGCCAAAGATGATGCCAGAACGTGACCGTAAGAACGCACAGCGTATTGCAGTGAAAAACTTACGCTCAATGGATGAAATTAAATAATCACTGCGACGAAATATTGATACACCCGGACTGGGTGTAATTGTCGTTTTGATTGACTGAATTTGTATTAAATAGGAAGCCAAGCCAATGGCTGAAACTGACATTGCTATGCCAGAATCAACTCCAGTTGATTCCCGCCCTGCATTTGCAATTGTAGAAGAGCTCAAAACCAAATTTGGTGAGAACTTCTACGTGCAAACGACTTTTGAAGACTTTCCAACAGTCTGGGTTGAGCGCGCACGTGTACAAGAAGTTTTAATGTTCTTGCGTACGGTGTCACGTCCATACGTGATGCTGTTTGACTTGTCTGCGGTTGATGAGCGTTTACGTACACACCGCGATGGTCTGCCTGCATCTGACTTCACTGTGTTCTATCACTTGTTATCGTTAGAGCGTAACAGTGATATTCGTATCAAGGTTGCATTAGCTGAGAATGATGTAAACATTCCAACGGCAACCAATATTTGGCCGAATGCCAACTGGTACGAACGTGAAGCTTACGACATGTTTGGTATCAACTTCGAAGGGCATCCAATGCTCCGTCGTATCTTGTTGCCAACATATTGGGAAGGTCACCCGTTACGTAAAGAATATTCTGCACGTGCGACCGAATACACGCCTTATCGCCAAAACCAAGCGAAACAGGATTACGAACAAGAACATCTTCGTTTCGTACCTGAAGATTGGGGTATGAAGCGTGGGAACGATGATGAAGACTTCATGTTCCTAAACTTGGGTCCTAACCATCCATCTGCGCACGGTGCCTTCCGTGTGATCTTGCAGTTGGACGGTGAAGAAGTGAAAGACTGTGTACCTGACATTGGCTATCACCACCGTGGTGTGGAAAAAATGGCTGAGCGTCAAACATGGCACTCATTCATTCCGTATACAGACCGTGTTGACTACTTAGGTGGTTGTGCGCAAAACATGCCTTACGTTCTTGGCGTAGAGCAAATGGCAGGGATTACCGTTCCTGATCGTGCACAATGTATCCGTGTCATGATGTCTGAATTGTTCCGTATCAATAACCACTTATTGTTCATTGGTACTGCGATTCAGGATGCCGGCGGTATGACCCCAGTATTCTATATGTTCGCTGACCGTCAAAAAATCTATGACGCGATCGAAGCGATCACGGGTTACCGTATGCACCCAGCATGGTTCCGTATCGGTGGTACAGCGCACGACTTGCCAAACAACTGGCAGCACCTCATTCGCGAAATCCTAGATTGGATGCCGAAGCGTATGAACGAGTATTACACTGCAGCACTTAAAAACTCAGTGTTTATCGGTCGTACCCGTAATGTTGCTCAGTATGATGCTAAATCTGCATTGGCTTGGGGTGTAACGGGTACTGGTCTACGTGCTACAGGTATTGATTTCGATGTTCGTAAATACCGTCCTTATAGCGGCTACGAAAACTACGACTTCGATGTGCCTTTAGAGTACGAAGGCGATGCTTATGCACGTGTTCTTGTTCACTTCCGTGAAATTGAAGAATCACTGAAAATCATCAAACAATGTTTAGACAACATGCCTTCTGGTGCATACAAAGCAGACCATCCATTGGCTGTTCCACCACCAAAAGATAAAACTTTACAAGACATCGAAACATTGATTACGCACTTCTTGAGCGTGTCATGGGGTCCTGTAATGCCAGCAGGCGAAAGCTCTGTAATGGCGGAAGTGGTAAAAGGTGCGTCGAACTACTACTTGACTTCAGATAAGTCAACGATGAGTTACCGTACACGAATCCGTACACCAACCTTCACGCACTTACAGCAAATGCCTTCTGTGATTAACGGCAGCTTAATGTCTGACTTAATCATTTATTTAGCGACAATTGACGTCGTAATGGCTGACGTGGATCGCTAAGGGGTAATCGCATTATGATGATTTTGACTGACAAAAAACCACGTGTGAACGTTGAAGGGATTTTAACTGCGGAAGAAATCCACGATATCGAACATCACATTGGTCACTATCCGTACCCACGCGCAGCATGTCTTGATGCGTTGAAGTGTGTACAACGCCGTAATGGCTGGGTAGATGATGCACAGATGAATGCTATTGCTCAATTGCTTAGCATGAGCCTTGCAGACCTAGAAGGTGTTGCTACTTTCTATAACCGTATTTACCGTCAACCAGTTGGCCGCCACGTAATTTTATTATGTGACTCGATTGCTTGCTTCTTGATGGGCGCGGAAACACTTGCTGAAGCATTCCAGCGTGAATTAGGCATTTCATTTGGTCAAACGACTGCAGATGGTCGCTTTACTTTATTGCCAATTTGCTGCCTAGGTAACTGTGACAAAGGTCCGACGTTAATGATTGACGAAGACACTCACGGTCTAGTTGAAGTGACTTCAATTAAACAGTTATTGGAGAAGTATGTATGAATACTGAACCAAAACCAATTTATGGCGACGGTAACCCAGAAACTCACCCATTAACTTGGCGTTTGAGCAAACAGGAACACGTACGCAGTGCAGATGATTACGAAGCACTTGAAGGTTATGCTGGCTTTAAGAAAGCTGTTGGCATGCAAACGAAAGAAGTTCTTGAAGTAATCAAAGCTGCGACTGTAAAAGGTCGTGGTGGTGCGGGCTTCCCAGCAGGGATCAAATGGTCGCTTATGGCACCAAATGATAACTCAGGTCCTCGTTATCTCATCTGTAATGCCGATGAAATGGAACCAGGTACCTTTAAAGACCGTCTGTTGATGGAAAAACTTCCTCATCAGTTGATTGAAGGGATGTTGATTGCTGCTTATACATTAGAAGCAACACAAGGTTATATCTTCATCCGTGGTGAATACATCGAAGCGGCTCAATACTTAAATGAAGCATTGGACCAAATTCGTGCCAAAGGTTACTTAGGTGAAAACATCCTAGGTACTGGTTGGAACTTTGAGTTACACGTGCATACCGGTGCGGGTCGTTATATCTGTGGTGAAGAAACTGCATTGATTAACTCGCTTGAAGGTCGCCGTGCGAACCCACGTACTAAACCGCCATTCCCACAAGTTGCAGGTGCTTGGGGTCGTCCTACGATTGTTAACAACGTAGAGACTTACAACAACTTACCCGCAATTATGCTTCGTGGCCCTGAATGGTATATCGGTTTATCTGAAGGTAAGTCGAAAGATCCAGGTACTAAAATCTACGGTGCATCAGGTAAGGTAACTTTCCCAGGTCTTTGGGAACTTCCATTTGGTACAACTGCGCGTGAAGTGATTGAAGATCATGCCGGTGGTATGCGTGATGGTTTAAAACTCAAAGCATGGTTACCGGGTGGTGCTTCTACAGACTTCCTTGCTGCTGAACACATTGACCTTCCTATGGATGCTGAAAGCATCATGAAAGCAGGTTCACGTTTAGGTACGTGTTTGCTCATGGTGGTTGATGAAACTCAGTGTATGGTTTCTGCGACACGTAACTTAGAAGAATTCTTTGCGCGTGAATCTTGCGGTTGGTGTACACCATGCCGTGATGGCTTACCTTGGGCGGTTAAAGCGCTTAAAGCCTTGGAAGATGGCACAGGTAAGAAAGAAGATATCGATCACTTACAAGAACTTACTCGTAAGCTTTGGATTGGTAAAACTTTCTGTGCGCATGCTCCAGGTGCGATGGAACCGTTAATGGGCGCACTCAAACATTTCCGTGGCGAGTTTGAAGCTAAAGTCGTAAATGCGGCAGCTCAAACTAGCAACGTAGAACAAGCTTAAGGAATTCGACTATGGCTACAATTCATGTCGATGGAAAATCGTATGAAGTCAACGGCTCAGAGAACTTGCTACAAGCATGTCTTAGCCTTGGCATCGACATCCCATACTTTTGTTGGCATCCATCCTTAGGTTCTGTCGGTTCTTGCCGTCAATGTGCTGTGACTCAATACGCGAATCCTGAAGATACTCGCGGTCGTTTAGTTATGTCATGTATGACGCCTGCATCTGACAATACCTACATCTCGATTGAAGATAACGAAGCAAAGAATTTCCGTGCTTCTGTTGTTGAATTCTTGATGACCAACCACCCACACGACTGTCCAGTGTGTGAAGAGGGTGGTCACTGTCATTTACAAGATATGACTGTAATGACTCAGCATGACCGTCGTCGTTACCGCTTCACAAAACGTACGCATTACAACCAAGAGCTAGGCTCTTTCATTTCTCATGAAATGAACCGTTGTATCGCGTGCTACCGTTGTGTGCGTTACTACAAAGATTATGCAGGTGGTACGGACTTTGGTGTGTATGCAAACGCTTCACGTGTTTACTTTGGTCGTCCAGAATCAGGTACTTTAGAATCTGAATTCTCTGGTAACTTGACTGAAGTTTGCCCAACAGGTGTATTCACAGATAAAACTCACTCTGAACGCTATAACCGTAAATGGGACATGCAGTATGCGCCAAGCGTATGCCAAGGCTGTTCTTCAGGTTGTAACATCTCTCCGGGTGAACGTTATGGTGAACTACGTCGTGTAGAAAACCGCTTTAACGGTGACGTGAACCAATACTTCCTTTGCGATAAAGGTCGTTTCGGTACAGGTTATGTGAACCGTGAAGATCGTCCACGTCAACCACAATTCCGCTCTGGTGCAAATGTGACTACAGTTTCTGTAGACCAAGCATTGGATACCGTAATTGAAAATATCCAAGGCAAAAAAGTATTGGGTATCGGTTCACCACGTGCGTCACTTGAATCAAACTTCGCGCTTCGCGAACTTGTAGGTCAAGACAACTTCTCAACCGGTATGGCTCAAAAAGAGCAAAAACTTGTTGAACTTGCAGCTTCTATTATGCAAACCGAAGGTGTTTATAACCCAGGTATGCGTGAAATCGAAAGCTACGATGCTGTGTTGATTTTGGGTGAAGACTTAACTCAAACTGCACCACGTATGGCTCTATCTGTTCGCCAAGCTGCGAAAAATAAAGCCAAAGAAATGGCTGCAGAGCGCCGTACGCAAGAGTGGTTGGCTGAGCCTGTACAACGTATTGCTCAAGATGCGAAATCTCCGATTTACATCCTTGCTGCAACTCAAACACGTTTAGCTGATGTTGCAACAGGTGAAGTGGTTGCATCACCTAACGACATTGCACGTTTAGGTTTTGCGGTCGCTGCTGCTGTCAAAGGTGAAGTGATCTTAGGTTTGGATGACGATGCAAAAGCATTTGCACAAACCATTGCTGACACTTTAAAAGCTGCGAAAAAACCATTAATCATCTCTGGTACAAGCTTGCAAGACGCATCAATCATGGAAGCTGCTGCACAAGTTGCACAGAACCTTGGTAATGCGGGCTTAACATTGACTGTTCCTGAAGTGAACTCAATGGGCTTAGCGATCTTTGGTGGTCAAAGCTTAGAACAAGCATTTGCACAAGATTACGATACCGTGATCGTGGTGGAAAATGACCTTTATCGTCGTTTACCAGCCGCTCAGGTGAATGCTGCACTTTCTGGTAAAGAAGTGATTGTACTTGATCATTCTGAAACTGAAACTGTGAAGAAAGCCAACATCGTACTTTCTGCTGCTTCATTTGCTGAAGGTGACGGTACTGTTGTCTCTCAAGAAGGCCGTGCACAACGTTTCTACCAAGTGTATGACCCAAGCTACTATAAACCTGAACTTGCGATCAAAGAATCTTGGCGCTGGTTACATGCCATTGAAACTGGCGTGAAAGGCAAAGCCATTTCTTGGACACTTCTTGATGATGTGATCGAGTCAGTAGCGAAAAACGTTCCTGCACTTGAAGCAATTCAAGATGTAGCACCAGATGCTGGCTTCCGTGTTCATGGTCTGAAAGTGGCACGTGAACCACGTCGTTACTCAGGTCGTACTGCGATGCGCGCACCACTTTCTATTCATGAACCAAAACAACCAGTCGATAAAGACTCTGCGTTGACGTTCTCTATGGAAGGTTATGTAGGTAACCAAACTCCAGCTTCACTTGTACCATTTGCTTGGTCTGCAGGTTGGAACTCTCCACAAGCTTGGAACAAATTCCAAGACAACGTGGGTGGTCACTTAAAAGGTGGTGATGCAGGCGTTCGTTTATTCGATCGTTTAGCGAAACGTCCAGCACGTACATTCGTTGCACCTGCACCTGTTGCGGTTAATGGTGAGAGCTTCCGTCTTGTACCGATGCATCACATCTTCGCTTCTGGTGAATTTACAGTGAAAACACCTGCGATGGAATCACGTATTCCTGAAGCAATGTTTGCTGTGGGTGAACAAGATGCAGCACGCTTAAATGTTCAAGATGGTCAACGTATCGCTGTGAAAGCAGGGGATGCAGAAATCATCCTTCCAGTTCAAGTGATTGAATACTTACCTACAGGTTATATCGGTTACCCAGTGGGTCTTGCACCTACAGTATCGCTTGCAGAACCTGTTTCAGTCGCGGTAGGAGTGTAATTCATGGAACAAGAATTAATCCGTCAAACGCCGCTGTGGGCTGAAAACTGGCCAATCGCCTATTCAGTTCTTCAAGCAATTGTGATCTTACTGGTTGTGGTATTGATCGCTGCGTTGATGTCTTTTATTGAACGTCGTTTACTCGGCTTGTGGCAAGACCGTTACGGTCCGAACCGTGTAGGTCCGGGCGGTATGTTCCAGATTGTTGCCGACATGCTGAAAATCATGTTCAAAGAAGACTGGACACCAAAATTTGCTGACAAATTGACTTTCCGTATGGCTCCAGCAGTTGCGATGGCAACTGCGGTGCTATCGTTCATGGTTATTCCTGTTTCACCTTATCTAGGTGTTTCAGACATGAGCATCGGTCTATTGTTCTTCATGGCAATGGCTGGTATTGCGGTATACGCAGTATTGTTCGGTGGTTGGTCATCAAATAACAAATACGCATTACTTGGTGGTTTACGTTCTGCTGCTCAAACCATTTCTTATGAAGTGTTCTTGGGTATTTCACTGATGGGTGTGGTTGCGATTGCAGGCTCATTCAACATGCGTGAAATTGTTGAAGCTCAACGTGATGTTTGGTTTGTTATTCCTCAGTTCTTAGGTTTCTTGATCTTCGTGGTTGCGGGTGTTGCGGTAACTCACCGTCATCCATTTGACCAACCAGAAGCAGAACAAGAATTGGCGGAAGGTTACCATGTCGAATACGGCGGTATGAAATGGGGTATGTTCTTCGTTGCGGAATACGTCAACGTAGTACTGATCTCTGCATTAATCGTGACTTTATTCTTCGGTGGTTGGTTAGCGCCTTTCAACCTAGATATTCCATTCATTCCAGCTGCATTCTGGTTCATTATTAAAACAGCATTCTTTGTAATGATGTTTGTCTTGGCTCGTGGTTCTTTAATGCGTCCACGTTATGACCAAGTGATGAACTTTGGTTGGAAAATTTGCTTGCCATTGGCGTTGGTTAACCTTCTGGTAACTGGTGCTGTGATTCTGATGAATCAGGCCTAAGACAGCAGGGAGAATAAAATGTTTAAATTTCTAGCTGGATTTGGGTCAATTGTACGTTCGTTGTGGATGGTATTCTCACACGCGACACGTAAACGTGACACCATTTTATATCCAGAGGTTAAAGCGGAAGACATCGTACCACCACGTTTCCGTGGTCGTATCGTGTTAACGCGTGACCCTGATGGTGAAGAGCGCTGCGTTGCATGTAACCTTTGTGCGGTTGCATGTCCAGTCGGCTGTATTTCACTACAAAAAGCTGAAAAAGAAGATGGTCGTTGGTATCCGGAATTTTTCCGTATCAACTTCTCACGTTGTATTTTCTGCGGTATGTGTGAAGAAGCATGTCCTACGACTGCGATTCAAATGACACCTGACTTTGAGTTAGGTGAGTATGTTCGTCAGGACTTAGTATATGAGAAAGAAAACCTTCTTATCTCAGGTCCTGGTAAATACCCAGACTATAACTTCTACCGCGTAACAGGTATGGCTGTTGCCGGTAAAGATAAAGGTCAGGCTCAACGCGAAAGCACACCAGTTGATGTACGGAGTCTATTACCATGATGTGGCCATTTTATTTGATGGCGCTTGTGGCCATCGTCTCTACCGTTCGTGTTGTAACTAACACGAACCCAGTACACGCTTTATTAAGCTTGATTATTTCTTTACTTGCAGTTGCAGGTATCTTCATGATCGTGGGTGCGCCGTTTGCCGGTGCCCTCGAAATTATCGTTTACGCTGGCGCAATCATGGTGCTATTCGTATTCGTCGTGATGATGCTGAATCTTGGTCAAAATACAGTTGAACAAGAAAGCAAATGGCTGACTTCTTCAGCGTGGGCATATCCTGCGTTGATGAGCTTCCTAATGGGTCTAATCCTTGTTTGGATGTTGAAGTCAGACTACACAACTGCTGGCACTGTCATGGGTGCTCAAGTTGTCGGTCCGAAAGAAGTGGGTACTTCACTCTTTACTCAGTACTTATTGCTGGTTGAAGTTGCTGCGATGTTATTGCTTGGCGCACTTGTCGCTGCATTCCATCTTGGCAAACGTGAGCCAGGTGCAGAAGAGGACAAAGAATAATGGGCAACATCCCTTTAGAACATGGTTTGATCGTTGCAACCATTCTTTTTGCACTGGGTTTTTACGGTGTGATGGTTCGACGCAACCTACTATTTATTTTAATGAGCCTTGAAATCATGATGAACGCTGCTGCTTTAGCGTTCGTTTTGGCAGGAAGCGCATGGGCACAGCCAGATGGTCAAGTGATGTTTATCTTGATCTTAACGCTTGCTGCAGCAGAGGCTTGTATCGGTCTTGCGATCGTCCTTCAGTTCTATCATCGCTTCCATCATCTGGATGTGGATGCTGCTAGTGAGATGCGCGGATGAGTTATTTATATTTAACAGTACTTTTCCCGCTAATTGGTTTTATCCTGTTGGCGGCAGGTCGTAAAAACCTTCCTGAATCAGTTGCTGCAATTATTGGTGCAGGTTCAGTTGGTCTTTCAGCTTTATTTGCATTAATTGCCGGTATCGACTTTGTTAATAATGGTTCAGTTGCAACAACTCAGCATCTTTGGACTTGGTTCAGTGCAGGTAACTTAGCACCGGGCTTCACGCTTCATTTAGATGGCTTATCATTATTGATGATGGGCATGATCACAGGTGTGGGTTTCTTAATTCACATCTTTGCAACATGGTACATGCGTGGCGAAGAAGACTTTGCACGTTTCTTCTCATACTTCAACCTATTCGTAGCAAGCATGCTGCTTTTAGTGTTGGGTGACAACTTAGCGTTGTTATTCTTGGGTTGGGAAGGTGTAGGTCTATGTTCATACCTATTGATTGGTTACTACTACCAAACACCTGCAAACGGTTTTGCTGCAATTAAAGCATTCACCGTGACACGTGTGGGTGACGTATTCTTACTGATCGCATTGTTCTTGATCTACCAACAATTCGGCACTTTAAACATTGCAGAAGTTGTAGCTGCTGCGCCAACAGTTTTGGCTCAGAGTTCTTCAATTGCGATTTGGACTGCATTGATGTTGTTCTTGGGGGCTGCAGGTAAATCTGCTCAGATCCCATTACAAACATGGTTGGCAGATGCGATGGCTGGTCCTACACCAGTATCTGCATTGATCCACGCAGCAACAATGGTAACAGCGGGTGTTTACCTATGTAGCCGTATGTTCAGCGTGTTTGAACAAGCGCCAGAAGTGATGATGTTCATCTCAATCACGGGTGCAGTGACATTGTTGGTAGCAGGCTTTGCTGCATTGGTACAAACAGACATCAAACGTATTCTTGCTTACTCAACTATGAGTCAGTTGGGTTATATGTTTATGGCTGTAGGTGCTGAAGCTTACCAAGCTGGTCTATTCCACATGCTGACTCACGCATTCTTCAAGGCATTATTATTCTTGTCTTCTGGTGCAGTGATTTTGGCTTACCATCATGAACAAAACATCTTCAAGATGGGTGGTCTATTCCACAAAAACAAATTCTTGTTTGCTTGTTTCGCGATTGGTGGCGGTGCATTGGCTGCGATTCCATTCATCACGATCGGCTTCTTCTCGAAAGATGCGATTCTTGGTGCGGTATGGGTGAAAGGTCAAGCAATAGCAGTTTATGACTGCTTGTACTGGACTGGTGTAGCAGGTGCGTTCTTAACTTCAATTTATACATTCCGTCTTATTTGGGTTGTATTCTTTGGTAAAGAAAACACGCCTTACCATGAAATCAAAGGTGTTACTTACTGGGGGCCATTGGCGATTCTTGCAGTGCTTTCAACTGGTTTAGCTTATGTATTAAAAGCACCAGTAACGAATATTTTAAATGCTGCACAAATCCCAGCGTTTAATATTCCAGAAGCGCTAGAACATGGTATGCATAGCGCTGAATACACAGCTGTTGGTATTGCACTTGCAGGTCTTGTAGTCGGTGTTGTTTTATTTGCATTTGCTTATGGTGCAGTGAAATCGTTCGCGAAAACTTCACTGGGCGCGGGTCTTGCAAATATCTGTCGTAATGCACTTGGTTTCGATGCTTTGTATAACATTGTTTTCGTTAAGCCTTATTTGCTACTGGCTAAAATCTTTGGTCGTGATCCAATTGACGGCTTATGGCTTGTATTGCCTGCACTTGTTAAAGGCGGTAATAGCTTTACAAGTTCACGTCAAACAGGTTCATTGCGTGAATACGCATCTAGTATGGCATTCGGTACGTTTGCATTACTATTGATCCTGGTCGTGATTCAGGTCGTGGGGAAATAAAATGGAAACTCCAAACAATTTAATTCTACCCGCTCTGATCCTTATTCCGTTCATTGCAGGTTTTGTATGCTGGCTTGTCGATAAACTCGACAAGCACTTACCACGCTATATTGCCTTAATTGGTATGCTATTAACGTTGGTGTTAACCGTCGTTTTATGGCAAAGCGGTACTTATAACTACGAGTTGGGTACACAAGCTCCACAGTGGGCCGCTCAATTTAACCTACCGTGGATTACCACTTTAGGGATTAACATTCACCTTGCGGTGGATGGTCTTTCACTGCTTATGGTAGGTTTAACTGCATTACTGGGTGTACTTGCGGTCGGCTGTTCATGGGGTGAGATTCAAAAGAACGTTGGTTTCTTCCACTTAAACCTACTGTGGTCTTTAGGTGGTGTGATCGGTGTATTCTTAGCGATTGACATGTTCCTATTCTTCTTCTTCTGGGAGATGATGCTGGTACCAATCTACTTCTTGATCGCACTTTGGGGTCATAAAGGGGCAGAAGGTAAGTCACGCGTTTACGCTGCAACTAAATTCTTTATCTATACTCAGGTTGCGGGTCTGATCATGTTGATCGGTATCTTGGGTCTAGTGGTTGTTGGCTTCCAACTTCACGGTCAAATCAGCTTTAACTATGACTTCTTGATGAGTGTTGCACACACTGTTGAGGCGAAAGCTCCAGCACTTGCCTATGCATTCATGATCTGTATGTTCATTGGTTTTGCGGTAAAACTTCCAGTTTTCCCATTACACGGCTGGTTACCAGATGCACATGCGCAAGCACCTACAGCGGGTTCTGTCGACCTTGCAGGTATCTTGATTAAAACTGCGGCTTATGGTCTTTTACGTTTCGTAATACCATTCTTCCCAGTAGCATCTGCTCAGTTTGCTGACATCGCGATCATTCTTGGTCTAATCGGTATTTTCTACGGTGCATGGTGTGCATTCCAACAAACAGACATGAAACGTCTGCTTGCGTACACATCTATTTCGCACATGGGCTTCGTACTTCTTGCCTTGTATGCAGGTAACATCCTGACATTCCAAGGCTTGATGATTATGATGCTGGCTCACGGTCTATCTTCTGCTGCATTGTTCATTATGTGTGGTCAGGTTTACGAACGTCTGCATACACGTGACATGCGTTTGATGGGCGGTATTCGTGGTCAGTTCCAATACCTTTCATTCTTCTTAATGTTCTTTGTTGCGGCACTTGTAGGTATTCCGGGTCTAGGTAACTTCATCGGTGAATTCCTGATCTTGATGGGTTCTTATGACAAGTTCCCTGTGTATACAATCCTTGCTGCAGTAAGCTTAGTATTTGCCGGTCTTTACGGTTTAATCCTGATCCACAAAGCGTTGTTTGGTACACCAAACGAAGAACAAAAACAGCATTACGCAAATCCGTTGAAAGACTTAAATGCGCGTGAAGTTGTGATTCTTTTAATCTGTGCTCTTGGTCTAGTATGGCTTGGTCTATTCCCACAAAGCTTCCTTGATATTTCAAATTCAAGCATGGCGTGGATTGCAAATAGCTATATCCCAGTTCAAGAAGTCGTTGATGTTGTGCAGCAGATTGCTGTACAACCTGAAAATGTGGAGATGCAATAAGCCATGGACTTCACAATGTCATTTTCTGAGCTTATGCCATTAGCTCCTGTGATGATCGTGGCTTTAACTGCGATCGTCGTGATGTTGCTAATTGCAATCAAGCGTAACCACAATTTAGTTGCAACGACTTCCGTTATCGGTCTGAACCTTGCAGCCTTTTATATTATTTTTGTTTTCGTTGCAGGGCAGTATGCACCTGCAAACGTAATGAATTTGTTCATCGTAGATCCATTTACGATGTTGTACCAATTCGTGATTTTGATTGCAGCACTTGCTTGCTGCACATTGTCACATGCGTATATCGAAACCTATAAAGATAACCGTGAAGAACTTTATATCTTGATGCTGTGCTCTGTAACAGGTGCATTGTTAATGGTTGCAAGTTCTCACTATGCGTCATTCTTTATCAGCCTTGAACTAATGTCGATTCCTGTATACGGCCTATTGGCTTATACACACCAACGTTCACAGTCGCTTGAAGCGGGTGTGAAATACTTGGTGCTTTCAGCAACTGCTTCTGCGATGTTGTTGATGGGTATGGCTTATGTATATGCGTACACAGGTACAATGGCATTCGTTGCTGAACCAGGCAAAATGTTCACAACATTCAGCCAACCGGGTGTAGTCCTTGGTCTTGCACTGATTGTTTTTGCTGTTGCATTTAAATTGTCTCTTGCGCCATTCCACAAATGGACACCAGACGTGTATGCAGGTGCGCCAGCGCCAATCGCGACATTCTTAGCGACTGTGGCTAAAGTGGCAATGATCGGTCTATTCGTTCGTTACTTCTTGGCTTCTGGCTTAATCCTTTCTGACAGCTTCATCACGATCGTGACCATCATTGCAGTATTGTCTATCCTTGCGGGTAACTTACTAGCAGTACGTCAAGTGAACTTGAAACGTATCCTTGCATACTCTTCAATCGCTCACTTTGGTTACTTACTTGTTGCGATTGTCAGTGCACGTAATACTGACTTTGTTCAAGTACAAGGCTTTGCAACATTCAGCAGCGTCAACGTCTATGTGATTACTTATGTATTAACAACGATTGGTGCGTTCGGTGTTGTGACACTGATGTCTAGCCCTTACAACAACAAAGACGAAGCAGGTAGCCTTGCGGAGTACCGTGGTTTGTTCTGGCGTCGTCCAGTGTTGACTGCAACACTGACTGTCATGATGTTATCTCTTGCAGGTATCCCATTAACAGCTGGCTTTATTGGTAAGTTCCTTGTGATCAAAACAGCGGTTGCTGGTGGTTCATGGTTCTTAGCTGCGATGGTGATCCTTGGTTCAGGTATCGGTTTGTACTACTACCTACGTGTGATGATTGTGATGTACATGACTCCACCGGAAAACCCACGTATCGATGCTGTCGATCATTGGGGTCAAAAAGTGGGTGGTATTATGGTGCTTGGCGCAGCTGCACTTGTGTTGTTGATCGGTGTATATCCAGATCCAATCATTGCAGTATCTCAAGTGGCATACTTTGCGATTTCACCTGAATTACAACAGTTCATTTTTAGCTTAATTCAGAGTGGTTTTAACTAATGAATTAAGCAATTAATTTGCTTATTACAAAAAAGCCTCCTGTAAAGGGGGCTTTTTTATTTTTATCATTTGTTAAATAGCTTTATAATGGTTGAAATTTTATCTTAACCTTTTAGGTGTTCTCCCGTGGCTATCCATGAAATCCGTCATCCGCTTATTCGACATAAACTCGGCTTACTTCGTCGTGCAGATATTAGTACTAAAAACTTCCGTGAGCTTGCTCAAGAAGTGACTATGCTTCTGACTTATGAAGCAACGAAAGATTTACCAATGGTCGATCATGAAATTGATGGTTGGAATGGTAAAGTAACTGTAGATCGTATTGCCGGTAAAAAAATAACAGTCGTACCGATTTTACGTGCAGGTATTGGTATGTTGGATGGTTTCTTAAACCTGATTCCAAGTGCAAAAGTATCTGTATTGGGTTTAGAGCGTGACGAAGAAACTTTAGAAGCGCGTACTTACTACAAAAAATTAGTACCAGACGTACAAAACCGTTTAGCCATGATTATTGACCCAATGCTTGCAACAGGTTCATCGCTCGTCGCTGCTATTGACGTTCTAAAAGCCAGTGGTTGTAAAGATATTCGTGTCATGGTGCTTGTAGCAGCTCCAGAAGGCATTAAACGTGTGAATGAAGCTCACCCAGATGTGACCATTTATACAGCATCTGTAGACCAAGGTTTAAATGAAAACGGTTATATCGTTCCTGGTCTTGGCGATGCAGGCGATAAAATTTTCGGTTCAGTTCAAAAAGAATAATTTTTGCATCATGAACAGAAAAGGGGCTTTTATAGCCTCTTTTTTATATACTAAAGACATTGGCATAAATGGAATAGGGTACTTTATGAAGTCCGAACAATATAAAGGTAAAGTTAAACAGTACAATCCTGAAAAGGGCTTTGGCTTTCTTTCATGCGAAGAAGGTGATGTATTTTTCCATATCTCTGACTTTCCCGCAGATGGTGTCGAACCAAAACGTAATGATCGCGTGAAATTTAATGTGGTGGAAAATGGTGATCGTTATAAGGCCATTAACATTGAGCGTGAAGAAGACAAATCTGCAAAAGCTAAAAAATCTAAAGTCGTGGCAAATAACCAGTCGATTACTTCAGCATTGCTTTCAAATTTGCGTAAATAATGTAATTTTAAGATTTCTTTGAAATCGAAAGAGGTCTATAGGGCCTCTTTTTTTATTATCATAAGAGCATTAAAAGAAAAGATGATAGACAATTTTTATGTTTAAAGAGGGGAAAATCAAAAGCTATAACGTTGAGCGCGGCTTTGGATTTATACAACAAGATCAAGCAAAGGATTTATTTTTTCATATTCGTGATTTTCCTAGCCGACACATCGAACCACGTGTTGGAGAAAATCTTAAATACAGGATTGAAGAAGATCAAGGTAAATTTAAAGCTGTAAATATCATCCGTTTAGATTTGAAAAAAGAGCAGTCCACTCATGAACAGATAAATCCGTCATTTGAATCAATGACAGATCGAGTGAACGATCAAGTTACTCGTCACGATATAGCCAAAGGCACAGTTTGGGGCAGTAAAATCATCAGCATGATTGGACTCATTGTGATTCTAGTTTTAGCTGTGGCCGTCTATAGTAAATATCAGCAGTACCAAGAACAGAAGCAACAACATTTACAACAGCTCATGCAAGAAAATGAAAACATCGTAAAAGAACAACGTAAAGCTCAGGGGGATTTACCCGATCGGGTGCTGTCTGAGCAAGGTGAAAAAAATCTATATGGCACAGGTTCAACGCAAGCTCAGTCTGGTGTTCAAGACACTGCGCAGGCACCTTCTTCAAGTGATACGCCAAGGGCAGAAGAAAAAGCTCAGTTTAGTTGTGATGGACGACAGCATTGCAGTCAAATGCGCTCAAGAGATGAAGCTCAGTGGTTTATTAAGAATTGTCCAAACACGAAGATGGATGGTGATAATGACGGTATTGCTTGTGAGAATGATTCTAGGTGGTAATGGAAGCATTCACAAAAAAAGCGCCATTAGGCGCTTTTTTATTTATACAGATTTTTCACAAAATTGCATAAAGGCTTTGAGCCCTGGTCCTTGGTATTTCTGACGATGTACCAACATGAATAATGGACGGGCAAGTTGCCAGAACGGTGTATCTAAAACCACCAATTGACCTTTTTCACGTAAAGGCTCAATCGCCAGTTTAGAAATACATGACATACCAAGACCACCTGCCACGATTTTTAAAATGGCTTCGTTATGACCCAAGGTTAAACGAATATTGGCATCTGGCAGGTCTTTTAAAATTGCGTTGTCAAATACTTCACGTGTGCCTGAACCTTCTTCACGTAAGATCCATTCCACGTTATCAAAGTCAGCTGCAGTGAGTGCACGATCCAACTTCGCTAAAGGGTGCTCTGGTGAACAGCACACGGCAAGTTCATCGTCACGCCAGTGAATACATTGCAACTGTGGCAGATGGCATGAACCTTCAATTAAGGCCAAATCCAACTGAAATTGGTTTACCGCTTCAATCATTTGGCGGGTATTGCCGACTTGAAGTTGTAAATGTGCTTGAGGTTGAATTTGTAAGAAATCTGCCATGAGGTCTGGCATCAAGTAGTCACTGATGGTCAGGGTCGCGCCCAAACGTAGATCAATACTTTGTAGTTCGCCTTTGGCTGCTTGTTCAAAAGCTTCACAGCGCCCTAAAATTTCCAAAGCTTGTGGCAATAAAAAACGACCCAAGTCATTCAATTGCAAGCGTTTACCAAGTCGGTCAAACAGTGGAGCACCGAGACCATCTTCGAGGTCTGCCAATGCCATACTTGCTGCACTTTGAGTAAGTTTGACAGCATCACTGGCTTTGGTAACGGTACCTTCTTGAGCGACTGCTACAAAAACAGCCAACTGGCGTAAAGTCATGCGCATGAATCAGGCCTTAACATTTAAAAAATATTAATAAATTATGCTGTCATGCTAACATGAGCACAGTCTGTCACGCCACGTTCAAATCATGTCAATTGAAAAATTTAGCTTAGAAAAGGTTTTATCTGTACACCGTTGGACCAATACTTTGTTCAGTTTTACCATGACACGCCCTGCACATTTTAAATTCACCGCTGGTCAGTTCGCACGAATTGGCTTGAAAGTGGGCGATGAATTGGTGGTTCGTGCCTATTCTGTGGTGTCGTCACCCTTTGATGAAACTTTAGAGTTTTTCTCTATCGTCGTTCCAGATGGTGCGTTTACCTCGAATTTACAGCATCTACAAGTGGGTGATGAGCTGTATTTAGAAAAAGTCCCTTATGGCTTCCTTACCTTGGCACGTTATCAGTTGCCATTGCCGAAGGACTTATGGCTGTTGGGGACAGGAACGGGTCTTGCACCATTTTTATCAATGCTACAAGACTTTGAAACGTGGTCTAAATACGAAAAAATTAATCTAGTCTACAGTGTGCGTACCGTATCAGAATTGGCTTATATCGAGCGTATTCAAGAAATCGCCGAGACCTTTGGTGAAGGGCATACGGGTTTTAAATTTATACCTATTGTGACACGTGATCCAAATGCACCGCTGCATGATCGTTTACCAGTTTTAATTGAAAATGGCGAGCTAGAACAGGCGGCGGGCTTAGCGTTTAATGTGGAAACGACGCATGTCATGTTGTGTGGTAATCCACAAATGGTTGATGACACCAAGGCAGCATTAAAGGCGCGTGGTTTGACCATGAACCGCCGTGGTGAAGGTAATATTGCTGTAGAAAACTATTGGTAAGGTGCCATGAAAAAAGCTCATCGATGGATGAGCTTTTTTTATTTTTGAAAACTAAATACGTTTTGATGTTAATGCAGAATTTTATTTAAGAACTGCTGCGCTCGTTCACCACGAGGGGCATTAAAGAAATCATCTTTACTGCAGTCTTCCACAATTTTTCCTTGATCCATAAAGATCACACGGTCCGCAACCTGACGCGCGAAGCCCATCTCATGGGTTACACACATCATGGTCATACCTTCTTTGGCAAGACCCACCATCACATCAAGTACTTCGTTAATCATCTCTGGATCAAGTGCCGAAGTCGGTTCATCAAACAGCATGGCAATCGGGTCCATACTGAGCGCACGTGCAATCGCAACACGTTGTTGCTGTCCACCTGATAACTGTGCCGGGAATTTAGCGGCATGCGCACTCAAACCCACACGATCTAAATAAGCCAAGCCTTTTTTCTTGGCTTCGGCTTCTGATCGGCCCAAGACTTTAACCTGCGCAATGGTCAGGTTTTCTGTAATGGATAAATGTGGAAACAGTTCAAAGTGCTGGAACACCATACCAACACGACTACGCAATTTATTTAAATCGGTTTTTGGGTCATTAATGGAAATACCGTCGACTAAAATCGTACCGGCCTGAAAAGGCTCAAGTCCATTAACGGTTTTAATGAGCGTTGATTTACCTGAGCCAGAGGGCCCACATACCACAACCACTTCACCTTGTTTAATTTGACTCGTGCAATCGGTAAGCACTTGAAAATCTTTATACCATTTACTGACATTTTGGAGGTCAATCATCGTTTTTTGATCGGTCATACACTTAACCTCCGTTGTAATTTTTTAACTGAATAGGTAGCGATCATACTAATAGTGAAATACACCAAACCAGCAAACAGAATGTATTGAGTTAACAATGACATAAGGTCGCCTCGAACATAGTTGGTGCGGAAAAAGTCTAACAGTCCGATGGCATAAACCATGGTTGAATCTTGGAACAGAATGATGGTTTGTTGTAAGAGAAGTGGCGTCATTTTGCGAAAAGATTGCGGCAAAATAATTAAGCGCATTGCTTGGCTATAACTCATACCGAGAGCATAAGCTGCAGAAGTTTGACCTTTAGGAATTGATTGAATCCCGGCACGGACAATCTCTGAAAAGTAAGCCGCTTCAAATAGCATGAAGGCCACGATACTCGAAACGAGGGCAGTATCAATCGTTAGATAGTTACCGGTGATCCCTGTGTAGATAAAGGGTACGGCAAAGTAGAACCACATCAGCACCAAGAGCAAAGGAATAGAACGAAAGAGGTTCACATAGCCTTTAGCAAAAATATTAAATGCCTTAATCGAGGACAGGCGCATCAACGCCAATAAAGTCCCAATAAAGACACCACCAATGGTTGCCGTGATCACCACTTTGAGTGTGATGCTGAAACCATGCCATAGCGCAGGGCCAGACGCTTGGAGGTCTTGAATAAAAGAACTGAGCCATTCCATTATTTATCTCCTGCAATTAAGCCAGGAACGCGTAGGCGTTTTTCCAGAAAATTCATGAAACCAATTAAACAGATGTTGATCACGATGAAAATAATGGTGACGTAGGTATAAATTTCGATGGTGTTTTGCGTGTATTCACTGATGGTTTTCATCTGTGAAATGATTTCTGCAACACCGACCAAAGACGCAACTGAGGTGTTTTTGACACAGTTGGTCAACTCAGAGCTCAGTGGTGGCAAAATCGTGCGGAACGACTGCGGTAAGATCACATAGCGATAAAGTTGAGTCGTGCTAAATCCCATGGCATAACCAGCATTGGTTTGCCCCAAAGGAAGCGCTTCAATACCTGTCCTGACTTGTTCACAGACCCGTGCAGCTGTAAAAAGACCCAAACCGACACTTGCAGAAATTAAGGCGGTCGTATTTGCTCCAAGGTCATTCATCCACCAGCTTTTAATCGCAGCAGGGAGGAAGTTAGGTACAACATAGAACCAAATAAACAGTTGAATCAATAAGGGTACATTTCGGAAAATAGTCACGTAGGCAGTACCAATACCTCGTGCTACAGGACTCGGTAGGGTACGCATAATACCCAAGATGCTGCCGAGCACCATCGCAATGCTCCATGCCACCAAAGCGATGACAAACAGCCAGCCGATTCCAATTAAAATCCAATTCAGGTAGGTCGAATCACCTACACCAGTAGATTGGAACAGCACACCCCAATTCCAGCTATAATTCATAGGAACTCCCTATAATGAGCTTAAGCCAAAATCCGTTTGGCTTAAGCATCTTTAGAATGTTTAGGGAAAGTTATTCGTCACGGTCATGTGGATTGCTAATCAATGCTTTTAATTGATCAGACATCGGGAAATTCAAATTGATATTTTTTGGTGGAATTGGCGTTTGGAACCATTTTTTATACATGTCATTGATTTCACCAGAGCTATAGGTCGCTTTGATTGCATCATCAACCACTTGTTTAAAGCCAGTATCGCCTTTACGTAGCATACAACCATAAATTTCTTGAATCGGTGCTGTACCCACGATTTCCCATTTATTTGGATCTTTGGCTTTCGATTTTTCACCCGCCAGCAAAATATCATCCATCATAAATGCCGCTGCACGACCATTTTGTAGCATGAGGAAAGACTCAGCGTGGTCTTTGGCAGAAATGACTTCACCAATACCTAACTCTTTTTCATGTTGACGAATATAACGCTCAGATGTAGTTCCTGCCGTGGTGACTAATTTTTTACCTTTAAGGTCAGCGAAGTCTTTAATCCCAGAGTCTTTTGCAGTAAGTAAGCGTGAACCCACTTCAAAGAAACCTGTTGAGAAATCAACTTGTTGTTGGCGTTCTTTATTGTTGGTGGTTGAACCACACTCTAAATCGACGGTGCCATTAGAAACTAATGGAATTCGGTTTTGGCTGGTCACTAAGTTATAACGGATTTTTAAATCGGGAAGATTTAATTGTTTTTTTACTGCTTCAACTACTTTTAATTGAAGATCATGTGCATAACCCACAGGTTGGTTTGGATTATCTGCGATATATGAAAATGGAATCGATGAATCGCGATAGCCTAAAACAATCGTGCCCGATTTTTTGATCTTATCTAAAGTCCCTGAGTCAGAAACAGCAGCTTCACTTCCTGCAGCTTTATCCGTTGTAGGTGCTTTATTGTCACTACATGCGCTAAGCCCTAAAGTGAGCGCACTTGCACAGAACAAAGTTGCTAAATGTTTTTTTGACGTCATCGTTAAAACTCCTTTTACCCTGATTTAATATCCACTTTTTATGATCTTGTTACGTATTTAGTTTTATTGCTCTGTTTTTAAGAATGTTTCAACAATAAAAAAGAGATCATTTTCTACATCTTAGGTGATAAATCGAACAAGGCTCAAGCAAAATTTATTGCCGAATTGTTACTAAGAAATGGGATAAGTTATGAAGATTTTTTATAAGTAAATTTGTTATAAGCGATTGAATATTAAATGAATTACATTTATTGTGAAATAGATAATGAAAATAAAAGGGCATAAAAAAACCTCCAAATGGAGGTTTTCGGGATTAAACTTTAGTTTAATCTCCGTGTTAATGCACAAACATATCCATAAATTCACGAATTTCTTGAATCGCTGTGTCTACGTCGGAAGTCAACCAAGTCGGTTCAAAAAAGCCAGCATAATGCTCCAGTCGATCTTGGGGAACAACTAAGCGAATCGGGCATTCTTCTTCGAGCAAGCGCCAAGGAATAATAGGCACTTCATTATCTAAAAAAGCCGCAATATTTCGAATATCAATCACCATCGCATTGATGCATTCAGGGAATGGCATCACTGAAAACTCTTCAGTACGTCGGCGGAAATATTCCAAATCACCCCATTTCAACACATAACTTGGCTTACTAAATTCAATAATGCCAATAAGATGCTGATCACGAGTGTAATGAAGGGAACATTGATGAGTGACGTCAGTGTCAAGATCAAGCGTTACACCTTGTTGATGGTACGCCATAGATTTGATAACAGGTGAAAAATAAGGTGCATGATTATAGCTCATTTCATTCATCAAAAGCAGAGAATTCCATCTAGCTCAAAAAAGCATTTATTTTTGCAACACTTGATACTCTGAAAATGAATACGATTGAAATGGTACATTCATTTCATGCTCCGATATTTTTACCTTAGCGATTGATTTTAAATCTAAAAATCAGTCATCTATTTAAACAGCAAGACGGATGTAAATTGAACTGATCTTTCAAGTTACATGTTTTCACGGATTGTAATTGTTCTTCACACAACAAAGGATATTGTATTGTTAGTATAAAAAGTGAACGACGAACAACAAAATAGCGAGGGGAATATGACACACGATTTTAATAAACCGCCCCATACCACCAGCGCAGAAGAAACAACACAAAAAAAACGTATCCCAGTGTATATGCTAATTTTAGTGGGTATCTTCTTAATCGCGTTATTGTTTTATATGTTTGCAGATATGAAACCGTCTGCTTCGGATGCACCACCTGATCATCCTGCACCGAATGCACAAACTGCAACTGCCAATGATACGACTAGCGGTACAGCGGGGGATGAAGCTGTTGCCAATGATTCAAATACTGCAACTGCGACAGATCATTGATGATAAATACATGAGTCAGATTTACATGATTGCAAGATCTGAACCTTAAGCATCTCATCAGAATGACACAAATAAAGCCTTGGTTATGCCAAGGCTTTTTTACATTCAATTGTGAGCTTTTGTTGGAGTTATGCATACTTTGGTTGATTAAAAAATACGCAAAAACTAAGGTGGAAAAGAAAGCTCAAGTTTAAAGCACCAATGCTGTGTGATATCGCGGCATACGTAAAAATGCACATAACAACAGATCATGTATAACAATGAGGGCGAACGTATGAATGATTATCTGGGTGGTCCGCGTGGCCGTTTTGATGCCATGTATTATTGGGAACAGTTTCACCCCATTTTAAGTGCAGTAGCAATTCTCCTGATTGGTTGGGTCATTGCTTTATTGATTGCTGCTGGCGTCAAAAAAGTTCTGCAACAATTAGGTACAAATCAAAAACTTTCAAATGCAACTGGGCACCGTTCCAATGTTGAAAATATAGTCTCCAGAGTAGTGTTCTGGATTATTTTGATCATTGCCGTCATTGGTGCGCTCAATGTGCTGAATTTGACCAGTGTCAGTGGCCCATTCAGTAATATGATTCAGCAGTTCTTGTTATTTATTCCACAGCTTTTGGCTGCGGTAGCTGTAGGTTTTATTGGTTGGATCGTGGCAAGTTTGGTCAAAGTCGGTTCAAAGAAACTGCTGGATAAAACCCAACTCGATGAAAAACTCAGTTCTGAGGTTGGCGTCAGCCCAATCAGTCAAAATATCAGTGAAATAGTGTATTGGCTAATCTTGTTACTTTTCCTACCGATTGTTTTATCGATCTTGGGTTTGAATGGTCTCTTGTTCCCAATCCAAAATATGGTCACTGAAGTTGTTTCTTATCTTCCCAATATCTTTATTGCCGGTGTCATCGTCTTTGTGGGTTATATTTTGGCGAAGATTGTACGAGGTATCGTGGAAGGCTTGGTGAACAGTTTGAGTTTGCAGCAGCAAGTCGAAAAAGTGGGCATGTTTAAAAACGCAAAACTTGCTCAAGTTTTGGGTAATTTTGTCTTTGCTATAGTCATTATCACTGCATTAATTGTGGCTTTCGAAGCACTTGGTATCGAGGCGATTTCTCAGCCTGCAACAGCCATGTTACATGAGATCATGTATGCGATACCGAACATCATTGCCGCAGGTTTAATCTTAATCTTGGCCTATGTGGTGTCACGCTTTGTAGCGCGTCTAGTTGTGGATGTGATCTCGGGTACAGGTGTTGATACTGTGCCAGAAAAATTAGACATTCAACGCTTTTTGGGCAAAACCAAAGTGTCGGATGTTGTCGGTTGCCTCATTGTATTTTTCACAATGTTGTTTGCGGTATCTGAAGCTGCTAACCGTTTAGGCTTTGAGCAAATCAGTGCCTTAATTGCGATGTTTATCCAGTTCGGTGCAAGTATTTTACTTGGTGCTGTAATCTTGGTGGTGGGTTTCTGGCTTGCCAATATTGTGGCAAATGTGGTGCAACGAGGGGAATATAACAGTTCACGTTGGTTAGGTAATTTGGTCCGTGTGCTGATTATGGGCTTGGTTGTAGCCATGGGCTTGCGTGCCATGGGTATTGCCGACTCGATCGTGAATTTGGCCTTTGGTTTAACGCTTGGTGCGGTTGCAGTTGCTTTCGCTTTGGCCTTTGGTTTAGGTGGTCGCAATCCGGCGGAACGATTGTTATCAGATCTTATTGATAAAGCAAAACGTGAAGCCAACGAACCGAATCCAGTACAGGAACAGGCGAAGGCAAAAACCACCTTTAATACGCCTACATCGTCTGCAGCGAGTCCAACGCCATCAACATCTGTGATGACTTCTGAAGTGAAAACCGATGATGGCTATCCAAACATTCAACAGGCTGCTCCCGGTGTCAGTGAAAAAGAAACGGCCACGCCAGATCAGTTGGATGTAAACCCAAGTGATCAACCACAAAATAATCCATTTGGATCGACAGGCGAGGCTGAAAATTCGGCACCTTTAACCCCGCCAAAACCAGATGATCCAAATTAAACTATTCTGTCTTTAAAAAAATCGGCCACGCTTAAGTGGTCGATTTTAATGCTTTATAAGGAATATTGTATGGCAAAAGCACCGAATAAATTTTTAGCCCCAGTGATTATTGCAGGGATCACGGTGGGTTTTTTGGCAAGCGCACGACGCTTTATTTTTGCAAAACCAAAACGCACTAATTTGGAGCAGGCAGAACAATCACCGCCAAAAAAGTGAAAAAATTATACCAATCAGTCCAAAAATAATGATTGAAATTTACTCGAAAATTGGTATTTTAAGTAATAGTGATATATAGAATATTACTTAAAATATAAAAACTTAGGATTCATATTGCTGTCATGAATGACACTTATGATCCGTGCAAAGGAATGGCAAAATGGGGGTAATTTCAATGCTCAATACTTTAGTATCGACACTCAAACAAACCGCAAGCGTGCAACCACAACATATTTCAGTTGCCGTTGAAAAAATGGATATGACAATTCAACGAACTTCGTCGTCGTCAGTATCATTATTTAAAACCGACTATCTTGAATAAGTCAGATCGGGCAAGAAAAAGGGCTGAATGAATCAGCCCTTTTTTTATGCAGAGATCTTCTGCAGGTTATATTTAATTAATTCTATGTCGAGATCAGACGTATTCAGAAGCTGCATGTGCAGAAGCCCATGCCCATTGGAAATTGTATCCACCTAAATGACCTGTTACATCAAGTACTTCGCCAATAAAGTACAAGCCTTTCTGTTTTTTACTTTCCATGGTTTTTGATGAGACTTCAGTGGTATCCACACCACCGAGTGTAACTTCAGCAGTACGGTAACCTTCAGTGCCTGATGGCTTCACTTCAAAGCTTTCTAAACGGCTTGCAATAAGTTCTAGTTTTTCATCACTAATATTGCCAATGGCTAATTCAGCTTGTTCAGGCCAAATCAGATTTTGTAATTCTATAACTACACTTTTCGGTAAGTGTTCATTGAACAGTGTACGCAGTAACACTTTGGGTTGACTAGATTTCTTAGATTTGAGGAAATCTAAAACATCTAAAGCTGGAAGGAAATTGATATTAAAGCGTTGGCCGACATCCCAGTAGTTTGAAAGCTGCAATGAGCTTGGGCCACTTAAACCACGGTGAGTAAAGAGTAGAGCCTCAGTAAAACTGTTTAACTCATTCGATAACGTGGCTTCAACAGCATTGCCGCTCAAGCGTGTGGTGACTTCTTTAAAACTATCGGAGAAAGTGAAGGGTACTAAGCCAGCGCGAGTGGGGTAGACAGAATGACCAAATTGTTTGGCAATCTCATAGCCAATTCCTGAACCACCTAAAGTAGGAATAGAAAGACCACCAGTGGCAATAACCACCGATTCTGCTTCAAAATAGCCTAGATTGGTTGCCACTTGAAAGCCTTGTTCTGGCAAGGCATTGACTGCTTTTACTTCACAGTTGGTTTTAATATCCACCAAGCCTGTTTTGTCACATTCTGCCAATAGCATGGCGAGAATTTCTTTTGCACCATTTTGGGTAAATAACTGCCCATGTTTGCGCTCTTCGTACTCAATGCCATATTCGCAGACCATACCAATGAAGTCCCAGTTGGTATAGCGAGTTAATGCCGAAATAACAAAGTGCGGATTATGTGAAATATAATTTTCTGGTTCGACATACAAATTGGTGAAATTGCATTTACCGCCGCCAGACATTAGGATTTTTTTGCCAACTTTATTAGCTTTTTCAACCACCAAAACTTTGCGTCCACGCTGCGCCGCTTTATATGCCGTCATTAAGCCTGATGCACCAGCACCTAAAACAAGGACATCATATTGATTTTGCGACATGGTAAGTTTCCGCATGGAAGAAAGGACGCAGGATTATACGCTTTTTAGCGCTTCGGTTGAACCTTTCAAGCGACCTTGTAGGCCACCAGTATGGATCACTAAAACACGCTGATGGTTTGTAATCTGACCCCGCTCAATCATGCCGAAAATACCTCGCAGCATTTTAGCCGTATAAACCTGTTCTAATGGGATCGCATAGCGTTGTTCAAAGTCCTGCATAAACTCTAAAAGTTCCAGCGTTGTTTTGGCATAGCCACCACAGCAAAATTCATCACTGATGCTCCAATTGGTTTTCTGTGTCAACTGAGCAACATCGTCGCAAAGAAAATTGCCTTTGAGCGCTGAAAAACCTAGAACATGTTGATGTTCAGCACTGGCTTCAATCAAGCCCGTTATGGTTCCACCTGTACCGACTGCACAGCAGATGAGATCAAAATTTTGTTGATTTTCGTGATTTAAGATTTCCGTACAGCCACGGATAGCCAACGCATTGGTTCCACCTTCAGGAATGACATAATGTTCGGGATATTGCTGTCGTAATTGCGCTAAAGCGTCAGCTTGTTTCTGTTCACGATACTTTTGGCGTGTGACAAAACTGAGCTGCATACCAAACCGTTCGGCGGTGGCTAAAGTAGGATTTCGGGCTTGATGTTGTAATTCTTCCCCACGGATGATGCCTAGACTACCGAATCCAAATAAATGTGCAGCAAATGCAGTGGCTGCAATGTGATTTGAATAAGCACCACCAAAGCTAAGCACCTGTTTAAAGCCTAATTTCTGCGCCTCAATAAAATTATATTTGAGTTTATAAAATTTATTGCCTGATATTTGTGGGTGTACCAAGTCCAAACGCTTAATACACAAATCAACCCCTTGATATTGAATAGTCTGCTCAGGAATGGCGTGGGCGATAGATTCAAACATGTTGGTGATCGTTATCTTGGTGGTTAGAGTTCAAATAGGTAGGCATTGTAAAACGGGAGCTGCAGAAGATGAAATCCTTTGCATCTTGTTCTATTCATCTTTACTTAAAGCACTTCACTACTAGCATCCGCTAACTAGCAACATCAACTAACTAGCAACATCAACGGAGGTGACGACAGACATACCGGGTCTTAAGTTTTCTAAACCTTGTTGATTAGGATCAATTGCAATTTTCACGGCAATGCGTTGCACGACTTTGGTGAAATTTCCTGTAGCATTGTCAGGTTTCAATACACTAAATTCAGAACCAGCCGCAGGGGAGATTTGCTCAACTTTGCCGTAAAATTTTTGATGTTTCATACCATCGACGCTGAACCAAGCTTTTTGACCAATATGCATATCTGCAATTTGCGTTTCTTTAAAGTTAGCAGTCACCCAGCGCTGCTGTGGAATTAAATACATCAGTTGAGAGCCTGCAGCAACATATTGACCAATACGCGGGCTGACTTCACCAAGCTGACCATCCATAGGTGCCACAATCGTGCTGTAGTCTTTAGTGGTCACTGCCTGATCAAATTGTGCTTTGGCACTATTCACTTGCGCTTTAAGCCCTGTCGCTGCAACTTGTGCAGTTTTGAATGATTCTTTGGCAACTAGTAAATTGGCTTCTGCTTGATGAAGTTGGGCCAAACTATTTTTAGCGTCTGCAATCGCTTTATCTTGTTCTGATTTCGATGCAGCGCCAGTATTGCCGAGTTGTTGGTAGCGCGTCATTTGTGCAAGAGCTAATTCATAGGCCGCACGTGATTGGTCCACTTTCGCTTCGGCTGCCGTAATATCTGCTCTGCGTTGTTCAATGGCTTGACTTTGATTGGCAAGAGAGTTCTGTGCTTGTTCCACCCCAGATTCAGCCTGTGTGACTTTTTGATCATAGGTCGTTGCATCGATATGCATAAGCACTTGACCTTTTTTCACATGATCAAAATCCGTCACCAAAACATCTTTCACATAACCATTAATTTGTGATGAAAGCACCGTGGTTTTGCCTTTGACATAGCTATTTTCAGTCGACTCGATACTGTTATGAAATGGACCAATCCGCCACGCCCATAAGATCAGTGCAATCCCCAACAAGAGGATAATCAACATGAAAATCAGGGTGCGCTGCGGCGTAGAAATAAGCTTGCTCGATGGCGCAGGCATAGCGGTTGCTGTTTGTGGTTGCTGCGGTGCTGCTTGCTCAGTGGGTTTATGGTCTTCGGTCATGGTGTTCTCAATATCAATTAGGTCATTTGGCGGTTGCTTATGTTGTTTAAGTCGGGAAAATTTTAGCTACTATCCGTGCGTTGCTGTTGGCGTAATTGATATTTATTTTTGCCCATCAGCAATAAACCCCAAAGCAACAATAAAACGGCGAATATGCCATTTAAAAAAATCACATCGTTATAGGCTCGAACTTGGGCTTCTCGTGTGATGGTTTGATTAAGGCTACGTATGGCTTGTTGTTGGTCTAAATTGGGGTCTAAAGAATATTGATGCGCACTTTGCGCCAATTGTTGTAGGCGCTGTTCGACTATAGGGGAGGTTTGCGATAAATCATTATAAATCTGTGCCTGATAGGTTTGAGTACGCATTTGCTGATAGGTCGAAAAGAACGATGATCCGACCAGTCCCCCAAAGGTTTGCGTTGCAGAAAACAGCACGATAAACGTCACCATGTGAGATGGGCCTTTTTGCAAAGCACTGACAATGCCTGTAAGCAAAAGTGGGCCAATAAACATGCCACTGGCAAAGCCCACCAAAAACTGACTCCAATAAAAATCATGCGGTCGAACATCACTGGTCAGGTGGTAATCCAGCGCACAGGCAAAGAGCACGAGACCTGCTGCACCAAGCAGATGAAGCACGATTTTTTCTTTGGAAAAGGTCAGGGCACTAAACACTGTACCTAAGACAATCCCAATCAGCACGACGGTATAAAAGGAAACAAATTGGTCGGGTCCCATGCCCATGGTTTTCAAAAAATTCACGGCCGCATAGCTTTGTTCAGACATGAGAAAGCGAATGGCAAAGGCACCGATAATAAAACTCACGGTCGACGATGTTCCGAGCCAGCGTGTGACAATCAGGGGATTGACCCGAAAATGTTCATAGGTCAGACCGACAACTAAAAGAATCAAAGCGGCGATGAGTACATAGGCCAACCATTCAGCCTCAAACCACCAAAGAATCGGGCCTTGAGTCAACACGATACATAGCAAAGCAAAGCCGGGTGCTAATAATGCAAAGGTGAATAAATCTTGCTTTTCAAACACCTCGATTCTTAGACTTCGTGGCAATTTAAGAGAGACCACCATCGCCAAACAACATAAGGCTAGACCTAATTCAAAGGTGTAAAAAATAGACCAATCATTTACATCGACCAGATAGGGCGACATGATCCATGCCAGCGGAATCCCCAACTGCTGAAAGCCCAAGGCTAGATAAAGCCCACGACCAAAATGAGCACGTTTAAACGCTTGCATGATGTAATACATCCCAAGTGAACTGAGTGGAGCTGCAAGTAAGCCGCTAATCACCCGTGCAAAAATTGCCATTTCATAGGTATGGACAAATAAATGCAGCAGCATCACCGCGATAAATAAGACCAAACCAATTTCTGAAAATAGCCTAAGTCCATATTGTTGACGGGCTTTAAATAAGATCAGGTTGGAGCTGACATTGGCCATAACAAATGCCGCGGGGATCCATGCCGCTTCTGAAGGCGTTAAGCCATATTCACCTTGTAGAAGGGGTAAATTTGCCGTAATGAATCCATTACTTAAGCTGCCCGAGATCGCAACAAATAAACCGATAAAGAAGTATAAAAAACGCTTATAGGTCGGATGTGCAATGGCAGCGGGAGAGCCGGGCAGGGTCGGTTTTTCTTCGGGTGTCCAATCCGGAGCAGGTTCCAATAAACGTGGAGATTTGGACATGACGTATTACCCGCAAATACCATGTAGTAAAAACTCCACGGCACGTTTGGCGAGTTTTTCCTGATCTGCTTCGGTATGGCCTTGCAAAGCTGCACGCAAAATAGAGGTGACCATGGCATAGTCCGCCGGTTTAAAGTCTGCTCGACAGCGACCATTTTGAATGGCCTGATCAATCATCGGTTGTAATATGGCATCACGTCGTTGGTATATTTCAACCATGGCAGGATCATCCCGATCGATCACACGCCAATATTCCATTAAAGCCGTGAGATAGGGAATATTATAAATATGGTCTTGAATGAGGCGAATAAATCCATCATCGAACTGTGCATAATTAAGCGCACGCTGTTCAAGTCGGTTCAAGGCAGCTTGCATTAAGGCGAGTACCAACTCACGACGGTCATTAAAATTACGATAAAACGTCGCACGTCCAACTTGAGCCTGATCCATGATGAGTTGTAAAGGCGCATTGATCCCGTGAATACGGAATACCTCAATCGCAGCTTCTAAAAGGATTTCACGATTTTGTGCAGCGAGTTGTTGACGTGTGGACATTATTCTTTGGCATCATCATTTTAAATTTATCTTGCTATTAAACGGACAAAAGTGTCCGAAGTAAAATCGTATTCGATAGCAGTTTTGTAACTTGTCTGCTATGTAGTTTTAATAAAATGAATAAATTATTTATTTTTAAAGGAAAAATATTAATATCTACATGAATTTTCATCCGCATTGGTAAGATCTTTGAGACATAATTCCTGACAATTGACCCTAAATCGGCAGATAAATAAGGTGAATATCTACACAAAAATGCTATGCTGAATTTATAAACAAGATAATTATAAAAATGGAGGGCATTCAATGCGCAAATTAAGTCGGGCTGTGCTGCCTATGCTGTGCCTGTGCAGTTTTTGGATGGTTGGCTGTGATACGACTGACGAATTGCATCGTCCTCAAAATGAACATCGCACTATGATCATTGGCGGTGTCCCTGTAAATGACCATGACTATAAATTACCGCGTGACGATGTTGCACTCAATGAAGCCGCCGCAGATGACGATTAGCACATTGGTGCATAAAAAATAGGGTGGACATACTGTCAGTACACGGTAGTGAGACGTGACATGTAAAGAGTCACAGATGCAGTGTGCTACGTCAGATGTGTGAACATTTTGAAGTAGACGTCTTACTTCTGCAGTTTAGTTTGTTGGATTAAAGCCTTACAAACATTTAAAAAGGCTCTGTACTCGCCCAGTATGCCCGAACTGGAATGAACCGTGGTTCAAATGACTAAATCAGGTCAATCTATCAGGTCAATTTGCCAATTGGATGCCTGAATTTCTAAATTATTTTGTCTAAGTTGCTGACTAATGCTATCGGCCTGTTTCTGTAAATCTGCCACTGCAATGGTTTTAATCCAACGGATTTCACTCGAGCTATAACGACCATTTTCACGGCGTGAGCTGTCGATTGCTTGTTGCAAGATTCGATGCTGCTGGGTCAATAAATCACGTTCATTGAGCACTGAAAGCATGCAGCGTCCTGAACTGGTTTTAGCCTGTGCGTTGGTGGCGTGAATCTTTTCAATTAAGCCATAAAGTTCTGTATTTACGGCAAATGCTTCTTGAATTAAAGCATTCGGTTCTTCGCTAGGTGCATCACCTTCTTGAATGAGCACGTTGTTATTGATTCGTTGTTGCAGCGATGCCAATTTAGTTTGTAAGTCACTGCGTAAAAGTAGGGCTTCGGCTAATTTCATTGTCTTGATATTAATTTGTACTTTTAGCGATCATGCGATGGATTAATGCGGTATTCAAGTTATTTATAGTGAAAAATTTGGTCAATTGAATGATTCCTTGCAAATTATAGGGAGAAATTCAGAGTTTCTCTCGGTAAAATTGCCTCGAAATTATATGTAAGCGGTGTAACTGTGGAATCATTTTGGGTATTGGGCTCAATTGCGGCTGCGTTGATGTTAGGTGCAATGAGCCCTGGGCCTACGTCAATATATGTGGCGAAAAATTCAATTGCGATTTCACGTCAGCACGGTTTATTTACTGCATTAGGTACAGGAACTGGTGCAGCAATTTTTGGTTTGCTTGCAGTCCTCGGTTTACAGGCATTTTTATTGGCATTGCCTTCGGCCTATTTGGCTTTAAAGATTTGCGGTGGTTTATATTTGCTTTGGATGGCATTTAAAATTATAAAACATGCCAAAGAACCGATTGAAGTTGGTGATGCCAGCAGCTCGCAGATGTCACTCCGTCGTGCATTTACCACTGGTTTAATTACTCAGTTGTCGAATCCTAAAATTGCAATTGTGTTAGCCAGTATTTTTACGGCACTTTTACCGAAAGACATTCCGACGTATTTCTACTTTGTATTGCCAGTTTTGTGTTTCTTTATCGATGCAGGGTGGTGCTCATTGGTCGCTGTGGCGTTGTCAGCAGAAAAACCACGTAAAGTCTATTTGAAGTTTAAAGCGGGTTTTGATCGGGCAGCTGGGGCAGTGATGACAGTGCTGGGTTTAAAGTTGATTTTTGGTATGAAGTGATTGAACGAAAAAAAAAGCCTCTACGAATAGAAGCTTTTTTATGCAATTTTATTTGTTGCATTCTGGTTGTGAACGGTCAATAACTTGTGTACCTTCAACGCGATAGCCAATTTGACCAACAAGGAATGCTTGGTTTAGTTGAGTGATAACAACGTCTGAAAGTGCAACTGCACAGCGGTCTTTTTCGATAGCACGGTCAATTGCTGTTTTGAAATTTGGAATACCTAGTGGGAATAACACAACTGGTACTTTATCTTCACCAGTAACGCGCTGACCTTTTACGAATTGATTTGAGTTTAAATTATAGTTTTTTGTAGAAGCTACAGTCATATCCGCCATACGGATTGAACAGCCAGTGAAAGCCACTGTCGAAACTGCTAGTGCTGCAACCAATAATTTTTTCATGTTGTACCCCTAAGATTAATAAATTATAAAAAGCGAGCACATTTTATATAAAGATAGTGAAATATCAATAAATTAAATTTACTTTAATTTTAATAAGTAGTTTTTTTCATAGAGCGATTTGTCAATATTTTAGTTTTAGCTCTTTTTAGCATAGTGAATGCTTAAAGTTTTTAGTTGTTTGGAATGAATGGTTTCATTGGGGTCACAATGAATTTTCCCTCTCCTTTTAGGAGAGGGTTAGGGAGAGGTATATATTTGAAAGAGTTAAAATTTGTATGCGGGTTTGATTAAAAAATATAATCTATAGTAGTACATATTTAATAAATTGAAAAAATGGCGAAAGATTGGTTTGATTTTCAGGAAAAAATAGCACAGCATTTTCGTAGTCTAGGAGTAAAGGCTGTTACCAATGAGACTATTACTGGTGTTCGAACCGAACATGATATTGATGTTTATGTTACTTCTAAATATTTAGGTACAAATATCAAATGGGTGATAGAAGCAAAATATCGGAAAACAAAAGTTCCAAAAGAAAAAGTTTTAGCCCTACGCACTATAGTCGATGATATTGGAGCAGATAAGGGTTTTATTATCTCACAAATTGGTTTCCAATCTGGTGCAATAGAGGCTACTAAAAATACAAATATTGAACTCTACACTTTAGATGAATTAATTTTTAAAACTAAAAGTTATATTCAAAATGAAATTTTAGAAACATATATTCAAAGAGCAAGGCTACTTGAAATAAGGTATTTTTCACATGAAAAATCTATACGAAAAGAATATGGATTAAGAGAAGAAATTTATGACACTCCAAAGTTCTCAGTTGCTTGGTTATTGTTAACAATATTTGACGTATTAACAAAAGCTAAAAATAATTTGTATCCAATTGACTTAAGAACACATTTAATTGAAAAGGTTGGACATGATTTAGCAGAAGATTTTATTGAATTAGTTCAATGGTTAAACTTGAATCTTAATTGGTTGGATCAAAAGCTATTAAATGCTGAATATCAAATGATAATGGATGGTGTTTTTAAGCCATCTTTAGTTGCACCTAAAGCAGATCAAGAAGCTATATATGAATTAATTCAAAATATTAGAACTAATGAATAAAATCATCTCAAATTTATAAGAAGACCTCTCCCTAACCCTCTCCTAAAAGGAGAGGGAACTTTTAGGCATAAAAAAGCCCCTACAACGTAGAGGCTTTTCTTATCTTAATCTAAAAAATTAAGAAACTTTATCACCAGCTTTAGCACCAGTTTCAGGTGAAATTACCCAAACACCTTCGCCATTACCCGCAGCTAAAACCATACCGTTAGAAATACCAAAACGCATCTTACGTGGTGCAAGGTTAGCCACCATCACCACCAGTTTACCTTTAAGGTCTTCAGGTTGGTAGAACTCACGAATACCGCTAAATACGTTACGTGGCTCAGCTTCACCGACATTTAAAGTCAATTGAAGTAGCTTATCCGAACCTTCAACGTGAGCAGCTTCTAAAACTTCAGCCACACGCAGGTCAACTTTCATAAAGTCTTCAATGCCGATAATTTCAGCTTCACCGACTTTAGGCTCAGGCTTTTTCTCAGCTTTCTTCTCTTTTTTCTTTTCCGCTTTTGGCGCTTCAGCAGGCGCAGCTAAAGAATCTTTAGACGCATCGACCATAGCAGAAACCGCTTTTGGGTCTACACGTTGCATCAATGGTTGGAATTGAGCAATTTCATGATCCACCAAAATCGTTTTACCAGAAGCAAAGTCGAAAGATTCTAATTTTAAGAAGCTCTGAACTTCTGCTGCCAATGTAGGAAGTACTGGTGCAAGGTAAACAGCCAATTGACGGAATAGGTTAATACCTACTGAACATACGTCATGAACTTGCTGTTCTTCGCCTTCAATTTTCGCAAGCGCCCAAGGCTTTTTCTCGTCGATGTATTGGTTGGCTTTGTCAGCAAGTGCCATGATTTCACGGATCGCCGCAGAGAATTCACGCGCTTCATATTGCGCAGCGATTGAAGCGCCTGCATCAATAAAGCTTTGAACCAATTCAGGCTCTGCACACGTTGCAGAAAGTTTGTTATCAAACTTAGTATTGATAAATTTCGCACAACGGCTTGCGATGTTCACGACTTTACCAACCAAGTCAGAGTTTACTTTCTGAACAAAATCATCAAGATTTAAGTCAGAATCTTCAACTTTATCAGACAGTTTAGAGGCAAAGTAGTAACGTAAATATTCAGGGTTTAAATGCTCTAAATAAGTTTCCGCTTTAATGAACGTACCGCGAGATTTAGACATCTTCTGACCGTTTACAGTCAAGAAACCATTGACGAATAAGCTTGTTGGGGTACGGTAGTTTGCACCTTCAAGCATTGCAGGCCAGAACAATGCATGGAAATAAACGATGTCTTTACCAATGAAGTGATACACCTCATTTTTCGAATCTTTTTTCCAGTAATCATCAAAGCTTAGGTCAGGACGTTTGGTCTTGATGTAGTTTTCAAAGCTCGACATATAGCCGATCGGTGCATCTACCCAAACGTAGAAGTATTTGTTTGGCGCATCTGGAATTTCAAAACCGAAGTAAGGTGCATCACGTGAGATGTCCCAGTCAGATAAACCTGCTTCAAACCATTCATCCAATTTGTTGGCAATCGACACAGGTAGACGACCTTCATCACGTGTCCATTTTTGTAGGTATTCACCAAAGTTCGGCAGTTTAAAAAAGTAGTGATCTGAAGATTTCTCTACAGGAGTCGCACCACTTAAAGTCGATTTCGGATTCAACAATTCAGTTGCGTTATAGGTTGTACCGCACACTTCACAAGAGTCGCCGTATTGGTCTTCTGCTTTACATTTTGGGCATGTGCCTTTAATGAAACGGTCAGACAAGAACATCGCTTTTTCAGGGTCAAACAATTGCGTAACAGGGCGTACAGCAATGTTGCCTGCTTCACGGTTCTTAATATAAATCTCAGAAGCGCGTGCTTGGTTTTCAGGGCTGTTGGTTGAGTCGTAATGGTCAAAGTCAACTTTAAAGCCAGCAAAGTCACGTTCATGTTCTTTTTGCACATTGGCAATTTGCTGTTCAGGCGAAATACCATTGGCTTCCGCACGTAGCATAATCGCTGTACCGTGAGCATCGTCCGCACATACATAAGTCACGTTATGACCCATTGCACGCATCGCACGTACCCAAATATCTGCTTGGATATAACCGAGTAAATGACCCATATGAATTGGGCCATTCGCGTATGGAAGGGCGTTAGTAACTAAAATATTACGCACGGATATGACTCTCTCATTCGTATTTATGCAATGGGCTGTAATTTTACATGAGATAGCCAGTACTTGCACAAGGGAATAGGTGAAATCTTTGCAAAAGTAAAAAAATCTATATTGCTGACACAATTACAGTGATAATAGGGCATAACTGTGATGCCTAAGAGTAACAAGCCCATGTATGAAGATGACTATGAAGACGATCAGCCAATCACTCGTATTCCTCAAAATGAACAGCGTCATAAATTGGGGCATCACATTATCAAAGATGCGCAGCAATATTTAGAACAGATTTCTGCAGATGAGCATGCCTTACTGATTCAAACCCTGCGTCATTTGGCACAAGATGAGCCTTACTTCGATATTTTGGCCGATGAATTAGATCAGCCGGTAGAAATGAAAGTAGCGAATGATGCTTTAAATTTATTGTATTTTTGGCAACTGCTTCATCAACATGAAAATGATGCAGACTTTGATTTTCTGAATGTCATCAATAGCGAGTTTTTCCAAACTGAAATGTTGAAAGCCTTTGATGCTTTGAATATTGGTGAACATAAAGCGCCGCGCCGTCAGGTGCTTCTAGATGCGTTTAAACTGTATAAATTAGACATCCATACAGGCTGTGTCCCTGTGTTATATGCACAGCTTGAAGGTATTTTGACTGACGTGCTGATTCAAACCGGTTTCTTAAATCAAAACGGCACTAAATTTGTCGATGTCTATAAAATTGTACCGGGACTTAAAGGCAGTGAAATTAAAAGCCTTTGGCACAAATCTAAAATTGCCAATGAGTTGAATCCGTATTTTGCCGAATTGGCGGCCTATCAAATGGATAGCAGCTCTACCGTAGCGATGACCCGTCATAATATTTTGCATGGTACCGATGTCGCGCATTTTAATCAGGGACGGAGTTTTATCCTGTTTATTTGGCTGTTTTCCGCAGTGAGCTTTATGAGTACGGTCAGCAAATAAGTTTAATTTCAAGAGATCAATGCATAGGAGTGGCATTGATCTCTTTGCATTACATCATCCTTTAAAATTAAAAGCATAGAGTAAAATCGACCATACATATTTGTATCAAGCCATTGTGAAAATAGGCAATCACATGGCGTTTTCCTGTGGTTGATTTGTTTCTAAATGCGTCTATTTCAGGTATCTGCTTCAAATCGCGTTATAACTATTGTTAGGCAATAACTGAGAATAGGGTGAGCGAGATGACAACAGAAAGCACATTAAATGATTTAAAAAATAAAGCATCAGAACTCGGTGATGACATACAACTCAAGGCCAAAGAGGCGCAACTAGAAGGCGAAAAAGCACTCGATGGTGCAAAGCATAAAGTTGAAGAGCTCAAGCTTGAGGGTGAAAAAGCCTTAAATGAGGCCAAACATGAACATGCAGAACAGCATGCAGAAACCAAAGACCGTCTAGAGCAGTTAAAAGCAGAAGCGAGTCATAAATTTGATGAAGCCAAAGTCAAAGCAGCTGAACTTAAACATGAGGCTGTCGAAAAATTTGATGAACTGAAGGTGCAGGCGACAGAGAAATTTGACGAGTTAAAAAAGAAAGCCTCTGACACACTGCATAAGTTTAAAAAAGATGACCAAGCTTAATTGGGTCTAATGAAAAAAGCCGCTCTATCTTGAGCGGCTTTTTTAGGTTTCATTGCTTTAATCCATCTAAATTTTCAGTCTTAATATTTTTGACTTGATCATCGACTACGGTAATCACGTAGCGCATATTGGCAATTTCATAGGTGTAATCTACCGCCAATTTTGCAGGCTGATTTTTCTCTTGCAGCGGATAAGACACCATTTTCATCGGAGAAGCTTGCATACGCGAGCGCATGAGATCGAGGCTATCACCAATCGCCACAGTTTGTCGGTCAGGTGTTTGAATGGCTTCAGTCGCAATTTCTGCATAGGCTGCTGAAGTCAGGAGCATCAAGGCACATAAAGCCGTTTTATACATATTCTTCTTATACACAGTCTTCTGATACATCGTCATCCCCATTTTTAAAATTAAAAGTACAAAATGTGCCTTTAGATTGCACATCCATCGCTTTGATTATTCTGTTGAAACGACTGAAATATAAACTGAAATTACGCTGAAAATGTATGGTTGATATGTAATCAATTCAAATTTAAAGGCTTTGGTTTAGCCGCAAAAATCAGTTGCAGGTGCATTTTTAAGCGTCACACGTTAGAAAAATTGTTTGAAAGCTGACTAAATTACTCACTGATGTTACGCAGTAACATCAGACGCACCGTTTGCTTCAAATAAAAGAATGATACGCGGTAAGGTCATCCGCAAGTGTTTGAGACAGGACTCCTTCTAATCAAAAATGGTTTTGCGATACTTTGAATAATTTGACGCTAGTGAACGAGTTTTGCGGATGACAATGGTTTTGGGTACTTTTGCCAAAACAAAAGTACCTCCAGCCGAAGGCTAATCTCTTTATTCAAACCCTAGATATAAGACTCCGTTGAATAGACTTAAAAATCATTTTTAAAATGCGAAATTACTTTTAGGTGCGTAACATCAGTTACTCAACTTTATAAGCTTATAGGGATAAGTCATTCATCTCCCTCTTACTCTGTGGCAGATGAACAGGTAAACTATCGCTATTATCTTTTGATGTTCCTGTTTGGAGACAACATAATGTCGTGGCTTTCTTCTCTAAAATCTGTGTTTTCACCCTCCCAAGAGGTGAAAGAAGAGGAAATCCAACAGGTTTTACAAAACTACGTACTTCCCAATTCAAATAATGCTTTAAAAGACCGTATTACACAGGTAAATGTGCAAGGTCAGATCTTGCAGATCACGATTAATACCTTTCCTTCAGAAGCCGATGACTTACAAAAAATCCATGATGATTTGGCCGATGCATTGGAAAAATGTGGCATCACAGAATTAAATATGCACGTGATTCAGCAAAAGACTGGACATACATCGGGTGGTTGCGGTCATCACCATGCAGAAGGTGAAAGCTGTTCAACACAGCCTAAAGCTAATGAACAAACTGAGCAAAAGTCTACTACGAGTAATTTGCCACCTGTTGTGGATGCATCTGCTACTCAAGCCAAGGCTGAAGAAGATCCAAACAATCCACCAATTCAAAAAGCGGCACCTCTGCAACGTGATGTGCCGAAACATCCACGCATTCAAAATGTAATTTTAGTGTCTTCAGGCAAAGGTGGTGTGGGTAAGTCAACCACGACAGTTAACTTAGCTTTGGCATTACAGCAATTGGGGCTAAAAGTTGGCGTTTTAGATGCGGATATCTATGGTCCAAGTATTCCAACGATGCTTGGTAACGCAGGCCGCACGCCGATGATCGAAGCTGAGCAATTTGTTCCTATCGAAGCATATGGTATGGCTGTACTTTCAATTGGTCACTTAACTGGGGATAACAATACGCCAGTGGCTTGGCGTGGGCCGAAAGCGACGGGGGCGTTAATGCAGCTCTTTAACCAAACTTTATGGCCTGATCTGGATGTATTGGTCATTGATATGCCGCCAGGCACAGGTGATATTCAGTTGACGCTTGCACAGCGTATACCAGTGACAGGTGCTGTGATCGTGACGACACCACAAAACGTTGCATTAATGGATGCGACCAAAGGCATTGAGTTGTTTAACCGTGTACACATCCCTGTAATGGGTGTGGTTGAAAATATGTCGACCCATATCTGTTCGAACTGTGGACATGAAGAGCAAATCTTTGGTACAGGTGGTGGCGACCAACTTTCAGCCCAATACGACATTCCGCTCTTAGGTCGTTTACCGCTGAATGTACAAATTCGTGAAAATGCCGATGCAGGGAAACCATCTGTGATAGCAGGTGATGATGCTGCTGAAAGCTACATGGCGATTGCACAAAAAGTTGCAGATGCATTACCTCAGGCTGAAAAAGATAAAAACCGTATTTTCTAAGGGTGAACTGAAATTTAAGTTGATCGTATTAAAATCTGGCCTCGTGCCAGATTTTTTATAACGTGGTATTGGGAGTGTTTGAAAATTATGAGTACTGAACTTTAGACATTCAACGATGTCTATGAATTACACATCTAAAAAACGATTTGCACAATTTCTTATTTTTCCTGCGATTATAAGCCGTCTGCCAAGGATAAAATTCTTGAGGCATATCAAAGGATGTCGCGTTTGTACTTAGTTTTTACAAAATAGCTTTCACGATATTTCTATTATTTTGGCTAGGATCAATTCTTTGAACGGCAGTAACTGTACAAACGCATTGTGTCTTAGATTTTTTGCCAAATGTCCTCTGTTACAAGGGGCTTAGCATTGAAAAAATATAGAGGAACAAATAATTTTAAATATTATTTGAAGTCATTAAAACCCACCCATCAAATGAGGGTACGCCTTAGTCTAAGAAATTAAAAAGCCCGGTAATTACCGGGCTTTTTAATTGGTTTTTTAGGAGGAAAGAGACGGGTTTGCTTTACGTTTAGCAGTGATAATATTCACCGTAATTACGATGATGACCATGATAATGCCTACAATATCTGTAATGGTTTCTGGAATAATCATACACAGCGCACCCACACCTAAAAAAATACGCCAGAACCAGTTGAGATAAGTCTTGAAATAACCTTCAACTGCGGAGCCTAAAGCGAGAATTCCTATCACTGAAGTGACAGTAATACTCACTATAGTTGTCCATGCAGGAAAGGCAAATTCTCGAGCATTGACTGCAACATTGGTGGTATCAATCATCAGCATGGCAGGGTTATAAACGAATAAAAATGGAACAATAAAACCAGCAAGAGATAGTTTTAAGGCCTGAAACCCAGTGCGCATTGGATCACCGCCTGCAATTCCTGCGCCCGCAAAGGCGGCAAGGGCAACTGGTGGGGTGATGTTTGCAAATAAACCAAAATAGAACACAAACATATGCGCGACTAATACAGGGATATCAAAGTTTGCGAGTGCTGGTGCTGCCATGGTGGCAGTAATGATATAGGCCGGAATAGATGGAAGCCCCATGCCTAAAATCATCGATGCAATCATGGTCAAAAATAAAGTGAGAAAGAGACTACCTGCACCTAAACTCATAATTGAAGAAGTCATTACTGAACCAAAACTTGTCAGACTTACTACGCCGATAATAATACCAACGACAGCACAAGCAGCCATCACAGATAATGATTGTTTGGCTCCATCAACGAGCGCATCTAAAATATCTTTTACACCCATTCGTGTTGATTTTCTTAAAGCTGCTACAAAGATGGTCAGGACGATGGTGTAGACAGCAGCATAGCTCACAGGAATATTTTGAAATAAGAAAAAGACCAGTGCCAAAATTGGAATAAGTAAATGTCCACGCTCTTTTAGAACTTCTTTTACTTTAGGTAAATCAGCTTTAGGTACGCCTTTCAGATCATCTTTACCCGCACGGAAATGAACTTGAGCCATGACGCCAAGGTAATACAATAAGGCAGGTAATAATGCGGCTAGTGCAATCGTGCCATAACTCACGCCAGTTGTTTCGGCCATAATGAAGGCACTCGCACCCATGACTGGCGGCAAAATTTGTCCACCGACGGATGCACTGGCTTCAACGGCACCAGCAAAATTCTTGTGATAACCAATTTTTTTCATCAATGGAATGGTAAATGAGCCTGTGCCAACAACATTGGCAACAGCAGTTCCATTAATACTGCCCATAAATCCACTTGAAATTACAGCAACTTTGGCAGGACCACCTTGTTTATGACCCGCCAATGCCATGGCAAGATCATTGAACAATTTCCCCATACCTGATTTTGCAAGAAAAGCACCAAAAAGGATAAATAAGAAAATAAAAGTGACGGATGCACCAATTGCCGAAGAATATAAGCCTTCGGTTTTTAAATACATATGTCCGAAAATGTCGCTGATGGTATAAGGGCGAGTAATTAATCGATCTGGCAACCAATCAAAGTGACTGATAAATGTATAGGTCAGGAAAATTAAACTTAAAATGGGCAGCATCCACCCCATGACCCGGCGAGTTGCTTCTATGACTAATACCACACTCATAATTGCAAACGCGATATCTAAGGTATTTGGAATACCACCTCGAGTGGTCATAATAGATTGATATTCTTTCCATAAATATAAAAAACTGAAGATGGAAAGCAAAGCCAAGAACCAATCGAGAAGTGAAATATGCTGTCGGGAGCTTGTTTGACGAGCTGGATAGAGTAAAAAAATGAGTGCTAGGCCAATAGCGACATGGGCTGCACGCTGTATTAACTCAGGTAAAGGATTAAACGTAATAAATAAATGAAATAATGAATAAAAGATCGCTACAAATGCAACAAAGTAGGTAACAGATTTGCTCATATTGATTCGAGTAACAGATTCCCGATCAAATTTTTCTAATATGGCTTGTTGTTGTTTCTCATCGAGTTGTTCTAATACAACTTTATCTTCTTTGGAATTCATAGGCATTCTCCAATCCACCAAGACTTCCATTTGGGTTGATATTGAACCGAGATGTTGACCAAACTATAGTCTGGGTAACTTTGAAAAATAGACCAAATTTTTTGGTCAGCGAGGATCGTGCCTTGCATATTTCTAGAAATCACCCAGTTGATTTCATCTATATTTTGATTGACCCGCATTCTAATCACACCATTTTTTTGAAACTCAATGGGATAATTTGAGGGTGTACCTGCACCAAATGAAATCAAATCGGTGTGGCGCAGTAAAAACGTATTCTTTTGACGCTGATATTGTTCAGACCAAGCCGTCTTTTCTACTGAATGCTTCCACTGTAAATCAAATTGATCAGTTGAAATTTTGCATATATCAGTTTCAACTCTAACCTGCGTATACAGTGTTGGATAGCTAGCATAGATTAAGAAGAACAATATAAAAAATGCAGTATAAACTGCATTTTTTTGAAGCTTATTATTTTTTAGCCACTTCATCATAGTAGCGTTTCGCGCCTGGATGTAGAGGCGCTACAAGGCCTTGTTGAGCACCTTCAAGCGTGATTTCTGTTGCTGCTTGGTGTGAAGTTGCCAATTGAGGCAAACTGTCAAAGAAAGTTTTTGTTAGTTTGTAGACATCATCATCCGATATATCTGTGCGAACAACTAATGCATTTTTAATTGCGGCAGTTTGAATGTCCGCAGTATTGCCATATGTGCCTTTTGGAATAATCATCGGTAAGAAATAACTTTGATCTTTAGCTATTTCTTTGACTTTATCTGCATTGATTGAAACCAACTGTAGATCAAAGCTTTGTTGAAGTTCCATGAGTGATGAATTTGGAATGCCACTAGTCAGGAATGCTGCATCAAGCTTGCCACCTTTTAAAGCATCAGCGGCTTCAGCATAGCCTAAATAATCAACTTTAATATCTTTATAGGTGATTCCAAAACCATTCAACAGTGTACGTGCATTTACTTCTACACCTGAATTTTGTGCACCTACAGCGATACGTTTACCTTTCAAATCTTCGATATTTTTGATCCCTGATTTTTTAGAGGTTACGATTTGTACGTAGTTGGGATAAAGCGCTGCGACTTGGCTGACATTCTCAACTTTACCATTTGCGAAACTTCCTGTTCCGTTCAGTGCTTCTGTTAAGCTGTCACTCATAACAAATGCCATTTCAACTTTATTCTGTTTCAGAAGGTTTAAGTTTTCGACGGATGCACCTGTAGTTTGAGTCTTAGAATTTACACCAAAGGTTTTGTTATAAATTTCTGCAAGACTTGTCCCAATCACATTGTAAGGTCCTGATGCCCCACCAGTTGCAATGGTTACGAACTTGGTTTGAAGTTTGTCAGATGTAGCAGTTTCTGCGCTTTTTCCTTCCGTGGTATTTTTTGAAGTAGATTGATCATTTGAGCAAGCAGTAATACACGCCAAAGTAACCGAGAGTAACGTGAGTTTTGTCCATTGGTTCATAGAAACGTCCTTTTACACATAAATTTTGAATATTGATTTGATGAGTTTTAATTTTAATTTCCACTACTCAATTGAACATAACTTAATCAATTATTTTTGAAAAGTATTTTTTTTTGATTTTTTAGTCTCCAATAAATAATGGTTATGCGTAAGAATGGCATGGAGCTATATCGTTTATTTTAATAATATTTTGTTACGTGTAAAAACTGTAGGGTATACATGGAATCATGTGAAATTTCTTTTATAAATATAAGTTCAAGATATTTCTTTGAATTGTAAGGTGCTCTGAATGACTGTTCAGCTAAGGTTTTGTTTTTCTATTTAAGTTACTGAATTTATAATTAAATAAGGAGTTTTTTATAAGCATTTCTATTTTTTATTTTGCTAATACGAAACAACTGAATTAATCTTCGCGGATTAAGTTTGAGGTCAAAGTATGATTTCATGGTTTTTTATTGGTCTAGTTATCAGTATTTTGTTAACGCCAGGACCAACCAATACCTTACTCGCATCTTCGGGTATTCAAGTTGGGCTACGTAAATCATTCCGACTCATTCCAGCGGAAGCCTTTGGTTATCTTATTTCGATTAGCCTATGGGGTTTTCTCATTGGTAAAATTTCCGTACATCTGCCTTTACTGCCGACCATTTTAAAACTGTTTAGTGCTGGCTATATTCTATTTTTGGCTATGCGATTATGGCGTACAGCAACTGTTGCTGAAAATTTTAATCAAAAGGGCATTCGTGCACGCGAACTCTTTGTTGCGACGTTATTAAATCCTAAAGCACTATTATTTGCATCTGCGATTTTTCCTGCATTGGCTTGGCAAAATGCGCAGTATTATGTAGCTCACATGCTGATCTTTTTGTTGTTGATCGTTCCTATTGCATTTTTTTGGACCTTCCTTGGTTCCGTTTTGGCATCGAATAAAATTAGTTGGCTCAATCAAGCCAATTTACAACGAACAGCATCGCTAGTCTTGGTTAGTTTTTCGATACCACTGAGTTATTCTGCGATTTTAAAACTCTAAATTGATTTGAAAATGACTAAATCCGCTTAGTTCGGCAAAGCTTATTTTCATTAAGTCGGATTTCAGTTAAAGTACCACGCAATAATTGATTTAAGTTTTTGGATAGAGATAAATGGCTATTAAGTCTGATCGTTGGATTCGCGAAATGAGCGAAAAACACGGCATGATTGAACCGTATGCAGAAAACCAAGTCCGTTATGATGAAAATGGCGAAAAGCTTATTTCGTATGGCGTGTCGAGCTATGGTTATGACGTGCGCTGTGCTCGTGAATTTAAAGTCTTTACCAATGTTCATTCAGCAATTGTTGACCCTAAAAACTTTGACGATAAAAGCTTTATTGATATCGAATCAGACGTTTGTATCATTCCGCCAAACTCGTTTGCACTAGCACGTACAGTCGAATATTTCCGTATTCCACGTAATGTGTTAACCGTTTGTTTGGGTAAATCAACCTATGCTCGCTGCGGTATTATTGTCAATGTGACGCCTCTTGAACCAGAGTGGGAAGGTCACGTGACTTTAGAATTTTCGAATACAACCAACTTGCCTGCACGTATTTACGCGGGTGAAGGTGTCGCACAAATGTTGTTCTTTGAATCAGACGAAGTGTGTGAAACCTCTTATAAAGACCGTGGTGGTAAATACCAAGGTCAAACCGGTGTGACTTTACCGAAAGCTTAATCCTTCGGATTGAGTTTAAAAAAGCGGGCGAATTAGCCCGCTTTTTTGTTGGGTCATTCATCGGAAAATAGACCATTCGGTGGGGAAGTTTTTGCAATTGAGTAATTATTCAGCATAATAAAAAGTTAAGTGACTGGTCTATCACAAGTCTCCATTTAAGGAATAAATGGACAATAACATCAAAGCCAGTTCTCAGGAATAAATATAAGAGAGATGCAGAGCATCTGATAAAAGGAAGGTCGAGATGACTCAATTCACCCAGGCTAAGTTATTCCGCCAGAGTTGCTTAGCAGCCGCAGTCAGCATGTTTGCTGCACCATCTGTTTATGCGCTTCAAGATTTATCAGATGAAGCACTTTCAGCCACAACAGGTGAAGGTGTTGCACTCACTTTAGAAAATTTCAAAATGGTCTTTCAAGGGCCAAATGACCGTTCTACGGCTTCTAGTTATGCGTCTGGTATGGTTGATCCAGGGAAAAGCGATACAGGTTTTATTCGGATTATTCCTACAGGTGAAAACTATGAACAATTAGGCCAGCGTGCTTACGATAAAATCTATAAAGCTGCATATGTTGATGCCTATCAGCAAGGCCGAGTTACGGGCTATAACGGTGTTTATGACTCCACTTTCTTAAGTTCTAAAAGCACCTATGAGACCAATAATGCTACACGTATTACCAATGAAACCATAGCAACATATTCAACAGAATATCGTGGCCGATTAGTACAGTCTTATCTTGAATCACCAACGATGAAGGCATATTACGATCAGCGTTATAAAGACTATTATAATGGGTCATCGTGGTTAATGGATTTCGAGGAAGATGGAACAACGAAAGAATCAATTACTCCAGGACTAAAAGAAAAGTCACAAACTGCTGCTTTAAAAAATACCTATGAAATGATTGAGTTACTATACGGTAACAATAGTACGGGTAATTTACCTACTGGGTCTACGTTTTATAAAAATTATGTCTCAGGAAAAATTACACGTTCAAATCTTATTGATCCAACAAAAGATGCTCAGTTAAATGCCAAAGCGGCAGAAACCCTCAATCAGTTGGCAACGGACTATGCCAAGCTTGAAGCTCAAAAGGCGAGTGATTCAGCATTAGCAACTGTGAAAAAAAATGCTGAAATTACAGCAAAACAAATTGCCTCGACTGCGACCGTATCGAGCCTCAGATCGAAAGCAGATGTTTTTATTTATGGTTTAGCATTATCCAATAGCAAAGACAAAAATGGCAAAAGTTCATTAGCGACGCGCTATACAGACCAAGGGTTTAATTGGGGGACAGCTGAAAATCCGTGGCTTTTCCATGCGGGAAATCAAGATGTTGAACAATTTGCGAAAGATAATAAGGGGAATGTTGGTTACTTAGCGATTGAGGCACCATTAAAGAAAATTGCGGCAGATGATGCATCTAACAACATCAAGCTTGGTTTGTGGATGGATGTATTTTCACGGTCGTTGAATTCAAGCAATGTCGTCGATCCGATTACCGGTGCGCCGACTAGCGGCTTAGATAAAGACTATCGTTTACGTACTCAAATTGTTGCGAATGGCCTGAGTTTTAATGGATCACAAGTTCGAATTTTTCAAACCCTAAAATCTACAAATACAAATTACAACCAAACCTTAGGTTTAGCCAGTTTAATTCGTATTAATACCAATGATCGTGCTGAGTCACTGAGTATCAATGATGGAGATTTGGATGCTCGCGGCATGCGTATCAGTACAGCTGCACGCCCTGAATTGGATGATGGAACAGCAGCGACACCAGCGATGGATCGTTCTGCAGCTCCGATTTTCCATGAAACGGAAGGCCTATACTTATATAGCCCAAACATCAATTTAGTTTTAGGAAATATGTATCAGCCCTTTATTGTGGGTTCAGAAGGTCGAAATATTATTTTGGAAGTGACACGTATTCCAAATGTACCTTCTATTTACAGTAAAATTTATACTTACTATACGGATATCGCTGGTAATACCACAGGTACATCGGGTTTAAATGCTGCAGACTTTAAAGGTTCAACCTGTAATGTCTATAGTTGTGGCACGGAGTTAAAAGCAAACTCTTCAGATGCGACAGCACTATATCAAGGACGTAATGCAACACACAGTAGCATTGCGATCGGTACAGTAGAACGCTTGCCTGGTAATCTGCTGAATGCAAAAAGTACGGATACTGCGACAGGTGTAGTGTTTAAAGGTGTCAATGGACAAAGCACGAACTTAGGATCTGTTGCCATAGATGGCGTCTTGATTCAGCACTTAAAAATAAGAACAACAGGGCTGTAGGAGAAATCACATGTATAAAATTTTATGCGCTGTTGTTTGTGCTGCACTGACACAAACTCATGCAGGTTTAGTGTCTATGGATAATAGCGAACTTACCGCTGCAACGGGCCAAGGCGGTGCAGATCTCAGTTGGACACTTTCCTTAAACCATCAATACGCCAATGATATGTCAAAAAACAATATATCAAGCATGGATGCGAATGGTAAAACAACACAAGCATTTTATGGATATCAATGTTCATCCAATGAGTTTTGTCGCTTAGCTCTTGCACCCAATAATCATGTGGATGCAAATGGTAATAAGAAATGGTTGGTGTTTAAACAGTTTCAAGGAACGTTACAGATCGATCAATTTTCACTAGATGGTGTGACGATTATCAATCGTGAAGGTAATCCACAAACGGCTATGCAGTTGACATTTTATGATGATAAGCCATTAAAAATTAGAAATTTAGGTTTTGCTACCTTGGCAGTAGAAACAGGTACGACAGGTAAGGAGGGGTATGAAAATACCAGTACTTATACGACCTATACCGAAAAGAAAGCTGATGGAACAACTTCAACTTTAGCTGTGCCTGATTTTGATCGTGGTTCAGAACAAGGATTTATGGGTGTTAATGTGCACGGCAACATGCACATGAGTGGAAAGTTAAACATCTTCAGTTTTAACTGCACTGGAAATGGTGCAGGTCGCTGTTAATCAGCTGTGACTGAATATAAGGATATAGTGATGAAAAAAATAACAACTTTAACGGCACTCGCAACCAGTATTTTACTTGCTCAACATGCATATGCTTTTGAAGCGATGACCGATGAAAGCTTGGGTGCAGTTACTGGCCAAGATGGTATTTCGATTACCTATGAAGTTTCTAGAGTCAAAGTTGATCAGTTAAATTGGGTTGACCCAACTGACCAAAATAAGATGAAAATGGGTTTGCACAATGTACAAATAGATGGTGTTGGGCAAAGCACCATTACATCAAAATTAGATTTTGATGTTGGGACTACGGATGCTGGTGTAGGCATGCGTATAGCTGCAAGTGTCAGTCCATTTACGGCTGTTGCACAAAATATTATGCTGCTGTGTCAAGGTGCAACGTGCCAAACGCCTACGCAAAATTTAGGTTCACTTACGATTGCAACATCTTCACCTTTAAAAGTATTACTTGAAACCAGCAATGGTCTATTTAACCGTAATGATACGGCGTATATGGAATTTCAATTGCAAAATGCCAGTATTAGTCATGGTATGAATGGACATAGCGTAACCTTAAAGGACTTTAACTTTAACTTTGCTGGTTCAGGTTATATGTATGTTGCAGCTGATGAAGGCATTGTTCTCACCACAAAATCCACAGGGAGCAAAGATCATACGGTCAATTTGGGGCGGGTCAAGGACACATCAGATGTGCATAGCTCACGTAGCGATGCCACAAACCCCGGCGTTAATATCGATCTACGTTACGGTACCGATGGTGGTGCACAGCGCAATTTAATTCGTATGGGAGCATCGGGTGCTGTCACTAATGCACGAGTGGCCTTAAATGCCAATCAAGACGGAATCAAAGATTTTGGTCTAGCAACGAAAGCTTCAGGATATGAGTCTGTTGGTTCAGGTGGTTTACATCTCGGTGTACGTGCAGATTTTACCTCAAAGGATGATCCGAGTCTTGTAGCAGGTCAAGCACCGACAACCTTAGAAATTGGCCATACGGGTATTGGTAGTTATGCCATTGAATTTTCAAATTTAACGTCTTTAGTTGCTGATAAAAATGCCTATATTGATTTTGGCGATATTTATATCAATACCATTCAAGCCAAAAGCCTTGATTTTCTGGTAAATGATAAATTAAAAGCGACATTAGGTTTAACCAATAATGTTTTAACCCAAAACTTGTCAAATCAAACGGCGGGCGGAAATTTTGCACTTGTGGCGATTCGTGGTATGGATTTTCAGTCCATCGCGCGTACCGCACGATTTATTTCTGATAACTCAATTGCTGCAATTGCAAGTAATGACAACAGTTGGGGGATTGGTATCCCGATTTATAATATGAATGCCAATGTTGCATTATCAGAGAAAAAATACAGTTATAAAAATGCGGCTGAAAAATCAGGTATTGGCTATAACCTTGTAATGAGCACAGATGGTTATGGTGTTGATAAAAAAACAGGAACACCAAGTACAACTTCCATTATTTTGATTGATGGTAAAAAAGGTATTAATGGTCAAGAAGTCAATTATTATGCAGGCTTACGAAACATCAATGCCCTTATTCAATCTGATGGTGTGATTGGTTATGAAAATGATGGCATCTATGTACGTGCAGATAATTTATTGATTGCAGCTAATGCCGAGTTAGCGATTGGTCAACTTCCGGGTTCAACCTATAACTGTGCGACTACAGCTTCTGCCAAATGTGGGACTACAGTACCTTTAGATAATTTCTCTAAACGTGATGATGTGTTGACGAATATTGCGTTTAAACTTGATGGTAAAGGTGAGCTATTTATAGTACCGGGCCTAAATGACAGTGCAGAAAATAATTATTTATCTTTTCGTGGAAGCTTTGAATTTAAAGCATTAACAGATGCTGAAAAGAAAGATCAAAAAGTTATGGGAAGCTATTTAAGTTTGATGAATGAAGATGTAAATGCCAGCGGTGTCGTTTCAGCTTCAAGTATCAATATTAATAAAATGCAGGGCGATCTAGGTTTTGATGCTCGAATTAAAATGAAACAAGATTCGGTAGAGTTTGATAATCAGGTGAAATTCAATCCAACCAATAATATGTCTAAAGCGTTTCGTGCAGAAGTATCGATGTTAACAAATGGCAATATGCAAAAGATGGCGGATATAGCCCTAACCGGTGGAACAATGCGAAGCACCATGGGGATTACTCCACGCTAATAATATTAAATCAATAACAAATAAATAAAATAACGAACAGGGAATTTGTTATGAAAAAGAAGTTAATCAGAGGTTTGATCTTCTCGACATTTGCGATGAGTAGCTTATCTCATGCAATGATGGCTTTAGATGATGAAAGCTTATCAAAAGTTGATGGTCAAGCATTACTCTCCATGGAATATACGCAGGGGTATAATTCTGTGGATGAGAGTGGACAAGCCGTAGACCAATCCAATGTCGGCTTTTATAAGCTTGGTTTAGAAGCTGAAATGGAGCTCAATGCCAATATTAAAAAGCTGCAATTGGGTTGTGGTGGTGCAAATGGCTCAGGTGCTTGTGATATTGATATCGATCATATTTCATTGAGTGGATTGCCTGTAAATAGCAATTATACGTCTGATGAACGTGCGGCAACTTCTGCTTTGTTGACCAATCCTTTTATCGAAATTGCAATTAAAGATCCCAAATCAGCTGCAACTCGTGAAGTGATGGGCTTTCGTCTGAGCGCTGAAAAAATTTCTGGGTTAATGACATTAGGTACAGAAAATAGTAATATACCCAATGGTATCAACACCTTTAGTGGGTATATGAAAACCAAAGCGTCTGCGGGTGTTGCAACAACTGCCGAGCGTGTGATGGACTATGCTTCTACGCAGCAATACATTGAAGGGGCTGTTAAGGGGACATTATTTGGTGCTGAAGTTGATCTACCGCTTCACTACAAATCAGATAATTATTCCTTTAATTTAAAATCAACCACAGCACCTTTTACAATTCCAGCCACTGTCGTGAGCGGGAATAGAATTAAGGATAATATTGCGGTATTAAAAGGCACAGGTACAGTTGATCGTCTAGATTTTAGTGGTCCATTAGAAGCTCAGATCTCTCTACTTGGGTTAAATATTAATTTGAATAAAGACGTAACAGGCTATCTTACTGGACTACAAACCGATATTACGGTAAATCAAAGTTTAGGTTTGATCCATGCACTTTATCTAAATAACCCTGCTTCGTTATCCTTACAAGCTCAAAAAATACTCTGGCCTGGTGCTGCAGTTGCAGCAGAAAGAGGTTGGTGGTTGGCGATGGAAGATGAAGTTGATTTGGGCAGTATTACACCTTCAGATAAAGTGGCGATTACGGATGAAGTGTTGAAACAAACGATCGCTGGAATTAACCATGACTTAAGTACCAATGTTCGTAATTGTGGAGATTTAATCTTTGGTTGTGTTGCAGGTTCGGCTTTAGATGTTAAAGAAATTAAAAACCCGTCATTAATTGATTTCCCATTAAACAATTTAAAACTTTCTGGACAGGAGTTTCGTTCTAACTGCTTCGGCGGGCTGAAATTCTGTTAAGGCTTAAAGTATTTAATATAAAAAAATCCCGCACTTAGCGGGATTTTTTTATATTTAGCGCAAATTATTTTGCAATTTTCGCTAAAAGGTCTTCTTTACTGAGGTTGCTTGATTCTTCATCACGGCGACCTTTGTACTCAAATGTACCAGCATCCAAACCTTTCTCACCAATAACGATACGGTGTGGAATACCTGTTAACTCGATATCAGAGAATTTAACACCTGGACGTTCATTACGATCATCTAGAAGAACATCATAACCAGCAGCAGTTAATTCTGCATACAGTGCTTCAGCTGCTTCTAACGTGCGCGGTGATTTATGCGCATTCATTGGCACAATAGCAACTTCGAAAGGAGCAATAGCAGACGGCCAGATAATTCCTTTGTCATCGAAGTTTTGTTCAATTGCAGAAGCGACAACACGGGTTACACCAATACCGTAGCAACCCATAGTCACAACTAGTGGTTTGCCGTCTTCACCTAAGACTTTACAGCCAAGTGCTTCAGAGTATTTTTGACCCAACTGGAAGATATGACCAACTTCGATACCACGTTTAATCAAGATCGTACCTTGACCGTCTGGAGAAGGGTCACCTTCAACAACATTGCGCAGGTCATAAACTTCGGTGTATTGTGCATCACGTTCCCAGTTTACACCTACAGCATGTTTATCAACTTGGTTTGCACCAGCAACAAAGTCTGAAAGTACAGACGCTGCACGGTCAACAATAACGGTAATGCCTTTTTCGGTTAAGCCTTGAGGGCCACAGAAACCAGCAGTTAAGCCTAAGTCAGCTAATTGTGCTTCAGTTGCAAAAGTTAATGGAGCAGCAATTAATGGGTGTTTTTCTGCTTTAATTTCATTCAGTTCATGGTCACCACGTAGGAATAAGGCAACCACTGGTGCAGCTTTACCTTCTTCAGCAACACCTTGAACCAATAATGCTTTGACAGATTGAGTAGGGTCTGATTTAAGGAATTCAGAAACCTCAGCAATGGTTTTTTGATTTGGTGTATCAACAATTTCAAGTGCTTTAGTTGGAGCAGCACGTTCACCTACTAATACTGCTTCCGCCATTTCTACGTTAGCAGCATAATCTGACTCTGTAGAGAATGCGATGTCATCTTCACCGCTAGACGCAAGGACGTGGAATTCGTGTGAACCAGAACCACCAATTGAACCTGTATCCGCTTGAACTGGACGGAAATTTAAACCTAAACGAGTGAAAATTTTGCAATAAGCTGCATACATCTTGTCATAGGTTTCTTGTAAAGAAGCTTGGTCAACATGGAAAGAATAGGCATCTTTCATGATGAATTCACGTGAACGCATCACACCGAAACGAGGGCGGATTTCGTCACGGAATTTGGTTTGTACTTGGTAGAAGTTTGCAGGCAATTGCTTATAGCTTTTCAATTCATTGCGAGCAAGATCTGTAATCACTTCTTCATGTGTAGGGCCAAGTACAAAGTCATTGTTATGACGGTCTTTAAAACGTAAAAGTTCTGGACCATATTGTACGAAACGACCTGATTCTTCCCATAAAGATGCGGGTTGAGTGACAGGCATCAGGACTTGAAGTGAACCAGCACGATCCATCTCTTCGCGGATAATCGCTTCAACTTTATTTAATACGCGAACGCCCATCGGCAGCCAAGTGTATAAACCTGAAGCCAATTTACGAATCATCCCGGCACGAAGCATAAGCTGATGTGAAATAACTTCAGCATCGTTTGGGGTTTCTCTTAACGTTGCAAATAAAAAGCGACTCGCGCGCATGGAAACTGTCCTAAAAAATTAAGCGTTAAAGTGGAGAGTATACAATAAAAAATGAGGTGAACATTTTCCAAAGTCACCTCATTTTAGATTTTGTCATTATGACATGATTTTTTTGGCCTGACGTGCAAGGAAGTTTCGGAAATCATCCAAATAGGTAAAAATCACTGGAACAACCACGAGTGTCAGTAAGGTAGAAGTAATCACTCCGCCAATCACGGCATGTGCCATTGGCGCGCTTTGTTCACCGCCTTCACCTAGACCAAGTGCAAGCGGAACCATACCCATCACCATTGCACTGGTGGTCATTAAAATGGGGCGTAAACGGGTTTTACCTGCTTCAATAATTGCGTCATAACGATCTACACCATGATCCATGGCTTTTTTAATAAAGTCGATGAGTAGAATTGCGTTCTTTGTCACCAAGCCCATGAGCATAATAATCCCGATAATGGAAAAGAGGTTCATGGTTGAATTAAATAAGAATAAGGCTAAGAACACCCCAATCAATGATAAGGGCAATGAAGCCATAATGGCTGCAGGGTGAATGAAGCTATTAAATTGTGAACCCAAAACAATATAAATAAATACAATAGAGAGGGTAATCGCTGTCATTGCATAACCCGCAGACTCAGCCATATCTTTATTGGCACCTTGCGTGACAAAACTATAACCTGGTGGCAAGTCGAAGTTTTTCTCTATCTCATTGATTTCGGCACCAATATCACCCGCAGGACGTCCTGCTGTGTTGGCTTCAACCATTACTTCACGTGCCAGATCACGACGGTTAATTTGTGAAGCACCAAGTGTTTCTTCAAAGCTTGCCACACTTGCCAATGGAACTAAAATAGGTAAGCCTGCAGCATCGGTTTTTTGTGATGTGATGTACATGCTTTGAATGTCAGTTGGCAGTCGACGCTGATCTTCAGTGAGTCTTAAATTTACATCATAGGTTTCGCCTTTATCATCCTTCCACGTTGTTACATTATCACCCGCAAGAAGAGGGCGTAACACATTGGCGATTTGATTGACGGATAAACCTAAATCACTGGCTAAAACGCGATTGATATGTACACCTAAGGTCGGTTTAGGTTCTTTGAGTGAGCTTTCTAAGTCGACAATACCTTCGACTTTGGCAACTTCAACCAAGAATCGATCTGAAATGCGTTGTAACTCATCTAAGTCTGGTCCTTTAATCGAGATCATTACCGGCTTTTGGCCGCCCGATACTGTTTCATCAGCTGAGGCAATCGAGGTAATGGTAATACCTGCTACATGTTTTAAGCGGGTACGGAATTCATTGTTGAGATCCGTTAATGTTTGACTACGCTCCGTACGTGGTGAAACAGTGACACGAATGCTGGCATGGTTTTTACCCCGATCAGTGGCACTATTAATTGCACCATAAGTGGCTTTGACTTCTGGATGTTGGCGAATGATACGATCTACTTGCTTAAGCTTCGCCTGCGAATATTCAAGGGTTGCATCAACTGGTGTTTCAAATTTGATCCGAATTTCACCTTTGTCTGGTACGGGTACAAATTCAGTTCCGATCATTTTGGATAAAGCTAATGCGCCAAATAAAGACGTGACGGCGATTAAAAGGGTGATGAGACGGAACTTTAAAGCAAGCTTGAGTAATTTTTCATAATGATGGCTTAAGTTATCGAGCTTGCCCGAAATCCAGTTAAAAAAGCGTTTGATTTTGCCGGGCTTTTTATTTGGATCGTGGCGTTCTGCCCAGTGAGCAGACAACATCGGGTCAAGGGTGAAACTCACAAACATCGAAATCAGTACAGCGGTACTAACGGTTACACCGAATTGATAGAAGAAACGCCCAATAATACCGCCCATAAATGCCACAGGTAAAAATACCGCGACAATGGTCAATGTTGTGGCCAATACAGCTAAACCAATTTCTTTCGTGCCGTCGAGTGCAGCGGTGACGTGGTCCTTGCCCATATCGGCATGGCGGACAATATTTTCACGGACCACAATGGCATCATCAATCAGGAGACCGATACTCAGCGAGAGAGCCAGTAGGGTCATCATGTTGATGGTAAAACCAAAAATCCAAACAAAGGTGAGGGTGCCCAGTAGCGAAATCGGTAGGGTTAAACCTGTAATGGCTGTCGAACGAAATGAGCCGAGAAATAACAATACAATGAATACCGCAAGTACAGCACCTTCAATTATGGTACGTGCCACATCTTTAATGCTGCCACGAATACCTTTAGATGAATCAACCACAATTTCTGCGGTCGTGCCCTGCGGCAATTGCTGTTGAATTTTACTTAAGGTTTTACGGGTATTATCAACCACCTCAATCACATTAGAGTCCGAACTTCTCAGAATGTCGACAGCAACGGCAGTTTTGCCATTCAGATAGGCACTCGACTCCATTTCGGCTTGACTATCTTCTATTTCGGCAATTTGTTTGAGATAAATCGGCGCGCCATTTTTATTGGCAACCACTAAATCTCCGAAAGAATTTGGGTGAATAACTCGAGATTTAATTTCGACCACCAATTCTGAATTCTTTTGTTTTAAGGTTCCTCCCGGAACTTCAATATTTTCAGATTTTAAGGTGTTTATAACTTGATCGATCCCAATCCCGAAACTTTGTAATTTTTGTGGATTTACTTGTATTCGAATTTGTCGCTGCGCATCGCCCAATAAATTGACCGTACCGACACCAGGAACTGTTCTAAGTTGTGGCACAATCCGTTGATTCAGATAGGAACTCAAATCACGTAAAGACATGTCCTTCGATTCAAAAACAATCGACATAATCGCACTGGCAGTAGGGTCGTAGCGTTCTACAATCGGGTCATCAATTTCATCACGAAATTGTGCGGTTACTGGTGCAATTTTATCTCGAATATCTTGTGCAGCTACCGAGGATGAGACATCTAGATTAAATTCGACAATGACCGTGGATAAACCTTCACTGGACTGTGAAATCACTTGCTTGAGGCCAGAAATGGTATTGATCTGATCTTCAAGTTTCTTAGTGATTTCAGATTCGACAGACTCAGGAGAAGCACCTGGATAGTTGGTGTAGACCACAACAAAAGGGAAGTCGACATCAGGAAATTCCTCAACGCCCATACGTTGCCAAGAAGCGAGTCCTAGCACCATCAGACAGAACATCATCATGATGGTGAAAACAGGATATTTCACACTAATTCGGGTTAACCACATAACAACTGTCCTGCCTTATTCTTTTAATTTTGGCTGATACTTACATCTTGTTTGATATCTGAATCATTAAATTTAATTCGGCTGATCAGATCACTATTTTGTAAGCCCTGAACAATCGCGGTGTTATTGCTATAATTCTGATTCAAAATTTGTACAGGCACTTTGGCAATTTTATTTTGACGAATGACCCAGACATAAGGTTGGTCTTTTAGACTTTGAATGGTATCGAGTGGAATTTTTTGGCCTGAAATATTATCGGTACCTAAAATGTGACCTTCGACAAAAGCACCAATACTTAATGATGTAATGGTTTCATTTGGGGCTGCAAAAAATTCAATTTGACGACTAGCCTGATCGGCAATTGGTGAAATCCGACTGATTTGTGCTGTGAGTAAATTGCTATTGCCTTGGATGTTATATTCAATCTTTTGTCCAATTTTCAGCGCTGCTTGCTGATCACTTGGTAATTTGGCTTGAATTTCTAATTGGTCTGGATTGACGATTTCAAAAAGGGTTTGTCCGGCAGCAACCGTTTGTCCCGGTTCAACATCACGCTTGGTAATCACGCCTTGGATAGGGCTATAAATGGTGCCGTCTTGATTGGCTTTACGTGCAATATCGACATTGGCTTGTTGGGCACGAACATTTTCCATTTGAGCTTGGTAATCGACACGACTTTGTTCAAACTCTACTTTGGAAATAAAGCCTTGATTCAGCAAACGCTGTTTGCGCTCCATCATTAGTTTGGCTTGATTGGCTTGAGCTTGCGTGGATGCGAGGTTCGCTTGAGATTGAGCAAGACGTGCTGCGTTGTCTTGATTATTTAAATGCACCAATACTTGGCCTTTGCTGACACGTTGTCCGACCTCTGCATTAACATTGGTTGCAGTCGCAGTGACTTGGGCTTGAATACTGCTCTGATTGACCGCCCGAATGGTGCCTGTAAAGGCCGTTTTTGAAATTGCGTTGCCTTGTTCGATCGTGACCAGATCTTGTTGAATCAATTCAATCTTATTTTCTGGTTTTACACTTTGCTGCGAATCTTCTTTTTGACATGCAGCCAAAGTCAGGCTTATGCAAAGCAGGCTAAGCTTTAAAAATGGGGATGATTGCTGTGCAGATTGCATAATGGTCCTTATATCAGCGGTCTACAAAAGCAATTGAATAACAAGTTTATTCCATCGCTTTTAAACGCGTAATAATTCTGTCGTATTCAGCTTCTGTATTTCGATAGCGAGTTTGTAACGATTGAATGTATTCTTTTTTCGCTACCATATTTTTTTGATTATTATCCAACATTGTTTTTAATTTTGCCGGAACGGTTTCACCTTTTCGAAAATGTTCACGTTCTTGGCGAACAAATAATACACGATCATTTTGTAATTGTTTTAATTGTTCTTGTTCAAACACGATCTGTTTACGTATACCAGTCAGTGCATCACGCTTTTTAATGGCCGCAGTTCGGCTATTGGTATAGGCTTTTTTAAGTTTGATATCTGAAGCTTGCTGACGTGCTTGGGCAGCACGCTGAGGAGCTTGTCTAACGTCCGCTTCAGCATTGTAGGGGCGGTTACGTTTAATCACTTGCATATTTTGATCAAGTGCTTCATAACCATAGCGGATGTGATTTGGTGTCACATTGGTACTGATGTTTGCTATGCCTTTACTGTCATAGTAACGATACCAAGTCGCCTTTTGTGGTTGCTGCGTATTGGTTGGTGCAGCAAATAAAAGCGGGGTATAAGCCAGTAAACAAGTCGTCAGAATGACTTTTTTTGAGAAATGTTTAAGGCCAATCAAGTGAATTTTTTTTGTAAACGGACTCAACCTTGTACTCCCCAGTTTAAAGTTGACTAAATTACTTATTTTAAAGTAATAATCTTGCTATAATATGCTTAATTAAGACAATTAAATACTATTCCAAGTTAAAAAAAAATCGTTGGTCATCGGAAAGTGTGAAGCAGTTAATAAAAACAAGAAATCTTGTGTGTTTGCGCAGAAAATGTTCATTGAAAACGCAAGTAAAGATATGTTAAAAATGTTCACAACTTGTAAATAATAATGCTGCTAACTTAATTGTTTGTACATCCTCAATGGGTAGGGTCAATAAATGGACGATAAATTCCAAAATCTAAAAGTCATGGTAATTGATGATTCAAAAACCATTCGTCGTACGGCCGAAACGCTGCTTCAGCGTGAAGGATGTGAAGTCGTCACTGCTGTAGATGGTTTTGAAGCACTTTCAAAAATTGCAGATGCGAATCCAGATATCGTATTTGTCGATATTATGATGCCACGTCTTGATGGCTATCAAACTTGTGCCCTGATTAAAAACTCTCAAAATTATCAAAATATTCCTGTGATTATGCTTTCAAGTAAAGACGGTTTATTTGATCAGGCGAAGGGTCGTGTTGTGGGTTCGGATGAATACTTAACGAAGCCATTCAGTAAAGATGAATTGCTGAATGCAATCCGTAATCACGTTACAGCTTAATTAGATTTTTTATTTTTTGGGGAAAAAGCATGGCACGTATCCTAATCGTTGATGATTCACCAACAGAAACATTCCGTTTTAAAGAAATTTTAGGTAAACACGGTTTTGAAGTGATTGAAGCTTCAAATGGGGCAGATGGTGTGACAATGGCTCAAGCTGAGTTACCTGATTTGGTCTTAATGGATGTGGTAATGCCGGGTGTGAATGGATTCCAAGCAACACGTCAAATTGCACGTGGTGCGACCACCAAACATATCCCGATTGTCATTGTAAGTACCAAAGATCAGGCAACTGACCGTGTTTGGGGTAAACGCCAAGGTGCTTCTGATTATCTGACTAAACCTGTAGACGAAAAACAATTAATTGATGTGATTAAGCAACACCTCAATGCAGGATAAAGCTCTATGGCAGCAAATGGATTTATCGAATTACTTCGAATCGCAAAACGAGGAAACAAAAACTACGTTTCCACTGAAAATGAAGTAAACCGATGGTCAGGCATTGCTTTTGAGATGATGGGGCAATATTACGTTGCTCCTTTAGGTGAAGTAGCTGAAGTGATCTACCCACCAAAATATACGCCAGTTCCCAACACCCAACCTTGGGTGATGGGATTAGCCAATATTCGGGGACGCTTACTTTCTTTGTCTGACCTAGCACAATATATAACCGGTCATCGAAGTAGTTTTTCACCCACTCAAAAAGTTTTATGTATTAGTCATAATGACCATTATGTCGGTTTGGTAGTCGATCAAGTTTTGGGTATTCAACACTTTAATAAGAAAAGTTATTTTTCTAAACATAATGAGTTGGATCGAAATTTGCAGGAATATTGTCAGGGGTATTTCCACCAGCATAACCAGCAGTGGAATGTATTTCTCTTCAGTCGTTTACTGCAAAATCCAAAATACATGAACGCATCTATAAAATTTATAAATTAATTGTCGCGCACGAACGAAAGAAGGCGTAATCGGGGAGAAGCTGAATGGGCTTTAAACTTAAAAAGAAAAATACGGGTGAAAGCACCAGTGGTCGTAAAGGCGGTAATGCTTTTCTGGCAAAACTGCAATCACAGACAGATCAATTATCTCGAGTTTTTGGTGATAGTGAAAAATCCAAACCATTTATTTATGGTGCGATTGGTTCATTAGTACTGGCAACGATTATTTTATTATACCTATTCTATAGCGTTCCTCGCGGTAACCAATTAACGCAAAGTTTGGGTGAACTCCGTCTTCTTTCGCAAACAATTTCGCGTCAAGCAACTGAGGCAACTGCTTCAGGTACTGAAGATGCAATGAAAAAATTAATTGCCTCTCAAGATTCGTTCAAAGAAAACTTAGAAACTGTAAAAGACATTCATGCAAATACAGATGCGCTGAAATCTGTAGATACGCAGTGGGCTGAGGTTTCAAAAAGTATTGACTTGATTACTTCGCAACAAAAAATCATTAATAAGTTATATGACACGAACATCGCGATTGGTGAAACCATTCCGGGGATTCAGGCGGAATATAACTTGATGGTCGACCAAATGGCACGTCAAGACATGCCTTCGAACCAGGTGGTGATTGCGAAAAACCAGGTATTCATTGCAGAACGTATTTTACGTTCGATCAGTTCGGTGCTTTCAGGTTCTGATAGCTCACGTGAGTCTGCAGATGACTTCAGTGCCGATACTGAAACCTTCGGTTTGTACTTAAATGCTCAATTGGATGGTAGTACAGAGCTTGGTGTACAACGTATTGAAAGCCCTGAATTACGTGAGTCACTTGAAGGCATTAAAGCTGAATATGACGATGTATTAAAATCAGCGGCTGCGACAATTTTGAAAAACTCAACGCAAATTGTGAACGTACGTAAAGCATCTTCACAAATTTTTGCTGAGTCAGACAAATTGTTGGACAACTTAAATCAATTGTCTTCTAGCACAGGCTTGAAAACCATTTTACCTGCGGTACTGTTGATTCTTGCTTTAACAGCCTTCTTGATCTGTGTGTTCAAACTTCTTTCTTTACGTGGTCAATCGGATAAATTCCGTGTAACCCGTCTTCAAGAAGAATATGACCGTAACCAGAACGCGATTTTACGTTTACTCGATGAAATTGCCGATCTTGCAGACGGTGACTTACGTTCGTATGCGACGGTATCTGAAGACTTTACGGGTGCGATTGCCGACTCGATTAACTTCGCAATCGACCAATTACGTGACCTTGTATCGCGTATTACAGAAACTTCTCAAGAAGTTGCACAATATACGGCGAATACGCAGGGTATTACCAACCAGCTTGCAGAAGCATCTGAGCATCAGGCGCAAGAGATTGCTGGTGCATCTGCCGCGATTAACGAAATGGCAATGTCGATTGACCAAGTATCTTCGAACGCTGAAGAATCAGCTGTCGTAGCAGAACGTTCAGTACAAATTGCTGCAAACGGTGCAGATGTTGTAAACCGTTCAATTGAAGGTATGGACACGATTCGTGAGCAGATTCAAGAAACTTCAAAACGTATTAAACGTTTGGGTGAGTCTTCTCAAGAGATTGGTAACATTGTCGCACTGATTAACGATATTGCCGACCAAACGAACATCTTGGCATTAAACGCAGCAATTCAGGCGTCGATGGCGGGTGAAGCAGGTCGTGGTTTCGCCGTGGTAGCGGATGAGGTACAGCGTCTTGCGGAACGTTCAGCGTCTGCAACCAAACAGATTGAAGGCTTGGTAAAAACCATTCAAACGGATACTAACGAAGCCGTAATTTCAATGGAACAAACGACTTCGGAAGTTGTACGTGGTGCGAACTTGTCTAAGGATGCCGGCGTAGCACTGGATGAAATTCAGTCTGTATCGGGTAACTTGGCGAAACTGATTGCAAACATTTCGGATGCTGCAAAACTTCAGTCTGCTTCAGCAGGTCATATTGCGACAACGATGAACGTTGTACAAGAAATTACCTCGCAAACCACCAGTGCAACATTTGATACTGCACGTTCGGTATCTGAATTGGCGAACATGGCTGAATCATTACGTGAATCTGTATCTGACTTTAAACTCCCAGAGTAAGTCAGGCGCAAACCTGCAGTACCTTAGCTACGGTTAGGGTACTGCACCGATTACAGATAACACATCGATAAGGTGAACTTAACGTCACAGTTAAGTCTTAGGTGATGGTTACAATTAAGTTTGAGCAACCTTCTTGGTGGCAAAACATAAGAAGCCTTAGCTATGAAAGAAATATTAAAAAATTTAGTTGAAACAACTACGCTTCCTGAAGATAGTTATCTTGATCAAGATGCAGAAATTTTAGAGATTTTTGTTGAAGAAATAGAAGAGATCTTTGAAGAGCTGGCGGGTTTATTTACAACTTGGTTGGAAAATCCACAAGATAAAGACACTTTAACGACGATTCGTCGTCATTTCCATACCCTGAAAGGTTCAGGTCGTATGGTCGGGGCAAAATCGGCGGGTGAAACTGCATGGGCAGTGGAAGATACGCTGAATCGTGTTATTGCAGGTTCAGTACAGTTAACGCCAACCGTTCAAAAGTTTGCACAAACAGTTTTAAATGTTTATCAATATAAGCTCTATCCACGGTTTAAAAATGTTGCCGAATTGGATGTTGACTTACGTCCATTGGTTTTAATGGGGCAACAATTACAACAAAATATTAGCCTTGAGCCTGCACTCGAAGAATTATTAAAACTGGCAGATCAATTAAAATCTGAAGATGCTGTCACTGGTTTAGAGCTGACTGAAGTTGAAACTACAGAACATGTGGAAGTAGTTGAAAGCACGATCGATGCAGTGGCCGAATCAGAAACAACTCTTGAGCAAGTGGATGCAGATGCATCACTGGTCGAAGAGACTGTGAGCATTTTTATTGAAGAAGCTGAAGAACATCTACAAACGATTGATCAGTTCCTCCAATCTGATGATAGTAAATCACAAGACTATAATGGCTTGATTCGCGCGCTACACACCTTACGTGGTAGTTCGTCGATGGCACAAATCGAAGAGATTTTTGAAGCCAGTTCAAAAGTTGAAAATTTATTCAAAACCTTATTGCAAGACGAAATCGTATCGAGCTCGAAAGAAGCTGCTTTATTGATTCAATATGCTGAATTTGTTCGTGATTATTTACACGTGCTGCGTTCAGGGGATAAGGCAAATCTTGCATCTATTTATGAAACCTTCAAAGCTGCTTGGGATGATTATGGTTTTGCTAGCCAAGATCAATTGGCGCCTGAAGATAATCCACAAGGTTTGGTTTCTAAACTAATCGAATTAAATATTGATCAGTTATTAGATGCTGAATTTGAGTTTGATAAACGTGCACTTGCTGAATTCCCAGACTATATTCAACAGCTTAGTCAGCAAGCTTTAGAGTTGATTAAACATACGGATAATCGTGCGTCTGTTGGTATTCATGATTTCACAACTCAACTGTGTGCAGCGTATCAGTCTTTAGTTGAAAAGCCTGAATTGCTCCATGCTGATTATGGCTATGAGTTATTTGCGCAAGCACATCAAGAGTTCATTCACTTATTTGACACTTTAGCTGCGGGTCAGCGTGTAGTGTTAAGTGAAGAGGTTCAGCATTTCTTAAATGAGCTGACTGCATTTGTTCAACAAGACATTGAAGCAGTTGCAGCGACGACTACACCAGAAGCTCATGTAGTTGCTGAACCTGTTGCCACAGTAGAAGATAAAGCCGCTGTTGCAAATACAACAGCAGTAGACTTTGCACAATTAAGTCAGCGTATTCAACTTGATCATCAACAGATGCAAGCGGCTGATGCGAATAATGACTTTGATGAAGATCTTTTAGGGATCTTTATTGAAGAGGCAGAAGAATTATTGGTGGGGATTGATCAAGACCTCAGTACTTGGACACGTGATCAGACCAATACTTCAGCTTTGAATAATTTAATGCGTTATTTGCATACCCTAAAAGGTGGTGCAAATATGATTGCCGCATCTCATGTGGGTTTAATTTCGCATGAATTAGAATCGATTTATGAGCGCATTATTCGTCAGCAAATTTCGATTACGCCTGCGTTAATTCAAATTATTCGTTTAGTGCAGGATGATATTTCAGATCGTATTCAAACCATTCGTGACCAAGGGATCGACTACCCAGCGAATAATGTGATCGATATTCTCAAGAATATTCAGTCAATTGTGGCAGGAGAGCGTTCAGAAGCTGTTGCATTGGCTTCGGCCCCTATTTCTGCTGAAACTGAACAAACAGCAGTAGAACCAGATGTATCGGTGTCAGAGCCGATGGATGTTGCTGAAGACACTGCAGAAGCAGTGGTTGAAGCTCAAACGACTGCTCACACTGAGTCTGCTGTTGAACATCTTGAACATGCGGTTGCTGAACATGTTGAGCATCCAGATGACGATCTACGTTCTGTCATGGAAGAAACCTTCCTTGAAGAGTCTGAGGAAATTCTTGAACAAGCCGTTCAATTATTAAATCAATGGACTGAACAACGTAGTGACCGTAACGTATTGCTTCAATTACAACGTGCTGCCCACAGTATTAAGGGTGGTGCGCGTATGGTTGAAAATGAACCTGTTGCCGCAATTGCGTATCAACTTGAGACGACGTTTGAGCATTTCGCGGTTCATCATTTCAACTCAAATGCATATGACGGCTTACTCAAAACGACGTTGGCATGGTTAAAAGAAGCGATCTTCAACCACGACTATAGTAATTTTGATAGCATCAAATTGAGCCTAGAATCCATTCAGTATGTGGATGTTACGGTTCAATTGCCAAACCGTGTTGCAGAATTAGAACAAGGTATTGTTAGCAAAGGCTTTGAATTTATTCAAGGTGATGGTGTTGAACCGCCATCTATGTTGGGTGAATGGTCTGAAGCCAATTCTTCTGATAACAGCAATGAGATGATTCGTATCTCGGCTGATCTCGTCGAGAAGATGATTGACTTATCAGGCGAAAACTCGATTAACCGTTCACGTATTGAGATGGACTTAGGTCAGCTAGGCAATACCTTGAATGAAATGGAGTTAGCAATTAAGCGACTTGCTGACCAGTTACGTCGAATGGATGGTGAGCTTGAGTCACAAATTATTGCCAAACATGGTTCTGAAAATTCACGCTATGCGGATTTCGACCCATTGGAGATGGACCAATATTCATCGATTAACCAATTGTCAAAATCTCTAGCCGAATCTGCGTCGGATTTGGTTGACTTCAAGAGTACTTTGGCAGAAAAAATCCGTGATGCAGAAGGTTTGTTATTACAACAATCACGTATTCAGTCAGAAATTCAAGAAAGTCTGATGCGTACCCGTTTGGTGCCATTTGATCGTTTGTTACCACGTTTACAACGTATTGTGCGTCAAACCTCTTCGACCTTGAACCGTCCTGCAGAATTGATTGTTCAAAATACAGAAGGTGAATTGGACCGTACGATCTTAGAGCGTTTGGTGACACCATTTGAACATATGCTGCGTAATGCGGTCGACCATGGTTTAGAAGATACTGCTGACCGTTTGGCTTTAAAAAAGCCAGAAGTAGGTAGCATCGTCTTGAACATTAGTCGTCAGGGTACTGATGTACTGGTGTCTTTCAGTGATGATGGTAAAGGGATTGATGAAACCAAAATTAAAGACAAAGCCTTAAAACTTGGTTTAATCAAAGCGGATCAGTTCCTCGATAAACAAGAAATCTTGCAATTGATCTTCCATCCAGGTTTCTCAACGGCACAAGCGGTAACGCAAATTTCGGGTCGTGGCGTTGGTCTGGATGTGGTGCAAAGTGAAATTAAAGCCTTGGGTGGTCATGTTTCCGTAGAGTCTGAGTTAGGTAAAGGGACAACCTTTACCATTCGTGTACCAACGACGGTAGCGGTCAGCGATGCCTTGATGGTGAAAGCTGGCGATCAGCAATATGCGATTTCATTAGCGCAAATTGAACGTATTGTCCGTATTGCACCTACGGCACTTGAAACTTACTTCAATAGTAAGGATGACGTGTTTAAAATTGACAACACCAATTACAAACTACGTTATCTATCAGAGTTTGTGGGTAATCAGCCAATTCCACGTTTAAATAATGTCGGCCATTCATTGCCTGTATTGCTAATAAAAGGCAACAGTGGTCAAACCATTGCTTTATTGGTCGATCAGCTGGTGGGATCACGTTCTCAAATCGTGGTGAAACCAATTGGTCAACAATTTACCAGTGTGGGCGCGATTGCAGGTGCTACGATTCTGGGTGATGGTCATGTATGTTTGATTTTGGATGGACAAAATATTGCACGTCAGATTCAAACTTCGCAGCGTGTTAAACATTCAGCTGAACAGCGTGATTTGGGCCGCCAAGCCAATGCGCGTCGTTTAGTGATGATTGTCGATGACTCGGTGACAGTACGTAAGGTGACTTCACGCTTACTTGAACGTCAAGGTTATGACATCGTGACAGCGAAAGATGGTGTGGATGCAATTGAACAGCTTGAAAATGTCCGTCCAGACTTGATGCTACTTGATATTGAAATGCCACGTATGGATGGTTTCGAAGTGACAAACTTAGTTCGTCACCACGACATTCACCGTGACTTGCCAATCATTATGATTACATCGCGTACAGGTGAAAAACATCGTGAGCGTGCATTTAGCTTAGGTGTGACTCACTATATGGGTAAACCATTCCAAGAAGCTGAATTGCTTGCCAATATTGAAGCTTTAATTGCAGAAAAGCAGGGGTAATTTATGAGCCAAAACACTGTTTCTCAGGTTGTCAGCGATAAAATTGATCAGCAGGAACTGCAACATCTCATTACGGTTTCTACCGGTTTTATCGATGCGTATATCATCGATTGTCATGGTAAAGAGCCAATGTTGTTGCCACAAAATATTGTGCTTTCAGCGCTCGATAGTGCAACCAAGGTTCCTTTTGTTGAATGGCATGAATTGAAATTGCCTGTTTTCTCGGTCAATGATCCTGCAAAAAATCAGGGCGTGGCTTTGGTGATTGAAGGCGATGATGTTGGACAGCGTTTTGCACTGATGTGTAATGAAATGCCGAAAACCATTCGTCTGCGTATTTCTGAAGTGGTTGATGAAGAAAAAACCGTGAAAGACGCCAATATTTTCCAATATGTACGCATGGCCGATCAGGTATTTCATATTCCAAATTTAGCCAATATTCAAAACAGCATTGGGCTTCAAGCGGCTTAGTATTTGTAAAAACGAGATATAAAAAAGGAACTCCATTGAGTTCCTTTTTTTGACTATGTGGGGAATATTTAAGCCAACAGGTTTTCTAAAATCTTTTCGTAAATTTCAGAAAGTGGTTCCAACTCTGCCACATTGACGTGTTCATTGATTTGGTGAATCGTGGCATTTAAAACACCCAGTTCAAGCACCTGTGCACCTGTAGGCGCAATGAATCGACCATCAGAAGTACCACCACTGGTCGAAAGTTCAGTTTCTGTCCCAGTAACATCTCGAATGGCATCACGTGCGGCATTCACTAACTCACCGACTGGGGTTAGGAATGGAAGACCAGATAACGTCCAAGAGATGTCATATTCAACACCATGACGATCTAGAATTTCCAAGGTGCGTGCTTTGAGTTCGTCCGCCGTCACTTCTGTTGAATAGCGGAAGTTAAAGAGTAAATTCATCGTGCCCGGAACAACGTTGGTTGCGCCTGTACCGGCATTGATATTGGAAATTTGGAACGACGTTGCAGGGAAGTATTCGTTGCCATTATCCCACACGGTATCGCAAAGTTCAGCCAGTGCCTTTGATGCTGTATGGATTGGATTGACCGCTAGATGTGGGTAAGCAACGTGCCCTTGTTTACCCTTAACCGTTAAATTGGCATTTAGCGAACCACGACGACCATTTTTAACAATATCGCCAAGTGTGTTGGTGCTAGATGGTTCACCCACCAAACACCAAGTCATTTTTTCATTACGCGCTTCTAAAGTTTCAACAACTTTGACAGTCCCGTTGATCGAAGGACCCTCTTCGTCAGAGGTAATAAGAAATGCAATCGAACCTTTATGATTTGGATGCTTCGAAACAAAACGTTCTGAAGCAACAACCATAGCTGCCAACGCGGTTTTCATATCTGCGCTGCCACGACCATACAGTTTACCGTCGCGAATTTCAGGAAGAAATGGGTCAGAACCCCATGCATCCAAGTTACCCGTAGGTACTACATCCGTATGACCTGCAAAGCAAAATACTGGTGCTTCAGTCCCTTTACGTGCCCAAAGATTATCTACATCATCAAAACGCATATTTTCAATGTTAAAGCCAATTTTGGCTAAACGATCCGCCATAATGTTCTGGCAGGTATGGTCAATCGGTGTTACCGAAGGTTGGCGCAGTAATTCTAGGCTGAGATCAAGAGTTGCTGTTGAGGTCATGCTAAATACAGAAGTCAAAAATGTCGCAATATAATAGGCGAATCGACAAGCGAAGGGAAATTTAGACGTAAAAAACCCTATTAAAAAAATAGGGCTCTTTTATAAATTCTTGGGAAAGAAATTAATTGCGGCGAATTTCTTCCGAAGTTTTCTCAGCAGTATTGGTTACAGCATCTCCAGCTTTAGATACGTCTTTACCAACACCTTTTACTGTATTACAACCTGTCAGTACGAAAGCAACCATAAGTGATGCAGCTAAAATTTTTTTCATTGAATGTAATCTCCATTATGAAAGAATAATTTTTAGAAGACTAAATTATTCTGTTGTGAGATTTAGATTAAAAAATAGCCGTATCAAACAGTAGGTGGTTTTTACGGTGGTTGAGTAAATAAATGTAAATTTCTACTAAATGGTGCATTGAGTCTTAAATTGTTTGCGGCAAAACCAAGCGTGGCTGTCTATACATATAATAGCTTTCCTCACTGTCTTTTTTATATAAACCATCTGTCCACCAATGTGCGGTTTTACTTGTCGGTTGCTGCTGCACGCAAATCCATTCATGTCGTTGTAGGCGATAATAGCCTTGACTCGTAGATGGAATGACATGTCCCCATTGACCTATTCTGCGCGCAGGATTGACCCAGTTTGGCAATGTGTTGGTACGCTGAATAGGTAAATATAATTGACCTTTTAAAACACAATAGCGCTGTTGAATTTGCTGCCCAAGTGCTTCATCAAATTGGAATTGTTTTTGGGTGAAATGATTGAGCTTTCGAGCCAAAGTATCACTACGATTTAAGCCATACCAATAGGGTAATTGAAAATCACGCTCTGCTAGATAGTATTTTAAAGCCACTTCCCAATGTTCAACTTCATCACTTTCGGTATTTTTTAAAACAAAATCGAGTTCACCTACTGTACGAGGGCCATCAATTTTTTGAATGCTATGTCCGAGTAACTGGTAGGGATGGTATGGGTGATCGAGAAGCCAAAACCATATAAACATTTCGAAACGTAAACCAAGGCGAGTACTTTTTAATTTTTGTAAAAATTCTACTAATTCACTTGGGTGTTGTTCGAGTTGTTTTAAACGGGGAAGGTAGGCTTCAAAATATTTATGCCAAAGCTCGTTTGGATGAAAATGAAAGGGATAGCGGATTTCGAGTTCATTGGGAATTTGCTGCAGAATATTTGGGCTAGCAATACAGAAAGCCAATTGGCGAACTAAGGGCTGTTTAAATTGCAACCATGGCTCAAAATAAGACGACATTGTCGGGGCTACAGCCATATTGAAACCTTTTGAATAATGCAGAATAACAACGGATATTTGTTAAAAACATCTTATACTACCTGAATTGAAAGTTCAGGGTAGCGGTATGAAGACGTTGTTTTGGCGAAGCTTAGTGGTTGTCTTTGTCATTTTAGGCTTTATAGGGGCTTTATTGCCGGGAATGCCCACGACAGTCTTCTTAATATTAGCGGCATGGGCGGCTTCAAAAGGTTGGCCTCAAATGGATGCGTGGTTGTTGAATCATCCTAAATATGGGCCAACCTTGCGTGCTTGGCGCGAAAATGGCACCGTCCCCCGCAAAGCAAAATGGTTTGCATCGATCATGATGTTTGTGAGTGGTCTGATTATGCTTTTTACTTCTGCACCGATTGCCGTCAAGATTTTCACGGACTTAACCATGTTGATCGTTGGTATTTGGTTATGGACACGACCTGAGCCAAATCAGATGCGGACTATTGAACAATCGCCGCAGACTAAACAAGAAGATAAAGATAAGCAGAAAGAGCAAGAGCATGTCTGAATATACCAAAGATCAAGCCGATATCCTGATTAACTTGAAAGATCAAACTTTAACTTTGCCGAAGCTGAATAAGTTTTACCTGATTTCATCGGGTAAAAATGGCATTGGTGAGCAGGAAAATAGTGGTAAGACCCCACGAGGCTGGCATCAAGTCGCTGAAAAGTTTGGTGGACAACAACCTCAAAATGCAGTTTTTAAAGCACGTCAGTGGACAGGTGAGGTTTACGACGAGCAACTTGCCGCATTACATCCTGAGCGGGATTGGATTTTATCTCGAATATTGTGGCTCAGTGGTTTGGAACCCGGCTTTAATGTGGGTGAGGGCTGTGATACTTATCAGCGTTATATTTATATTCATGGCACACCAGATACTGAACCAATGGGTATACCTATGTCACATGGTTGTATTCGCATGCGAAACAGCGATGTTGTAGAACTTTATCAATTGATTCCATTAAATGCGCTGGTTTACATCACTGAACATTGAACACGTCGTTAAAAGCACAAGCCATGAAAACCGAAGTTCATGGCATCAAAACAAAGATTTGAAAAATTAAAGTGAGTTTGAAAGGCGTTTTTTTTGTCAGGACTTTTGTCAGGACTAATGCTCGCAAACCAACAGAAAGTCGTGTTTGAATGTATTTTGTACACTAGGGTGTTTTAGAATGCAGTGTGTGTGGTGAATTAATCGTCGGTTCGCTGAACGATTAGCTATGAGTCCACGCGAAAAACTGTTTTTATGTGAATGATGCAGAATATAAGTCATATTTTTAGTAATAAATTTACAGGTTTATAGCTAAAAAATGTTCAAAAATACTGATTTTTCCGCAATATAACTTATTTTTTAATCACTCAAACAGAAAAAGTGGAAAAGAGTTAGAAAAGCGTTTGACAGACCGTGAGGATTCTCTATAATGCACCTCATCAAACGATGAACATGTTTTGAAAAGGGCGCTTAGCTCAGTTGGTAGAGCGTCTGCCTTACAAGCAGAATGTCGGCGGTTCGATCCCGTCAGCGCCCACCAAACCTTTTCAGCGTTAAGATATTTAGAGTGCAGCGGTAGTTCAGTTGGTTAGAATACCGGCCTGTCACGCCGGGGGTCGCGGGTTCGAGTCCCGTCCGCTGCGCCACTTTAAATCTTAATTCGTTTGAACCACAATAGCGACATTGTGTAAGTGCAGCGGTAGTTCAGTTGGTTAGAATACCGGCCTGTCACGCCGGGGGTCGCGGGTTCGAGTCCCGTCCGCTGCGCCATTTACATGATAGATCTTTTGAGGGCGCTTAGCTCAGTTGGTAGAGCGTCTGCCTTACAAGCAGAATGTCGGCGGTTCGATCCCGTCAGCGCCCACCATATTTTTTGCGATGCAGCGGTAGTTCAGTTGGTTAGAATACCGGCCTGTCACGCCGGGGGTCGCGGGTTCGAGTCCCGTCTGCTGCGCCATTTCAAAGAATATAATTGTTGTACCCTTTAAGGGCGCTTAGCTCAGTTGGTAGAGCGTCTGCCTTACAAGCAGAATGTCGGCGGTTCGATCCCGTCAGCGCCCACCATATCTTTATGATATTGGTTGTGTTTCGAAAGAAACTACGTGATGCAGCGGTAGTTCAGTTGGTTAGAATACCGGCCTGTCACGCCGGGGGTCGCGGGTTCGAGTCCCGTCCGCTGCGCCATTTATCTTAAAAATCTCTGTTCAAGAGAATGCCTTTAGAAAAATCTTCGATTTTTCTCTTGCGCTCAGACAAAGCTTCGCTTTGTTACTCTTCGCTCAGGGCGCTTAGCTCAGTTGGTAGAGCGTCTGCCTTACAAGCAGAATGTCGGCGGTTCGATCCCGTCAGCGCCCACCATATTCTTCTATAGAAACTTCTTTATCCAAAAGCTTGCCTAAATTTTCTGATTTACATAGAATCCGCTCTATAATAATTTTAATATTGTATGTGATCTATGAGAAATCCATATCAGCGCAAGGCAGCGTCTAAAACTCAAACTACAAATTACAATCCTCAAGAAACCTATAAACAATTTATTGAAAATATGGTCGCTCAAGGTGGCGTGATTGCGTTATATCAAGATGGTTGGGCACTTTGTGCGACACCTACAGGTCAGCGTTCCTTCGCCATTTGGCAAAACCGTGGTTTGGCACGTTTATTAATTAAAGACAATTGGTCCAATTATGAAATTCAGGAAATTTCATTAAAAGACTTTATCGAAAAAGTCATTCCGTTTTTACGTAGCGAGAGCACTACGGTGTCTTTAGATTTGACCCCGGAAGGGCAAAATATTTTGGTTGCACCTGAAAAGATGCTGTTAGATATTAAAAATTATTTATATCAAGTCTACCAGCAGCGACCAGAAATCTTTGAAAACCTTAAAATTCCTTTGCCACGTAGCATTCGTTTAAATTAATGGTTTATTTACAGCATAAAAAAGCCCTTGTTCACTAATCGAACAAGGGCTTTTTTTAATACTCATTGAGTACAAATCCGCTCAAAAAGGCAAAATATTCTCGTAGCCAAGAATTGTAGCGGATGTACAGCGGTGTTGGCGCTGCAATGGTATACACCTGTGTATAGCCTAGCTTTTGTGCAATTGCTTTTGCACGTGGGAGATGAAAATCACTACTGGCAATCGCAATGGGGGCATCAAGCGAAATCTGATGTCGTTTTAAAATCATTTTACTATTGATCAGATTGAATTCTGTACTGGTACTTCTGCTTTCTTCATATATGCGTGCGGCTGAAATATCATAGTGTTGAAGTAAATAGCGTTTCATGACAGAAGATTCGGTCATTTTTTCATTAAAGCCTAAACCACCGGTCATGATCACAATAGTATTGGGTTGTTGCAAGGCATACGGTGCTGCGGCATCAAGACGCGCCTTTAAGGTCGGAGAGGGTTGACCATTTTCAATACCACTACCCAAAACGATGATGGCTTGGACGGAAGTAAATGGCTTGGATTGCTGGCTATTGAAGTGTAAATACGCAAAAAACAGTAAAAGGCTCAATAGCCAAAGCCAAAACAACCACCATGTAGCACGCCAGAGCCTTTTGAGTTTAGGGTATTGATCTAAAATATTGTGGATTTGGGTTGAAAATAGTCCGGATAAAATAAAAATATACCCAATGACTAAGGGTAAAAGGATGCCTAAATGAATTTTATCTAATGTAAGTAACCAAATGGCATCTACGCAGAGCAGCAAGCCTACACAAAGCAGTAGTATTCTTTTCATGCAAAAAATTAAAGCAGTATTCGTATTTGGCCTAAGTATAGCGTGAAAAAAACCAGACACGAGGTCTGGTTTTGAGTTGGGACTATTTATGAGTAAACATCTTATTAATAAACATCACGGCGGTAGCGCCCAGCTTGACGCAGTTCAGCAACAACGTCTTCACCTAATATATCAATCAGTGCGTGGTCAACGTCCGTTGCCATACCGTTGATACTACCGCAAACGTAGATCACGGCACCTTGTTCTACCCATGATTTTAATAAGGTCGCATGGTCACGTAGCTCATGATGCACATAGCGTTTCTCCGCTTGATCACGAGAGAAGGTGAGGTCTATGCGTTGAACTAAGCCTGTGTTTTGCCATGCTTCAATGACGTCTTGATAAAAGAAATCATGTGCGCGTTGGCGCTCACCAAAAATCAGCCAGTTTTGCGTATAGTCTTGACGAACTCGTGTATGTAACAGGCTGAGTAAACCAGCAATACCTGTACCGTTACCAATACAAATCACAGGACGATTATCTGCAATCAGGTGGAATGATTCATTGGTGCGAATACGCAGTTGTAGTGTGCTATTGATCGCAGCATGTTGTGTTAACCACCCTGAGCCTAAGCCGAGCTCACCATCCGCATTGGATTGCTGACGCACCACTAAGCGTAATACTTGCTGACTTGGAATACTGGCAATCGAGTATTCACGAGTTGGAAGCGGTGGAAGCTGTTCAAGCAAATGATCAAGGTTGGCAAATGGTTCAACATCCGTATTTAGGTTACGATCCCATAATGCATCTTCAATACGTTGCTGAGTAGAATCAACCACTTGCTGACTTTGTATTTGGTACTTTTGCATGAAGTTTGCAATACGTTCAGCACTATTACCTGGTTGAATCTCTGCAATATCACCCGCTTGCCAATTGGCTTCATGTTGCGGTTTTAACTCAATATTAAATGCAGGGGCACCTAAACTGTTCGGGTTGAGTAAATCACGTTTGGTCAATGTCCATGCATCAAAAGTTTTTTCAATTTGCATGTGCTGAAGTTCAAGTTTAGTCGCTTTGGCTAAAGCGCTATTCCATGCTTGAATGGCTTGGGTGTCGCCATTATTGACTTCAATCGTGTTAAACAGGGGCTTCGCAGCATTACTCTGCATCCAACGATGAATCGCATGACCAAAGCTACAGAAAGTATCCGGATATTCTTCTGAACCTAAAGCTAATACGGCAAACTGAACATGACTCAAATCGAGGCCTTGTGCCATCAGTTTACGTTCAAAGCTTGAAGCAAGGTCAGGTGCTTCCCCAGTGCCATAGGTACTTGCAACAAATAAAACCTGAGCGGCTTGCGTTAAGTCATCTGCTGAAAGTTGCTGAACAGCTTTCACTGTGACAGGCTGACGAGCCTCTTGTAAGCTTGTTGCTGTACGCCATGCCAATTGTTCAGACTGACCTGTTTGTGATGCATAGCAAATTAACCAAGGCTGTGCATTTGGGTCGATGGTAACTGGTGCTAAGCTTTGACGGGCTTGCTGTGTCAGTTTTTTCTGTTTACGACGTTTGAGATAGAGCATCCATCCTGTGACAAAGAACAGCGGCATCATGAGGGATGCAATAACCACAAAGAACTGATAAATCGGTCCGAAGAAACTACCACGATGCACAGGCAACATGCTGGTCATGATTTTTTCATTCAACTTTTTATCTTCGTATAACTCGATATCGGTGAGTGCAGACGTTTGGTAGTTATAAGTCGCTTTGTTGCGAGCACGCTCATGTTGAGGGACTGCATCGACGAAGTTAATCTCTAATTCACCATTGGCTTTTTTCGGAATATTAAAAGTGACACTTGAGTATTCACGACCAATATTTTGATTAAAGCCGTTCCAACTTTGCGTAAGAGCAATATTTACTTGTTTAGGTTTTAGACCACGTTTTTCTCCGCGACCTTCAGCACCATGTTTATTTTCTTGAGCGCCATGTTCAGAGAGACCTGACGTTGCAGGATTGCTTTCAGAACGTGCTTGGTGTTCGCCATGAGTTTGTTTTGCCTCAGTGGCTTGTTTTTCACCACTTTGCTTTGCACCCGCCTGTTCAGCAGGTTGTCCATTCGGTTTTGGACGTTCTTGTAATTGCGGCTGTGGACGTTCAACGCCCATGACTTTAAACATGCCATTACGCCACCAGTCATAAGACCAGTACAGGCCTGTACATGCCAAAATGAGATAAAAAACAATCACCCATGTGCCGACGACAGCATGTAAATCCCATAGGAAATTACGTCCTTTGAGCTTTGGTTTAACTGCAAGCCATTGTTTAACAGAATGTCTCTTTGGCCAACGCAGATATAAACCACTCAATACAAAATAAATCAGCATCAGTGTACATGCGCCGGTAATTTGTTTACCAACAGGGCCAACAGTTAAATTACGGTGTAGTTGCTGTACAAACTGGAAGAATTTTTGACCTTTGATTTCAGGTAAAACTTCGGCTGTATAGGGGTTAACCATCATGTTATAGCCACGACGAGCACCTTCTTTGACAATATTCACGGTACTTGAGGCGGTAGCATCTGAGGCAATAGAGATGCTGTTAATTTTCATGTCAGGATCAGACTGACTAAAGTGCTGATAAAGCTCAGCAGGGGTTAGTTTGGGCTGCTGTTGAGCCTGAACCACATAGCTGTCCTGATTGATTGCTTTAAGTATTTGCTGTTCATAGGAATAAATGGCACCTGTAACCCCCATGAGCGAGAGTATTAAGCCGGCACTAATCCCCAAGAACCAGTGAATCTGGAAAAGGGTTTTCTTAAACATGATGGATTTAATATTGATAAAAGGTTGCTGAATTGCGACGAATTATAAACGATGATGTAGTAGAGAATGTGGAAAAAGTAAGTAATATTCATTCTCATTATTGTAATTATCAATGATCATTTGAAAATTAAACAGATAAAAAAACCTCCAAAAAACGGAGGTTTTTTATACACAAATGTCTGTTTGGCTTAAATAGCTTTAGCAGGGCCTACAGTTTCATTTAAGTGCTTACGAATGGTTGAAAATGGAAACTTCTTACTATCCATACGTTTAGGCAAGATGTATGCACCGTCTTGACCCTTCACTTTAAAGTTTAAAAGGATGAAGTCTTTGGTGTCATACCATTCATGAATGTCTTTCCAACCGACAGTCATCGTCCCCATGTTTGCGCCCATACGTTGCTGCATAGAGATCCCATGCGGCTGAACACCCATACGAATGCCTTTGATTTCTTGTACAGGGACTTCATTCAGTTTGCGTTTCGCATACCATTCGATACCGAATTTACGCACAAGGAAGTAAATCACAACACAGACAATAGCTACCCAGCAAAATACTGTTGAATAGTTCTTAATAAAGATGAGGCCCAAGAGTGCCAGTGTAAGAATGGCACCCATAATTAGCCATGCTTTTTTGCCAATTTTGAAGTTACTGCGAGACAGAACAAGTTGAGCATAGCGTTGTTCTTCTTCAGAAATTTCATAAGCCACTGGCTCTAGCGTGTAGGCGTATAAATTTTTTGCGGTCATAGTGAAAGTAACAGATTTAAAACTGTAAAAAGTTTAGCATTATTTATACCAATTCAGTGAGTATATTGTTCCAAAATCATCCAAATTATAGCGAAGCCAGTTCAGTCGATGCTTGATCATGCTCATGACTGAGATTTTGTTTCAATTGGCTAAATTGGTTCAACACGTTAAACATCAACGAAAGCTGTTGTAGCACGATCAAGGATTTTTGATCTTCCTCACTATTTTGTGACAACCGCTGACGGATTTCTTGCAACATATTTTGCGCCGTTAAGTCCGGTACTTCGTCTCGCAGTAATGCACCTTGAATGTCATCCGTGGCTTTATCCAGCAAATTTAAGACCTGTTGATCTTGAATTTTTTCACGATGCGCACCTAAGGCTGCGATATAACTAATAAAGGTATGATTGAGACACAAAAACTCAAAGGCCAAAGCTTTTTGAGTCGGATCGGTATCGGGTTCGGTGGCTAAAGTGGAAATCAGTGAAGCCACTTCTGCATCTGTATTGTGGGCTGCACGACGGACCACACGATAATTCAACCCGTTATTACGACCAGATTTGTATTGTTCAACCACTTCGACCAAATAATCACACTGCGCTTGAATCGAACGGCTGATGGTTCGAGGCAGGCGACGGAATTTCCAATCTGGGAAAATGAAACTCACACCAAACCATGCCAAGGCACAACCAATCAGTGTATCAATCATACGCGGCATAGCTGCGGCAAAACCCATGCCATCTAAGTTAAAGTTGATCAGCGCCAAAATCGTAATAAACGCAGTGGCTTGTGCATATTGCTTACTGCGTAATTCAAAAAACAGCACGCCACTTAAAATGAGCAGTAATAACTGACCTTCGACAGAAGGGACAAAATATAAAATTGAATAACCTAAAATAATCCCGACCAATGTGCCAATGATACGTAAATAGAGGCGGCGCTTGGTGGCGTTAAAGTTCGGCTGGCTGACAAACAGGGCAGTCAATAAAATCCAATAGCCATAACTGATATTGGTCACTTGGACAAAAATATAACCAATAAATAACACGGTCGATAAACGCACAGCATGACGGAACAGCACCGATTCAGGGCTCAAATGTTGTTTGAATCGAATGACGATGTCGTCCCAACCTTTTAAATCATCATCTTTTAAACGATTTTCAATCAGGGCTTGTCGGTCAATATAACGCTCGGTTTCGACATTACGTAATTGCGCATCGATGCCTTTTAGGTTTTGGTATAAAGCAAATAAAGAGTTGATCCAAACTTCATCATATTTTTGCTCTTCACGCAGCTTTTCGAGTGACAGTTTTAGATTGTGGAATGCATGTTTAAAGCGTTGATTATGATGATAGGGTTTTCGCTGTAAGATGCTAATACTCAAATCTTTACAGGCTTTGCCTTGAATCGAGAGCACGCGTTGAAAGCGAAATAAAATATCACTATGTTCAAAAATACGGGTCAATTTTTGATAATCAATATGTGCGGAATCGGCACGTTCATGAATGTCTTGCGCTACAAAATAATATTGCAGGCTACGACGCGTATCTTTTTGTCCACGGTCACCTTTTAAACGCGTTAATAAGGCCGTTTTCATATCGTTGAAAATGCCAATTAATTTGCCATTTTCTAGCGATAGCTCAATCAAACTTTGCTGATAACTTTCCGGTGTCATATCGACATCAAACAAGTTAGATTTTGCAAATAAGAAGTCACCCAGAGACGAATAGCTTTGCGCCAATTTGTCCTGAACTTGGCGTACAGGAAACAGTAGAAAGCTCAAGGTAGAGAGCAGTCCATACCAGATCGCACCGATGACCAATAAACCTGCTTGTGTATACCAATTTTCAAAAAGTTCGACCCCAAGCATGGAATACACGGAGATCACCAAACAGCCATAAGAAATGGTGGCATAGCGACGACCCAATGAACCCAAAAGAATCCAACCGATACAAGAAACGATCAGCCCCAAAGCAAATAAAATCGGATGCGGGAACAACAGATAAATGGATACCGCAGTAACAAAGAACCCAATATAGGTATAAATTTGATTGAGCACGCGGACTGAAAAGCGGTCATCGATATCACTTAGACCTGCGGCAACCACACCCAAAGTGAGGGGAATGGTCATCAATTGCTGATCTAAAAAATATGGGACAAAGGCTGTTCCTGCGAAGGCAATGACCATGCGCAAGTTATACATAAAGGTCGTGTTATAGGTTGCTTGTTTCAGTCGTGCGAGCCAGGCGTTCAAAATTTTTCCTTTGCTAAAGCGATGGGACAGTAAGCAATGTGTATCGTGTGAATTTTCACATTGAAGCCAAGAAATAATACTATGTGCAGTGTAAACTTGTCTGCAAAACTTGCTTGCGATAAATGAATTATTCTTATGAAAAGCGTCGAATCACAAAAGGAATTTTCTCAACGCTGGATCGTCTTATTGGCGTTGCTGACTGCTTTGGGGCCACTTTCAATCGATATGTATTTGCCTGCTTTACCTCAAATGGCCGATGATTTTGGTGTCACAACCCAACAAGTGGCCAATAGTCTTCCTGCGTATTTCTTGGGTTTGGCGATTGGGCAGTTAATTTATGGGCCAGTCAGCGACCGTATTGGGCGTAAAACACCGCTATATTTCGGTTTGGTTTTATATATTTGTGCCAGTTTTCTGTGTGTCTTTGCCAAAAGTGAATGGAGCTTGATCGCGGCTCGCGTTTTGCAAGCCTTGGGTGGCTGTGTTGGTGTGGTGATTGCCCGTGCAGCAATTCGTGATCGCTTAAGTATGCAAGCTTCTGCTCAAGCCTTTGCCAGTATGATGATCGTGACAACAATTGCACCGATCATTGCACCTACTTTAGGCGCATGGGTATTGCAGGTGTTTGAATGGCAATACATATTTGCGGTATTGGTACTTGTCGGTATTTTTTGTCTTTTCTGCGTACATTTTTTCTTTCAAGAAACCCTGCCTGTTGAGCGACGCTTAAAATTAAGTTTGAAACAAGTCTTAGGTTTATATGGTGCGATTGTACAGGACGAAACTTTCCGTAAACCGATGCTCACAGGCTGTTTTTCTGGCGCAATTTTATTTTGTTATATCAGTGGCTCATCTGCCATTTTAATGGATGGTTATGGTCTGAGCCAACAGCAATTTGCTTATGTATTTGGGGCGAATGCTTTAGGGATTATGGTGTTTTCAACCCTCAATAAGAAACTTGCAAATCGACTGGATGTTCGCCATCGTTTGCAATTGGGTAATGCACTCCAATTGTGTGGTGTGCTGATCTTATTGGCGGCAGGATTATTTAATCTTTCCTCTATCATTGTTGTAATGTTGGGCATGTTCTTATGTGTTGCTTCAATCGGCTTCACTGGTCCAAATGCGATGGCATTGGCGATGTCTGAACAAGGCTCACGAGCTGGCACAGCCAGTGCAATCATGGGAAGTATGCAATTTGCCTGTGGTCTATTGGCCGGAGTGTTTTTGAACTTTTTAGTATGGTCAGCGCTAATCAATATGGCTCTGATTATGCTGCTATTTGTGGTTGTTGCAATGTTCACCATGCGTAGTTTAAAAGCTTCAGCCATGGGTTGAACTAAATGCAGGTGATGACGTTTAGCAGGTCTGACTTAAACGTCGGTCATCAACGTACGTGTATTATTGATCAAATATCCGCGTCACTCATTATAAATGTTCATCATTCATAACTTTCAATGAGGGCGCTATTTATCGCACCTTGAGCTCAATTGCTGTTTGCTCGAAATTTATCTCTAAACCATCATCCACTTGAAAATAAAAAGTGAAACGGTGGATCGCTGTTGTCCCACTCGAATGAAATAGAGCAACTGATAAATAAGTATTATTTGCATTAAACACAGTGCTTTATGCTGAATCAATATATTGTGAATGTTTCTATCGGTAATATGTCGGATTTTATCGTTTTTATGACATACCTATAGGGTATGGATTTTTACCTTTAAGGTATGGGGGTTGAGCTTTTTTGCCATCTGAATCGGCTAAGTCTGAATTTTAACTAAATATTTCAGTCTATTTTCAGTGATGGATTCAGCGTTTTTGCTTTTTGCTTTCAAGTATTTCGTTATTAAGGGCTGCAAGTTGGGACTTTAATGCGACTAAAGCACGGATATGCAGCTTGAAATTTGTCCGCTCAAATAGGCGAATAACAAAGCGCCCAGAGTTAGGGCATACAACAATGACAGGACAATAGAGAGCTTAGGATGAAAACTCAAACTGTATTCCACCCAATGAAAACCCTTGTTGTTGCCATGAGTTTGGCAACGGTCTCAATGACTCATGCAGGCAGCAATACTTCTGAAATTGAACAATTACGTGCAGAAGTTGCAGAACTGAAAAGTTTGATTAAAGCGCAGCAGCAAGTTCAACAACAGCAACAAACAGAGATTCAGCAAGTTAAAGCGCGTCCTGTTGCACCACCATCACCACCAGCTACTCCAGCTGCAAGCTTAAAATCTAAAACAGGTGCAGATGTAAGTCTTTACGGTTTTGTTCGTGGTGATGCGAACTACATCATCGAAGGTGCTGATGATGACTTCAACAAAATTGCGTCTACAGATGGCAATACAAAAGATAAACTACGTGCGACAGCAAAAACCACACGTTTTGGTTTAGATTTTACAGCACCCGTCGGTGGTGATGATAAAGTGGGCGGTAAAATCGAGGTCGATTTCAATGGAAGTGGCGAAACTATTCGTCTACGTCATGGTTATTTAACCTTTAACAACTGGTTATTTGGTCAGACCACATCAAACTTCTTGTCTAGCCATGCACCAGAAATGATTGATTTTGCTACTAACGTGGGCGGTGGTACAACTCGTTTGCCACAAGTGCGTTACAACGTAAAACTTGCACCGCAAACACAATTATTTGTAGCTGCTGAAGAAGGTGATAGTAAAGCTCAAGCACTGACTACCAAAACAGCGGGCACGCCTCCTGTAAGTAATACAACGCTTGAGGATTCAACAGTCAAATATAGCTTACCAGCGTTGACAGCTAAACTGACTCAAGGTTATGCGGATGGTAAGGGGAATGCATCTGCACGTGCGCTTGTGGAACATCATAAAGTTCAAGGCGGTAATGATGATGAATTAGGGTGGGGTTTGGCAGCTGGTACAACGTTTGATGTGACGAAACAGCTAAAAATTAATGGTGATGTATCTTATGTAGAAGGGAACAGCAACTATTTATATGGCTCAAATACCGCATATGTTGTTGATGCTAATGGGGATATTGAGCAGAATAAATTTACCGCAGTACAAATCGGTGCAACCTATAAGTTTAATGAAAAGTTGCGTTCAACTTTAGCTTATGGTGCATTATTTGCTGATGAAGATACAGATTATGCAAAAGCATTTAAAGATGTTGGAAATAACTCTGCAAACAAAGAAGTACAGCAAGCTTGGTTAAATGTGATTTATACACCAGTGAAACCAATTGATTTAGGTGTTGAATATGTGAATGGTAAACGTGAAGCGTTTACAGGGAAAACATATAAAGATAACCGCGTTGGCTTAATGGCTAAATATAGCTTCTAAGCTCAAATTCCGATTCTAATCGATCAAAAAAGCCTGACTCAGTTCAGGCTTTTTTTGTTTAAAAAGGTGGATGTTTCAACGCAAATGAACTCACAGTACTAAGTAGATGGATTCACGAAATCGCCTGAGTCATGATGTCGTACTGGTTAAGGCAGGCGTTGAACCACGTACAGTGTATAGATCACGCTTAAATGTTTAATATTTTATATAGATAAAAAATACGAATGCATTTAAATAAAAACAATTGGATATAACTTTAAATTATAGAAAAATTAACTTTTTGTAATAAAAAGTACTGAAATTTTATTGTTCAGGCTGCATAATGTGCGACTTTTCAGAAATAGTGCGAAACAGTACAGACATACACAATGTTCTGTCATTAAATTTGCTTCATTTGAGGCTGTTTCTCAATTTAAAACTTTTAGCGATTTGTTAGTCATTTTGAGTTGATTTTTAAAGCTCAGACTTACTTATTTGAATCAGATGATGAATATTTTTCAAACTCTTTAGCTTGAGTCGTTTAATTGCATTATTGATTTGAAATTACAAAATGTAGTTGTATTTCAGACCATAAAGGCAGCTAATGCTGATAGAAGAGCTTTAAAAATATTCAAATAATTTTGGACAAATTATATGGAATTTAGTTTTAACGCGTTTTATACCTTAATCGCAGCGGTAATTGTGCTTTTGTTGGGACGGTTTCTTGTTAATCGTATTGGTTTTTTAGGCCGATATAACATTCCAGAGCCTGTTGCCGGTGGTTTAGTTGCAGCGATTATTTCTTTAGTAGTGCACAGTCTTTGGGGCTATAGCATTACAACGAGTAGTGAATTACAAACGAGTTTCATGCTGATTTTCTTTGCATCCATTGGTTTAAGCGCAAACTTTGCCAAATTGAAAGAAGGAGGAATTGGTCTTGTTATTTTTCTGGTAGCCGTTGCTTCTTTCATTGTTGTGCAGGATGTCGTTGGTATCAGTCTTGCCACTTTATTGGGTATTGATCCACTGATTGGTTTGATTGCAGGTTCAATTACGTTGACAGGTGGTCATGGTACAGCTGGTGCATGGGGTGAAATTCTTGAAGTTGAACACGGTATACAAGGTGCATTAGCTTTAGGTATGGCAAGTGCAACTTTTGGTTTAATCATTGGTGGTATTATTGGTGGCCCATTAGCTAAGTTGCTAATTAATCGTTATCGCCTAGCAACTCCGCGCACGAATGAGCAAATTGAGCGTAGTGATAACACACCACTAGCTGATATTAATTCAACAGAATATGTACCGTTTGAATATCCGCATCGAGTTCGTCTTATTACAGCAGATAATGCAATTACCACATTAGGTTTATTTGCAGGGTGTTTAGCATTTGCGGACTTCATGACAGGTTTTAGTAAAGGTACTGTATTTGAATTACCGACATTTGTTTGGGCACTGGCTGGTGGTGTAATTTTGCGAAATGTACTGGAAGGTATTTTCCGTATACAAATTTTCGACCGCGCTATCGATGTATTTGGTAATGCATCTCTATCTTTGTATTTGGCGATGGCATTGTTGTCATTAAAGTTATGGCAATTATCCGATCTCGCTGGCCCACTTGTAGTCATTTTGGGTGCACAAACGCTGACGATGGCTTTGTATGCTGCTTTTGTGACTTTCCGTGTCATGGGTAAAAACTATGATGCTGCTGTTTTATCAGCAGGTCACTGTGGTTTTGGTATGGGTGCAACGCCGACGGCTGTGGCAAATATGCAAGCGGTTACAAATATGTATGGCCCTTCACATAAGGCATTTTTAATTGTACCGCTATGTGGTGCATTCTTTGTTGACTTAATTAATGCGACGGTTATTCAGTTAATTCTCAAATTTTTCGCTTAATTCTACAAAGGCTCTAAATTAGAGCCTTTGTTTTTGTATTCGCATTTTAGGTATTGATTATGGATGAACAATTAAATGCAACTCTCATGGGCTGGGTCAAAGTTTTTAATGATCCACTTTGGGATTTCTTAGTCGTATTTTTAGTGGCTGTTGGTATTTTCTATACCTTAATCACTGGCGCAGTCCAGATTCGTCTATTTTTTCATAGTATTAAAGTGATGAAATCTAGCCGTAAAGAAGGCGATGATGAACATGGGATTACACCATTCCAAGCCTTTGTGACAGGGTTAGCCAGTCGTGTCGGTGTAGGTAACGTTGCAGGTGTTGCAATTGCGATTGCGATTGGTGGGCCTGGTGCGGTGTTTTGGATGTGGTTTACCGCATTTTTAGGCATGAGTTCAGCATTTGTGGAATCTTCACTTGCACAGCTCTTTAAAGTGCGTGATACGCAAAATCAGCAATTCCGTGGTGGACCAGCGTATTACATTACACAAGGTTTAAAGCAAAAGTGGTTGGGTGTGGTTTTTGCCATCGCGCTGATTTCAACCTATGGTTTTGTCTTTAATGCGGTGCAAGCCAATGCGATTACAGGTGCGACCTCACATGCGTGGGGCTGGGATAAAGCCAACATCATTTTAGACTTAGGTGGTTTCGGTTTTGAAATCTCTTGGGTGGGCTTATTCTTGGTGCTCATAACTGCGCTGATTATTTTTGGCGGGATTAAACGGATCGCCAAAGTTGCAGAAAGATTTGTGCCCTTTATGGCTTTGCTTTATCTCGCAGTTGCTTTCTATGTTGCATTTGCTAACTTTGCGATTCTCCCAGATATTTTCCAGTTAATATTCAGCAAAGCATTTGAGTTTGATGCTGCAGCTGGTGGTTTCTTCGGTGCTATGGTTTCTATGGCGATGATGCAAGGCATTAAGCGTGGATTATTCTCAAACGAAGCGGGTATGGGTTCTGCTCCGAATGCTGCGGCAGCATCAGATGTTAAACACCCGGTCAATCAAGGCCTAGTTCAGATGCTCGGTGTCTTTGTCGATACATTTGTCGTGTGTACCTGTACGGCGATCATTATTTTGGCATCTGGCTTGTATGAAAATGCAGGCTTTGAAGGCGTTGCTTTGACGCAAATGGCGCTTGAAAGCCAGATTGGCGCATGGGGAGATGACTTCCTTGCTATTATCTTGTTCTTATTCGCTTATTCTTCAGTAATCGGTAACTATGCTTATGCTGAAGGTAATGTGCAGTTTATCAATAACAATCCTAAGGTCATGTTTGTATTCCGTGTATTCGTCCTGATGATGGTGTACTTTGGCTCAATCATGAGTGTGCCTCTGATTTGGAACTTAGCGGATCTCTTCATGGGCGTGATGGCGAGTATTAACCTCTTTGCAATTTTATTGCTGACTCCATTCTTATTGATGTTGATGAAAGACTACACCTCACAGTTAAAACGTGGTGTAAAAGAGCCAGTGTTTAAGATGGATGAACATCCAAAATATAAGGATCGTGTTAATTCCGATATTTGGTAAAGTCAAAAATTAACTTTAAAAAGCTCCGTTGTCGGGGCTTTTTTTGCTAGATAAGGGCTTGAATCCTGATGTGGAAATTCTGCTAGACATTGAAATTTTGACAGCCAATGACTTTCTAGGTTGTATGTCAATATAATGTGCATCGGTCAGAGGCATTAACGAATAATAACAGTGACGTGAATGCGGACTGATTAGACTACTTTTTCTCTTCAAATATCGAGTTGCATTTGGAATATCTCTCAATGAAAAGCATAACTGTTTTGATGACTGCATTCGCAATCAGCCTTGTGGGTTGTCAAAGTGTGGGCTCAAAAACGGTCAGCGCTGAAACAACCGCACAAATTCGGACTTATACAGCAGCACCTGCACAGGTGGCGAATAACCGCATTGACTTTAAAAAAGTGAAAAAGCAGGAAAAGCGTCCGATTGTTGCTTTGGTTTTAGGGAGTGGTGGGGCACGTGGTTATGCACACATTGGCGCCATTCAGATACTTGAACAGCAGGGAATACACCCAGATTTCATTGTTGGAACCAGTGCGGGTAGCATTGTGGGTTCAATCTATGCATCAGGTAAAAGTGCCAATGAGTTAAGAGATATCGCCTTAAATATGAAAGCCAATGATGTTCGAGAAATACGCTTGGACAAAAAAGGCTTTTTTGACGGTAAAAAAGTTGAAGATTATATCAATGAGCAAGTTGATGACGTGCCTTTAGAGTTGCTAAAAACCCCAATGTATGTGGTGGCAACCGAGTTAAAGAATGGCAAAAAAGTCGTGTTCAACTATGGCAATACGGGGCAGGCTGTTCGTGCTTCGGTGTCGATTCCGAGCATGTTTATTCCAACGATTATTGAAGACACAGAATATGTCGATGGTGGCTTGGTCAGCCCTGTTCCTGTGGACGTTGCACGCGATTTAGGGGCGGATATTATTATTGCGGTGGATATTTTGGCACGACCGATTCATACCGAAACGTCGAATGTTTGGGGCTTGTTTAACCAAAATATCAATATTATGCAAAATCGTTTAGCTCAAGAAGAACTCAAGCGAGCAGACATTGTGATTCAACCTGATTTACGTGAAAAAGCACATATATTTGATGTAAAAGGTCGTGAAGCGACGATGCTTGCAGGTGAAGAGGCAACCTTAGAAAAACTTGGAGAGATTTCTCGGGTTTATGCTGAACATCAATATAGCAAGGGACATCATATTCCTTATTTAGCAGCCAAAGACTAGGTTGGTACGATCCGTAAATTGACATGCATCCTGTTCACCTAGCAGGGTGCATTTTTATTTCAGCTAAGCATTTTAATTTTTGCTCTCAGCTCTTCCCATGCTCAATAGTATCTAGTAATCATTAATATATTGGATGTTGATTGGTTTTAGGTCTTAATCAAAAGATTTGCCAAATATAAAAATCGTAATAATAAGAAAATATACAGTTAATTATTTGAAATTAATTAAGAAAATCATATTAATTGGTTTTACGTAGATTTTAAGAGTATATACCTATATTAGCGTTTTTATTCATGTGCTTACGTTTACCAATACTGTTGAAGTGTTTAGAATATCATCAGGTTATTAATACTTAAAACCAATAAATATTTTAAAGGTGGCTGTAGATGAAAACGCTTGATGTAGGACAAAAAGTAAAGCTTGCGATGATGGAAGAGAGCGTATTTATTGTCACTCATGTACATGTAGATAACTCTTACACGCTAGAAAGTACCAATGATGGTGGACAAAAAACCAGCTATGACAACGTATCTTTCGAGATGTTAAAAGTCTTAGAAGATTAAGTTTAATGCCGTGCTATGTTGAATCGATGAACAACGCGTTTTAATGAATATGTTTTAAATATAAAACACAGCATAGCTTGGATTAAAAAAAATTGATAGATAGCGCGATAACTACTTGTTTATCGGGTGTATATCGTTATCAATATATATTTTACTGAATGATGGTATGATCACTATAAATAATAATGATGGTTTTTTTGCCGATTTGAACATTTAATTTTGATTAAAATCTATATAATAATCACATTAATCATTGTTATATCACGAGTCTAGAGAAACAAGATGTCCCCATTAGATCAAATTGCGAATGCACTAGACGACCAGTCAGAATTATCGATGTCAGTTTTAATGACTCCTGACATGGCGAATTTTTCGGGTAATGTGCATGGTGGAACGATTCTAAAATTGTTAGACCAAGTCGCGTATGCTTGTGCAAGTCGCTATTCTGGTAGCTACGTGGTGACACTATCAGTTGATAAAGTGAATTTTAAAGAACCAATTCACGTGGGTGAGTTAGTGACTTTCCTTGCAAGTGTGAACCATGTAGGTCGTACTTCTATGGAAATTGGTATTCGTGTTGAAGCGCAGAACATTCAAAAACGTACAGTGCGTCATACCAATAGTTGCTATTTCACAATGGTCGCTGTTGATGATCAAGGTAAACCGAAACAAATTCCGGCATTGAATTTAGATAATGACTGGAAACGTTGTCGTTTCGAAGCTGCGGAACATCGTAAAGTGGCACGTTTACAGGAAAATCATCATCCTTCTTGCAGTATTTATAAAAAATCGACACAAAGCTAATCGCTTGGGTGGCTGAATATTTGAAAAGATCGCTTAGGCGATCTTTTTTTAATCTGAAATTCGTTTGGAGAGTGCAGTTGGGATTTGAATTCCGAGTGTGCGACTAAAGTTTATTCTTCACAGCTCAGTTAATGATAGTCATTCAGTCCAATACTGTTTAATATAAAACGATACGTAGCGTTTCGTTTTTAAATTATGAGTGAAACTGAAAAAACTTCTCGGCGTAAGCAATGTATCTTACAAGCGGTCACAGATGCTTTGGCGGAAAGTGATTATCGAAGCATGACCATTGAAGATATTGCCGCTCGCGCAGGCGTTGGAAAATCGACGATTTACCGTTGGTGGAAGCATAAGTCCGATCTGGTTTTCGATGCTTTTAAAGCGCACACCGCCTCGGTGTTTGAACTCGATTTATCACAAAGTTTAGAGTTCAATCTAAATCAACAATTGCTCAAATTATCACGGGCTTTAAATCAGCACGTGGGTCGAGCATTGCTAGTGGTTTTGGCAGAGCATCGTGAAGCAGCAGGTGAGTTTTTTAAACAGTATTTGTTACCTCGACGTGAAGCGACACGTGAGCTGATCCAATTGGCCATTCAACGAGGCGAAATTCGCGCGGATTATCCTTTCGAACTCATGTTGGATATGTTGTATGGCCCGATTCATTATCAGATCATTTTCTTTAATACCCAGCCAGATGAAGACTATATCAAGCGACTGGTGCAGTTGGCGCTAAACCCGATTTTTACGGAGCACCAAGCCACGCGTAGCAGCGAGGCAATGACCTCATGACTACTCAACATCAGGCATCGTTATGGAACAAGTCTTTTGTTTTTTGTCTGTGTAATAACTTGTTTTTATTTAGCTATTACTTTGCGCTGCTGACCATATTACCCATTTATATTATGAAAGAATTGGGTGGTTCGATTCAGCAAGCGGGTATGGCTTTGACGCTGTTTTTGGTGTCATCCATTGCGATTCGCCCCTTTTCCGGCATGATCATTGAGCGTTTTGGTAAAGCCAATTCTCTACGTATTTCAGGCTTTATTTTTGTTGTTTTTGCGCTGAGTTATTTGTGGATTGACAGCATGTGGTCGTTGTTGGTCATTCGTTTTTTACATGGTTTTTGGTTCAGTATATTAACCACGGTCAATGTTCCCATCGTAAATGATTACATCCCAGATCACCGAAAAGGCGAAGGCATGGGTTACTTTGTCATGTCGACCAACTTAGGCGTGGTGATCGGGCCATTTTTAGCGCTGAGTATGATTCAATTCAGCAGTTTTAGTACCTTATTTGCAGTATTAGCCTTATTGGTTGCAGTGGGCTATATTTTTACGTGGTTAGTTCAAATACAAGAACACGTACAGCTTAAATCAAGTGATCAAGCGAGCCAATCCGCAGCCATCCAATGGCGTGATGTGATCGAAACACGGGTACTTGCCATCAGTTTTGTGGCATTGCTGACCGCATTTGCATATTCGAGTGTGATGAGTTTTATCACTGCTTATGCTGAACTGAAGCATTTACTTGCTTATACCACTATCTTTTTTATTGTCTTTGCCGTATCGATGTTGATCGTCCGTCCTTGGGTTGGCAAAGTTTATGATCGTAAAGGCCCGAGCGCAGTCATCTATCCATCCTTTATTTGCTTTGCCCTTGGTTTGGTGATTGTTAGTTTTCTCACGAATCAATGGCTGCTTTGGATATCGGCAGTTTTTATGGGCATCGGCTACGGTTCAGTGTTCCCATGCCTGCAAACGGTCGCGATTCAAACGGTAGAAAAAGCCCGAATGGGACATGCAATATCCACCTTTTTTGCCTTGTTTGATATTGGCCTTGCTGTCGGTTCGGTCATTATGGGTGTGCTGATTGCATACTTTGGATTTCAGGCAACCTATTTATTTTGTGCAGTGATGGTGCTGTTCACTTTGTGGATGTATCGTCTATTCGTGGCAAACCAATTTAAACGCAGTGCTTTAGGAGCTGAATAATGGAATTACGACATCTACGATATTTTGTTGCGGTTGCCGAAGAGCTAAATTTTACCAAGGCTGCGCAGCGAATGTGTACTGTGCAACCTTCTTTAAGTCAGCAAATTAAAGACTTAGAACAGGAAGTTGGGGTGCAATTATTGATGCGAACCAACCGAAAAGTTGAGTTGACTGCAGAAGGTCAGGCCTTTTTAAAAGAAGCGCGTTTGAGTTTAGAACATGCTGAAAAAGCCATGATAGATGCGCGTCAAATTGCGCAGCTCAGTAAAGAACAACTGAATATCGGCTTTGTTCCTGTGGCTGAAATGAAGGTCTTTCCTTATATCATGCCGAATATCCGTGCTCAGTTTCCTGAGTTAAAAATTCATTTTCATAGTTTAATGGATGTCGATCAGATCAGTGCAGTGCGTAAAGGGGAAATTGATATTGCCTTTACCCGTTATGTCGAAGAAAGCCCTGATATAGAATCTGTTCAGATTTTTACTGAGCCTTTGGCGCTGATTGTACCGAAAAATTCGCCTGTGGCAGAACAGCGGCACATTAGCATTAAAAACATGAATAATCAGGATTTTATTATTAGTGATGAACATTCATCACCTGAGCTATACCGAATTATTCAAGATTTCTTTAAGCAAAATAAACTGAATGTGAACTTGGTACAGCATTCGACCAATATTTTGTTAAATGTCAATTTGGTCGGTATGGGCGTGGGGTGGAGTTTGGTACCGTCTTATGTCATTCCATTGCTCGGTGATAAAATATTGGTTAAAAGTACGGTTGAACCTTTGCCGACCATTGGTTTGTATGCGAGCTATCGAAAAGATCGTAAAAATGATGCAATCGAATTGATTTTAAAAGTCTTAAAAGAGCAGTTCTATATGGGCTTTTTCTAAGCTTTTACATATTGCCGTAAGATCTAAATAACTGATGTTACGCAGTAACATCAGAAGCGCAATTTGATTCAAATATAAAGTACGATACGCGGTAAGGTCATCCGCAAGTGTTTGAGACAGGACAACTTCTAATCAAAAAGTTTTTGCGATACTCTGAATAATTTGACGGTAGTGAACGAGTTTTGCGGTGAGGAGCATTGCTCCGCAAGATGGTTTCCTTGCGAAGCTTCGCTTCTCATTTTGCCGAATGAGAAACAATGTTTCGTAAGAGTACCTCTAGCCGAAGGCTAATCCCTTTATTCAATCCCTAGATATAAGACTCCGTCGAATAGACTTAAAATGCATATTAAAAATGCGAAAGTACTTTTACGTGTGTAACATCAGTTAAACAAAAAATCTCGAATTAAGAGTTTCGGGATTTTTTTATTTATCGTATTTTTAATCAAAGACTCAATGATACATAGCCTTTGTCACTCTGATTTATTTAAACCATTTTTGTAAATAGGGTTTCATCACGCGGTAGGCAATCAAACCGATGAGTATAATCAGATAGAGTGGCCAAATCGTAATGAGAACAACCAACAGGCTCAACACAAATTGCTACCCTTTTTGTATACCGTACCATGCTCTTTGCCAGAAACTATCGCCATTTAACTGCGCAACAGCATCAAGGTTAATATCGATATGTTCACGGACAGTGGCAGGTTGAGTAAAGCTAATCACAATCGTGCTATAGCGGACACGATCTTGAACTTCTAAGCGGGTCAGGCGTGAGATTTCATTGACTTGCGCTGCAGAAACATGGTCGGGCACGACCTGTGTTTGCGACATTTTTTCTTCGAGTAGTTTTAGCTCATAGCGTTTTGCCGAATATTGCTGACGGTTCAAAAAATGCATTAGTGGTAACAGTTGATTGACGAAATGTGCAGCTTTTTCACTTGGCACACGAATGATCATTTCCGCTTGCGGATTTACTTTTTCGAAGATTTTAATTTTGCCGTCAGCAATCGGGTAGGATTGACTCTCTTGCACCATAAAGTCGATATTTTTCTGTTCAATAAAGCCGCCTAAACTTAGCGTCAGTTTTTCAATTTCTAAGGCCGTTTTAACGACATCTTTCGACTCAAAACTGACATTGGCTTCTCGTACCATTTTACGTGAGGCTTCGGCTGGGTTGACCTGCTCATTTAAAATAGTTTCAGGTTTTTGTGTTGTTGCAGGCGTGGTAGACGGCTCATTGGAAGTGCTTTCCGCTGCTTGATCTTGCTGTGTACTGACTTGAGCAGGTTGTGCATCTGCGCTGGCTTCAGTTGCCATTTCTTCGGTTTTCTTGGAACAGCCTGAAATTAAAATCACCGTAAACATGGCAATTAAATATTTATTTTTCATCGATGTAGAGCTCAATTGTTTGATTATCAGAAAGTCGGAGTAAATACTTTTTGCTTTAAATATAAATTCAAATTTAGCGTAATTATTAGTCGGGCGTATTGTATCGGAAAGTGTTTAAAGCACGGATGAACGCAACATAATTCTACATAAAGCCGCGTATAGTAATAGACAGAACAACAAGGATGAAAATAAGGATATCTACAATGAACCCAGCAATGAAACTCTACAGCAATCCACGCTCACGCAGTAATACCATTCTGCCTTTATTAAAAGAATTAGACATCGAGTCAGAAGTTGACATTATTGAAGTGCCATATGAAGAGATGCATCAAGCGGCATATCTCAAGATTAACCCCATGGGCAAAGTTCCTTGCTTGGTCGATGGTACTGCCGTGATCAGTGAAACTGCAGCCATCTTTAGTTATTTAGCCGATAAATTCAGTGACAAAGGTTTAGCACCCGCCTTGGATAATCCAAAACGTGGTGAATATTTGAAATGGATGTTTTTCTGTCATGGTCCGCTGACTGAATATATGGACATGAAAAATGTCGGCATTAGCACAGAGTTGATGGATGAAAAACGTGGCAGTTTGAGTTTTGGTAATGAAAAAATACTTTTAGATTTTATTAAAACAGGGCTTGCGCAGGTCCAGCCATATCTGTTGGGGGATAAAATTAGCGCAGCAGATTTGTATTTAGCTTATTGGATGGTGTATGCAATTTCATTCAAAATATTGCCATATTTAGATGAATTTAAACCTTTTATTCAGCAGATTCAGCAACGTGAATCGGTAAAAGATGTGCATTGGTTTCAGTCGGTTTAACTTGGATGCTTATTTGATTGTTGGCTGAACGTGGTATTGCTATATGTCTATTCATATAACTCTTTCTTTGAGAATTAAAAAGAAAGAGTTTTAAATATCAATCACTAAGATGATAAAGCGATTTTAATTATTGCCTAGATAATGTATGGCATATATTGCGCTAAATTAAATAGACTCAATCGTTGTTGGGTCTATTTAAAAAATCATCGGCTTCATCATCAGATAGAGGTGGGCCTAAATCTCTTTCAAGTTTGGCATATATTTCAAGCAGTCTTTTTTGATGTGGATCCATATCTAAGGCACGATGCTGCTGATATGTTAATTGATCATCAATCCAATCATAATCCTGAATCGTAGACCCGGCGAAACTGGTTTTCAAATGGAGTTTGTAATAACCATAAAAGTTGTGTTTCTTGGTATCTAGACAGAGATAGGCGAAGGTAGACCAACCACTTTCGGGAAATTTAAGGCGAGTTCGGCAGGGCTTCTTTTCTAGTGTAAATGTGGGTGAATAGACTTGGCCTTTTAGAATGATATTTTTATCTTGACCAAAATATTGAGTTTGTAATGCAAATAAAGCAAGAATCACTGTGGTGAGAAAAAAGCTGGCAATGACTGCATAAAAAAATGAAATGTATAAATGGAAGGACAAAAAATTAGATTCTTCGTTTTTGTTCACATCTTTTTCTAAGCGTAATAAATAGCAATTCAAAGAAATAAGAAAACAGAGGCAAAAAACGAAAATAGCTAACCAACTATTGGCATGAAAATGATGTATCTCTACGAAAATGAGTGAACAGATAAAAATAAAGCCCAACAAACTATAAATGAATAATTTCTGAAATCTTTTTTGCATTTTGCGAAGCTTATAATTATGTATTGAACGATTATAGCATGCGATGTTTATAGTGATTATAGAAAAAATCACCATGCTTTATGCATGGTGATTTTTAATTCTTGCAGATCTATTTAGATTATTAAGCATGCAATTTTGCAAACAATTGTTGGCTCACGCTGTCTAAAGTTTGTGGAATTGCAATCGCTGCAACAAAACGGTCTGGGCGAAGAATCGTAACAGATTCAGTGGTTTTACCAAACCAACCACGAATATCGGTACCAATATCACCAATCGTAATCACATTGTCGTACTTGGTGCGATTTTCATTGCTGAGCTGAACAGCAGGCAATACTTGGATAAATTTAACGCCCAATTTTTGCCATTTTTTCATGGTCGCATCTGACAGACCCCATTTCGGATCGACGCCCCAAGCAATGATTGCAAAGTCGTTACCGATGACTTCATCGAGTAGGACTTTCTCACCAGATTCAAGTTGCACATGTGGCTGAATGAACATTTTACCTACAGGTGAGTCTTTAACACCGTTATTGATCAATGCACCGTCGTTGTACTTCGGCATTGGCTTGAAGCGCATTTCCAATAGATATTGCTTGATCGGTTTGATGTAATTGAGTGCATAGGCAATACCATCACGGACGAAACCTTGCCATTTTTTCGGTGGAGCAAGGACATGACCCGCCATTACAGAAAGATCAATCATCGCTTTTGCATGATCTTTACGTTCAACTTGGTACGTATCTAAAAGTGCAGGGCCAGCTTTACCTTGTACAACCATTGCAACTTTCCACGCAAGGTTGAATGCATCACGCATACCACTGTTATACCCTTGACCTTGCCATACTGGCATGATGTGCGCAGCATCACCTGCAAGTAAAATACGGTCTACACGGAATTTATCTGCAATACGCGCATTGTGGGTATAAACACGCTGACGAATCACTTCAATACCATCGGTCGTTGGAAGTACTTTCGACAAAAGTTTGGCAATGTTTTCAGGTTTGCTTAATTCTTCTTGAGTCTCCCCAGGCATCACCATAAATTCGAAACGACGAATACCGTGTGGAAGCGCAGCAGATACATAAGGACGCACAGGGTCACAGCATAGGTAAATGTGTGGCGTTGCGAGTGGGTCATTATTGATATCGATCACGATCCATTGGTTCGGTGCAGTTTTACCATCGAAGCCGATGTTGAGGGTACGACGTACCACTGAGTTACCACCATCACAAGCAATCAAATACTGCGCTTGAATTTTTTCAGCTTCACCGTCTTTATTTTGAATATTGAGCGTTACACCATTGGCATCTTGGCTAAAATCAGACAATTGACGAGAGAATAAAACATTTGTGGTTTCGTACTGTTTTAAACCTTGTAGTAGTACATTATCGACTTGTGGTTGAATAAAGGCATTACGACGTGAGAAACCAAATTCACGAGTGAGCGGTTGAATGTCAGCGAAACAACGACCTTTAGGGGTTAAGAAACGCATCGCGTGGTTCGGTGTTGTATGTGGTAATACTTGATCCACTAAACCTAATGATTGGATGGTACGTAATGATTCATCATCAATACCAATCGCACGTGGGTAGTCAATCAGGCTGTCCAGTTGTTCAATCACAGTGACATTGACGCCTTGCTTACTTAAGTAGTTTGCAATGGTTAAGCCGACAGGACCTGCGCCCAGAATGGCAACTTCCGTTGTGTAATTTGCTTTATTGCTCATGCGTAAACATCCAATCACTTCACATATGCCACTATTAAGTTCTAAACAGAGACTTTCAACAAGCTAGGCATAAGTCGAAACGATGAATCGAATTGTCGTGTTTTTTGCAGGGTTTTATTTTAAGTGAATGATATATATTTATTTATATGAAAATCATCAATCATTTTGAATGATTTATCGATCATTAAAATCTATTAATCAGTGGCTTTGAGCATAAAAAAGCCGAACCATTTTTCAATGATCCGGCGACTTTAATTCATTTAGCACAACATTCTATTAATGAGGGATAAATGTTGAGCAGCAGACTAAATGAATTTAGCGTGTGGAGTACGCTATCCGTCTATTACTGAGCAGGTTGAGCTGGTGCAGAACCTTCAGCATTTGCTTCTGAAGCAGGTTGAGCAGCAGTACCTTCAGCAGCAGTTGTTTCAGTCGCTGGCTGTTCTTGAGTGCTAACCACTACTTTTTCTTGTTCAGGTGCTTCTTGTTTATCTTTGCTGGCAGCAAAACTTGTTGCAGCTGCAGCAGCTAGAGTAGAAGCAAGTAAAATTTGAGTTAATTTCATTTTGAGCATCCTTATATATTTTAGTAAGTCCTGAAAAGATCATCACGTCCATCAGGAGAGAACTCATGCTAAATCGAGAAAACCGAGTGATCAATGCGAGCAACAAAGTGAAACAGACTGGTTAACTGGATGAATACATAACCGTCCATCCTGTGTTTTAAATGTAAAAAAATATCGGAATCTTCATTTAACTTTGCAAGAAAAAATGACCAAATCGACTTCATGATTCATTCATTGTTTACATGATGATTACATCGAAGTCGTAATTAAGCTGAATCCAGAATTTTCACTAAAATCCAAATGTAAGGATTCTTTTCGATATGGCTATTTTTTTAAATATAAGAGTTAACTTTGCCAATAAAATGTGACCAGATATGTCATGCATTCATGCAAATGGAATAAATAGGCTGTTTAACAGCCAGATCATCATTCAATGCCTCGGATACTAGGCTGATCTATGCTTTAGGAAAATGAAGACGGAGAAATGAAGACTAGGCTTGCAGCATTTTTTTGAAATCATTATGGTAAAGGCCATCAATCATTGGCTATTTATTTGAGTGACTCACTTTTGAAATTAGTTTCTACCCACGGTGCGATTCCGGTTCATATTATTTCTGGCTTTTTAGGTGCGGGTAAAACCACAGTTTTACAGCAGTTATTAAAGCAAAAGCCAGCGGGCGAAACTTGGGCCGTACTGATGAATGAGTTTGGGCAAATCGGGGTCGATCAACAGATGTTGCCGCAAGATCAGGGCTTTGCGGTGAAGGAATTATTGGGTGGATGTCTATGTTGTAGCAGCCAACTGCCGATGCAAATTGCGTTGTCACGATTATTGTCAGAGGTGAAACCCGACCGACTGTTTATTGAGCCGACAGGTTTAGGGCATCCGGGACAACTATTGGAGCAATTGACCGAGCCACATTGGCATCCGCATTTAGCCATGCGGGCATTGGTAACCGTGGTTGATGGCTCACGCTTACATGATCAAGAGTGGACTTCGCAAAATCTGTATGCCGATCAACTCAAAGTGGCACAAATCGTTGTGGTGTCTCATGTCGATTGCATGAGTGATGCCGATCAAGCTGGTTTGGAACGACTCAAACAAACGTATTTACCGTATCAGCAGCAATGGATCAATGTCGTCAAAGGTGATTTAAAATTGGCAAATATTGATCTCGCCTATGTGGGAAGTCCTCGTAAAATTCAGCCTTTATTGGCGATACAAAAGCAAACGTTGGTCGATGTACCCACAGAAATTAAACAGTTGCCTTATCATTATGTTGAATCCGCTCAGGGCTATAGTGTCGCAGGTTGGAAACTCCCAAAACGATGGATTTTCGACTTTTTTGAGCTGTTAGATTTACTCTGTGAGCAGCAAGATTGGCTACGGATCAAAGGTATTTTTCAGACAGACCAAGGGTGGAAAACCTTTAACTTTAATCCCGATCAGTTTAATTATCAGTCGAGCGAGGAAAGTATCGATAATCGTGTCGAAATTATTTACCAGACTGAACGTGAATGGCTCGAATTTGAAGATCGTTTAATGCAGTGTCGTATCGATGCCGAGAAAGCTGAGAAATAAGTAAATCAGCGCAGCAAAAGCTTGCTAAATCTTATATGCTAGGCGCCAAATTTGAGGACTTTACTATGGCGCTAAAAGCTACAATTTATAAAGCAGATTTGAACATTGCCAATATGGATGTACACCAATATGGTGATTATCAATTGACAATGGCTTTGCATCCTTCTGAAACGATTGAACGTTTGATGGTACGTGTCTTGGCATATGCACGCTATGCAGATGAAGCCTTAGAATTTACCAAAGATCTTTTCGAAACAGACGAACCAGCGCTGTGGGAAAAAGATTTAACAGGCCAATTGGTGAAATGGATTGAAGTTGGCTGTCCTGACGAAGACAAAGTCAAAAAAGCCAGTGCACGTTGCCCAAACGTTGCTGTGATTACTTATGGTTCATCAGTAGATGAATGGTATAAACGCAACAGCAAATTGAAAACACTGAAGAATGTTGAGATTTGGCAATTATCTGAAGCGAGTACAGCTGCCATTCAAGAGTTATCCGAACGAACCATGTCTTTACAATTAAACGTAATGGACGGCGAATGGACTTTGATAGGTGATAAAGCTCAAGCTGTTATTGAATGGACACAATTGCAATAAGTTTATCATTTGATTTAACTCTTCATGATGGGTGTGAGTTTAGGCTTGCATCCTGACTATAAAATTCGGTATATCTACAAACAATGAGAAAATTTTAAAGATGGGGAGCAGCCGATGTACCCTGATTTTTATTTGTTATTTGTGGCGCTTATGATTGGCGCTGTCATTGGTGCGGAACGTGAGTACCGAAGTAAGTCGGCAGGTCTGCGCACCATGATTATGGTCAGTTTAAGTTCATGTTTATTTACTATCTTATCGTTACGTATCGGCGTTGATAGTCATGATCGAATTGCGGCCAATATTTTGACTGGCCTCGGCTTTTTGGGTGCGGGGGTAATTTTTAAAGATGAAAATCGAATTTCAGGCATTACCACAGCAACTACCATTTGGATGACCGCTGCCTTAGGCATGGCTGCGGGAGCGGGCTATGTCATGCTGAGCTTGATTGGTACGGTGATTGTGCTGATCGTTTTAATTGTTTTGATTTATATTCAAGCGTGGATTGAAGCGAAAAACCAAGCACGGAGTTATCGTATCGTTTGTCACTTTCGACAACAAACGCTGGATGACTATGAAGAGCTGTTTAAAACCTATCAAATGCAAGTGGTTCGTAGTGTGCGACATAAAACTGAACATAAAATCAGTGGGCGTTGGATCTTAATTGGCTCTGCGACAAACCATAGAAAATTAACTCAAGATCTAATGAATGATCAGGATATTCTGGAGCTCAATTTTTAACAGCGTATTTACTACGGCATCCAAAGTAATCCTGTTTATAATAGTGCTTTATTTAGATTGCGGCATTTGAGGTTGAGAGCATGAGCAAAGAATTAGAAATTATTGACTTAGTGGTAGGCGAAGGTAAAGAGGCGGTTAAAGGTGCTTTGATTACAACTCACTATACTGGTTGGTTAGAAGATGGTACTAAATTTGATTCATCATTGGATCGTGGTAATTATTTTGAAACGGTGATTGGTACAGGCCGTGTAATTAAAGGTTGGGATCAGGGCATCATGGGGATGAAAGTCGGTGGTAAACGTAAGTTAATCGTACCATCACATTTGGCTTATGGTGAGCGTAAAATGGGTAATGTAATTCCTGCCAATTCAAATCTTATTTTTGAGATTGAATTGTATGACGTAAAAACTCGCGATTAATAGATCAATAGTTTTAGATCAATGACATGGACGTTATTGATCAATTTGATAAAATAGTAGTTGTTATTTTTGTCTTTTACCGTAGATTAGAATAATTACTCGAGTATAAACGCAGGAATCAAAGCCATTGTATTTACAGTTGCCTTGTACCAGATTGTTCTGGGTTTTTACCTTTATTATTTTTACACTGGCATTTACTGTATCGACTGCTCAAGCACAGTATGAAACTGCTCCTAAATCGTTTTATTTAAAATATCAAAACGAAGTTAACCAAATCTACTTCACGGAAGACACCAGTAGCCTCTTACAAGGCAAATGGTTGTTTTATCCAAATCAATTTTTAACGTCTCCGAGTTCGGTTCTAGTCGGTCAAACGGTCTATCTGCCTGCATCATTTAAAGACATCACAGGGGACAGTAAAGGTTTTGGGACATTTACTGGACATTTCCAAATCCCTAAACAATTTATTGGTCGACGTATCGCGGTATTGATTCCAAATCAGTACGGTGCGTATCGGGTATTTTTAAATGGTGATGTGATCGTTCGTTTGGGCGAGGTGGGGCGTACTGAAGCAGAACAAAAAACGGAGAATGCACCGCGAATTGCCTATTTTGTGGCACAAGATGAATATTTCACTTTAACCATTCAAGCTTCGAGTTTTAACAGTATGCACGGCGGGTTTGAAAACCCGATGCGTATTGGTATTGCTAAGACAGTAAACCGCCAATTCCAACAACAAATGATGAGTATTGGAATGGTGTCGGGCGCCGTCTTGGGTGTGGGACTATTTACGATCCTATTTTCTGTTTTCCGAGGTTTACGCGGTCGCAATAGCCGAAGTAATTTGGTGTTTGGCTTATTTATTGTCTTTTTAGCATTCCATAATTTATTTTCAGCACCTTATGCCTATACCACTTTTACCGATATCAATTGGTTGTGGGGCACGCGATTAGAATATTTATTTACTTATTTGGCGTCGATTTTCTTTTTAAGTTATATCCACTTGCTCAGTCGTCGCTATTTATTTACCTTAAATTATCAGATCGCGATGTTGCTATTGTCTTTGAATATTTCAGTGACTTTTGTTTCGACGCCTGAGATTTTTCAGCCTTTGGCAACCTACAGCTTTGCTTATGTGATCGTTGTTCTGAGTAATTTTGCTTATGGTTTTTACCTAACACTGAAAAAGAAAGAACCGTATTCAAAATTAAATTTAATCGCGGTTATTTTCCTGTGCATTACCTTTTTAAACGACTTTTTGCTGATGATGAATTTGATTGATTCAGTCAATTTATCGTTCATTTCAACCAGTTTGTATGCCTTGTTGATCATGTTTCAGCAATCGCATCATTATGCACAGCAGTCGATGCATACGGAACAGTTGAATAATAGTTTGCTTGAGCTAAACAGTTCACTCGATCAGAAAGTCAAAGAGCGCACCTTACAGCTTCACGAGCTGAATAAAAAGCTAGAGCTACAAATTCGTATTGATGCCTTAACGGGGGCATTCAACCGCCGTGCACTGAATGCTGAAATTCAACGCTTATATTCGGAAGTCCGTTTTCATAGCCATCGAACACTGGTCTTTGCCATGTTAGATGTTGATTATTTTAAAAATTATAATGACCACTATGGACATCTCAAAGGCGATGAGGTGTTACAGCAGATCGTGAAAACCATGCAAAATACCCTGCCAAGTTCAGCCTATGTGGCTCGCTACGGGGGAGAAGAGTTTGCCATATTGATGCATGATGTTCCGTATGCGATTGCCCAAGAGCAATTACAATTGGTACTCGAAGCCATGCGTAATGAACAGCTTGAACATGTTAATCGGGGTGATGACAAAAATTACGTCACTCTAAGTTTGGGCATGGCATGGATGGATAAGCAAAATGACTTTGACAGTATCGAAGCTTTAATGAAACATGCAGACCATTATTTATATATGGCCAAACAGGCAGGACGCGATCAACTTAAGCCTTGATACCTAGTCGTAAACGGTTTAAAACTTTGTGGAGGTATCGGTAGTATCCATTGCCAATACTTATTTAGATTCATTTATCTTTAAATTCATCTATACAATCATCTTATTTGAAAATCTATCCCTCTACGAACTTTATCTCTCTACTAGCAGAGTTGTTTGACCAATTTAAGCGGAACATCAGTAGGCTCAAAATCCTGATGTGCGACAAAGCCATATTTTTGGTAAAAGGCGAGTGCCGTATGGGTACTTTCTAGACTGATCTCGGTAATATTCTTTTTCTGGACGCAGTGCATCATGTTTAACAATAACGCCTTACCAATGCCTTGGTACTGACGTTCAGGGCAGATATAGTTCAGTAAAATTTGTCCCTGATCACTGACTAAAATAAAGCCGACCACTCGATTGTCACTGACGTAGACCCAACTGTCGTTGTAAAGCATCCACATTAAAATATTCGATTGATTTGCCTCCTCAAGCCAAGCTTGAATCACACTTTCATTACGTTGATGGTCCTGGATACATGAACGAATGCTGTTGTGAATCACGTGAATAATTTCGGGTATGTCCTGGATTTGTGCTTCGCGTATCATAATTTTTTCTTTTTATAAAAACTCCAACAGCCTGCCATTTCAGAAGATATCGACCTGTGCTTAAAGAGGCTTATTGTTGCGTTTTATGTTTTTTTGCTGCCATTGCGCCGTTGGGTTGGGTTTTTATTTCAAAATTGTTGCAAAATTTACAAATGTATATTTATGGATTAATCGCTAAATACAGAGAGAAATCGACATAAATTCATCCATTCATACTGATTTTAAAACTAAAAGTAGATGCAACATGAATCTATACATATTCAATGAATGCAGAAGGAGTAATAATTTGAAATAAATTAACGATGAAAATAGGCCAGATTTCAGCTTTAAAATAATTCTGTATGAATTTTAAGCGTTATTGTGCGTTATATTAGTTCATAAAAATATTCGATGGCTCAAGATGTAAAGGCGTGTCATCGGCAGTAGGTTGTCATTATGGTTAATTTTCTCATTGTGCTGTGTATTCTGATGGCGTTGTCTGCAGCGGGCATTGTGGTCAAAAAAATCCTAAAAACAGAAAAATATCGTCAAAAATATTCGCGCTATCAAGCACCAGAAAAATCGAACAGTATCACTTTGGCATCGAATGATGATGCTATACGCCAAGTCGATCAAGTCATTGAAGTTGATGAATATGAACAGCAACTTTTTGATGATATTGCGGAAATTTTCTTTCAACAACAATACAAATTAGATTCGCTACAGGCAGCCGAGCAGTTACAAGAAGTCTTTTTACGTCGCATGCCAGTGAATTGTAAAACTCAAATTCGACAATTAGATCTGAATGAATGGTCGATTTATTGGAATTTTTACAATCAATCACTCGAGTATTATTTAGGTCGATACGGCGAGTTTTATACACATGTCGACCGTTTTGGCGAAGAACATAAAATAGAATATCGCTATCAAGACTCTGCAAGTTGAAGCAAAATGCGGTCTCGGACTAAATCGAGATAACTCAAATCATCACTCATTCGAGCCATTAAAATTGCGCCTTCATAATCCGCCAAGCTGATTTTGGCAAGTTGCGCGGCATGTTCGATGTTCATACATCGCTGAAAAAACACTTCAAAGGCGAGTTGCCACTCGTGAAAGATGGACTGCAATTTTGCAAAAATCTCGGTAGGCAAATGTTGACGTTCCATACTTAAAATCCCGACCAAACAACCTAATCCGCCTTGGCTAAAAAACTGGATGGCTAGTTGATGGATTTGCGGGAAAGTCTGTTGAGGGGATGTAGTGGATTGTTGTAATTGCTGAAAAATACTGTGTTGTAACTTTACATGCGTCAGGTTTAAAATTTCCATTAATAAAGCGTCTTTATTCGGATAGTCATAATAAAACGCAGCTTTTGAAAGTCCACAGGCTTCGGCCAATTTCCCCATGCTACAGCCCATATAGCCATAGCGTTTAAAGGCGTGTGCTGACTGTAGTAATAGATGTTCTGAGGTATTTTTCCGTGGACGCATGTATCTCTCTATTCGAATAAATCAATATGATGTGTATAAAGTAAATTGCTCTAGGCGACTAATAGTTCATCAAACCGTCCAATCACTTCCTGCCATAAGGGTTCAGCACCTTTGCGGAAATATCCCATATGACCAATCTGTTTTAGACCATAATCTTGCGCTTCAATATTGATATAGTGCATTGATGCTTGCGCATAATGTTGCATAAAAGCATGTCGTGAATTAGGTAATGCCCAGTCATCATCAAGTGCAGCGACCGCATAAATCGGCGTTTGAACTGCAGCATATTGTTGAGATAGCTCACTCAGCTCAGGGTCGGCAAAGAAATAGGTTGGGTTTTTACACCAACGGCGCCATTGTTTATAGACATCGACAGGAAGGTCAGCGCCCATATTGAGTTTGCTCCAAGGCAAATACCCTTTGATGGCAACCATCGGCGGAAAAACGATATTCCACATCACATGAACTTTCATTTTTTCTTTAAAGGGCATATAGCCATGCCAACCTGCGCCAGTGCCAAAACAATACATGGCACGTATCTGATCATGATTTGAGGTAAGTCCTAGTGCTTGGCCGCCATAGGAGTGTCCCACTAGAAAAGTTTCCTGACCGTGTTGTTGCATATAAGCTATGGCACCAGAAAGGTCATAACGTCCCCAGTCAAGATAAGACATCTTAAAGCCTTTAAGTTTTGACGGTGCAGAACGTCCTATACCACGATAATCAAAAGTCAGTACTTGATAACCGAGTCCTGCGGCATACTCGGCAAAACGACGGTAAAATTGTTGAGGTACACCTGTCGCACTTGAAATAATAATATTGGCCTTAGCGGCAGTATTAGGCCGATATTCAACGCCTGAAAGCGTATAACCATCGGTTGCAGGGAAACTCACGGGTGTACTATGTATTTCTTGCGCTGCTGGTTCTAAATCCGTTGACATAATTTTTCTCTTGATAGGCAGGACGTAAAGGGTTTATTCAGTTTAAATAAAGGGTTATTTGCCCTGAAAATTGGCTGCGCGACGTTGTAGCATGGCCATCACACCGTCTTGTACATCTTGTGTTTTTAGTAGTGGTTGTAAGTGCTGATCCAATTGAGCAAAGGCAGCATCGGCTCCCAAATGCACCCCTTGCTGTGCTGCAGCGAGTGTTGCCTGAACCGCCAGTGGTGCAGCCTGTGCAATTTGTTCTGCAAGTTCTATTGCACGAGATAAGGGCGCTTGCTCAGTGATTTCAGTCACCAAGTTCATGTCATATGCCGTTTGCGCATTGAAACGTTCACCTGTGAGTAAATAGCGCATGGCTTTATTCCAACCCGCTGCTTGCACAAAGCGAACTGTTGCGCCACCAAAGGGAAGAATGCCACGTTGCACTTCCATTTGAGCAAACTCCGTGTGACGCTGTGCGATCACGATATCGGCATTCAGCATGAGTTCAATACCCGCTGTAAAACAGAACCCTTGTACCGCGACCACAACTGGTTTTTTTCGTTGTCGTGAGTTGGTTCCCCACGGATTAATTTGCTGATCAGGAAAATTAAACAGTCCACTGCCAAGTTTGGGTTGTAGTTCGACCAAGTCTAGACCTGCAGTAAAATGATCACCATGAGCAAAAATCACTGCACAGCGTAAATTTGGATCATCTTCATATTCAGTGAGCGCCAGTGAAAGGTCATGAATTAAATGACTGTCAAACGCATTTCGTTTATCTGCACGGTCCAAACCGATTAAATAAAGATGACCATGGATTTCTCGACTTACACGACCTTGTTGTTCTGACATTTGGATGATTCCTTCTGATTATTCTTTAGGCATACCTAAGTTTTTAAACGATTGTTAGAAAACTGTCAAAACTGATGCGTTCAATACATCAAAATCAAAGTAAGTTGGATGAATGGTTTGATTTAAAATTTACAGAGTTGATATGAAATAGTGTGGGGTAGAGCTTGCCTTTGGGCTGATTTTTTCCATAATAGCTGCAGCTTTTTTAAGGCCCAATCAACCATGTCAAACTTAGAAATTTTTGCAGTCATTATTAGCTTAATCGGGGTGACTTTAACCATTAAGCGAAATATGTGGTGTTGGTGGTTTAACTTTGCAGCTTTTTTGCTGTATGCCTACCTGTTTTATACCTACAAACTTTATGGCGAAACCATTTTGCAGTTTTTCTTTGTAGTGGTGAACTTCTATGGTTTTTATCATTGGTTGAAGGGCAAACAACAAGACCACGACATTCGTATTGAACCGATTGCGACCAAAATTGTGATCGTTCAAATGCTCTTAGCTGCGGTGGGCGGTTTGATTTTTGGTTTAAGCCTGCACTATTTTACCGATGCAGCCGTGCCGATTTTGGATGCACAATTGGCCGCATTTAGCTTACTTGCAACGTATTGGACCAGTCGGAAACATATTGCCACTTGGGTGCTTTGGGTATTTGTCGATATTATCTATGTGGGTATGTTTATATACAAAGACCTGTATCTCACTGCGGCGTTGTATGCTGGTTTTGTGGGCTTGGCGGCATTTGGTTGGTGGCAATGGACACAAGTCAAAAATAAACAGCAGCAACAGGCGATGAAAGCTTTATAAGGATCATTGGGTGATGGCAAAGCTACTTTTAATAGCCGATTCCGAACCCGATGAATAAGTAAAGAGCGTGCAGAGTCATGATTATCGACTTTCAACTTGAGCAGCAACTGCGTTTTGATCGACAAGCTGGGTTTCTATTGCAGCAAAAAGCGAGCTTTTTTCAGTTTGAACAAATAGCAGATGTGTATAACGCTGAATGGCTCAATGCATTTCCACAAGGCACGCAATGTAGCATCAGCGGTTTGGATGATGGTGCAGATGAATACGGCATCCAAATCAGTTACAAACACCAAAGCGTTTTGATCGATTATTCACAAGTAATCAAATTGGTACACCGTGATCGGGATGGTGTGGTGCATAGCATGATCTTAAATTAACAACTGATGTTACGCACGTAAAAGTACTTATGCACTTTTAAAATGATTTTTAAGTCTATTCGACGGAGTCTTACATCTAAAGATTGAATAAAGGGATTAGCCTTCGGCTGGAGGTACTCTTACGGAACATTGTTTCTCATTCGGCAAAATGAGAAGCGTGCTTCGTAAAGAAACCATCTTGCGGTGCAATCACCTCACCGACAAAACTCGTTCACTACCGTCAAATTATTCAAAGCATCGCAAAAACATTTTTGATTAGAAGTAGTCCTGTCTCAAACACTTGCGGATGACCTTACCGCGTATCGTTCTTTTATTTGAAGTAAATTGCGCTTTGATGGTTACTGCATAACATCAGTTAATCAGCTATGTATTGAACTTTTTCATCATTATGGCTCGCACTGCACGTCTTATGAACCCAGCGCTTTGATACATGCAAAACCAATACAACAGCTGCCTGAACAAGCCAGCTTTGATATTTTTAGCCTCGGCTTCGGTCATTGGTACGCAAAGTTGTCCTATGCAGGGATGTATTTAAAAATCGATGCGGGCTGGGAATTTCAGCTCGAGTTTAAAGATAAGCATGGGCAAATCTATTAAAAAGTCCTTTAAGGCAGAGTCCAATGAGTTGCTGTATGGCAATTCTGTTTTTCTAGCTTGGTTTCAGGTCAATGACAGCCATAACGCTTTTCGATTTAATTAAAAGCACAGTTTTAGCAACTGTAGACTGGGCGAAATAAAACAATAAAACCAATATTGACCTTAAGGATTACGAGAATGGCACATCAATTTACCGTCAATGCCACAATTCATGGCGTTTCACTTGAAGATTTTAAACGACTAGCCGCAGATATCAGCTTGCATGAAGCGGTGTGCAAACGCATACCGGGTGAAAATCTAGAAATTTTAGAATCAAAAAAAACAGGCGATATGTATACCTTAAAACGTGCCTATAACCTTGATGTAAATATTCCAGATATTGCCAAGAAGTTTTTAAAAGATGCGTTTCGTCTGAAACGTACGGATATTAGTAATTTGGCGGCATTAACATCTGACGTCAAACTAGATCCGAACCTACCGCTCGAAGCCAGTTGTAAACGAAGTGTCAGTGGTGATGCAACACAAGTGAGTTTCAATTTGGACTGGACGGTGAAAGTCAAAGTTCCACTGATTGGTGGATTACTTGAAAAACATGCAGAAGGTGAAATTCGTCGTTTTAGTCAGCTTGAGATTGAAATTGTAGAAGATGAATTGCGTAAAAATTTAAAAGCCTGAATTGATTTGAAAGAGATTTAAAAAAAGCGGTCATTGACCGCTTTTTTTATTATTTTAATGAGATGTTTTTTCAAAACGTTGACGATAGAGCATCGCAGTAAAGAAGGTCACCAAACAGACGGTCCAAATATAATACATGGCGCCAATGTTGCTGTATAAACTCAACCATTGAACCAATGGCAAGGTGATACCACCCGCGATGGCATAGGCCAAATTGTATGAAAATGAAATGCCCGAGAAACGAATCTGTGCAGGGAACATTTTCACCATACTATAAGACACCATACCAACCGTACCTGATGCCAAACCGAGCAGCATATAGAGCGCAAACACGGTCGATGCTGCCACATGACCCAAGCTGTTATAGAACACGCCCGCGATTATTGCGACAAGGAGTGAACCGAACAGCATCACTTTACCCGCACCGAAGCGATCTGCCAAAAGACCTGCCAAGATACAACCGACCATTTGCATCACAATAGCGGCACTTTGCATTTTAAAGGCATCGGCACGCTCAAAACCAAAGGCGCCCGTGAGTAAATTTGGCATCGCTAAAATCAGCACAACAACACAGCCGGTTAAGAACCATGTAAACAGCATACCAATCACAACGCCTGTTTTGTGTTGTTGCAGCACTTGTTTTACTGGAAGCTCTTTAGCCAATTGTTTCTTTTCTTGCATGGCTTTAAATACAGGCGTTTCTTTTAAATAACTGCGGAGATAGAGCGCAACAAAACCAAAGATCCCGCCTAGAATAAATGGAATCCGCCATGCCCAGTCATGGATTTCTGACTCTGTAAATTGTAATGAAATAAACAATGACATCAGTGCGCCCAATAGGATACCCAAAGATAAGCCGGCAGTGAGTAGACCATTGGCAATCCCAATTTTTTGCTCAGGCACATGCTCTGAAACAAAAGTCCATGCCGCAGGGATTTCACCACCAATCGCGATGCCTTGAATCACACGCATCAGTAGGAGCAAAAGTGGTGCTGCATAGCCAATACTTTCAAAAGTTGGCATCACACCGATCATCAGTGTAGGCAGAGCCATGAGTAAAATAGACAAACTAAATAAACGCTTACGACCAATCAAATCGCCAAAATGCGCCATCACCACACCACCCAATGGGCGGAAAAAATATCCGGCTGCAAAAATACCGTAAGTATTCAGCATCGCCCAAAATGGACTGAGTCCAGTGGGGAAAAACAGTTCCGAAATAATTTTGGCGTAAAACACATAAATGACAAAGTCATAAAACTCGAGTGCGCCACCGAGGGATGACAGTCCGAGGGTACGTTTATCTTGACGAGTCAGGCGTGGCTGAGCTTCCATGCAAATATTTTCCAGCAGCAAATAGCATTTGAGGATTTTAGTGATTCAAATTTTTATTGAATAATCAAACTTTGTTGCCTTATTAAAAACTTATAGTTATGAAAATATCGTGAATTAAGAACAAAATAATATAGATAAAGTCGCATTAACTTAAAGAATGATTGGTGATGGATGGCGTTAAATCTTGGAATATAAATGATAAATATCAATAGTATAGGGCGGTGTGATCTGCTATTTTACTTTGTGCTCTATATAAACCATAAAAGATTCAAAGCCATAGCATGCCGTTGTTTTATACTCAGAACCGATAATAATGCATATTGCATGGTTGTTTTTTTTTAAATAACTGATGTTACGCAGTAACATCAGAAGCGTAATTTGATTCAAATGAAAGAATGATAAGCGGTAACGTCATCCGCAAGTGTTTGAGACAGGACTCCTTCTAATCAAAAAAGTTTTTGCGATACTTTGAATAATTTGATACTAGTGAACGAGTTTTGTCGGTGAGGTGCATTGCACCGCAAGATGGTTTCCTTGCGAAGCTTTGCTTCTCATTTTGCCGAATGAGAAACAACGTTTCGTAAGAGTACCTCCAGCCGAAGGCTAATCCCTTTATTTAAATCCTAGATGTAAGACTCCGTCGAATAAACTTAAATATCATTTTAAAATTGTGAAATTACTTTTACGTGCGTTACATCAGTTAAATAATTTAAGCCCGCTAGACTTAAAAAAGGATAAATACATGAGTCATATTGCTGCTGTTGCGCAGCGTGGAGAAGCGATTTTGACGCTAACTGCCGCAGAGGTGCAAGCGTCTGAAATAGGTTCTGCATGGTTAATTGCATTGAGCGAAACACTGCATGCCACCATGCTTGAGCGTCAAGGCGTAGGCATTGCGGCGCCGCAAATTTATGTTTCTAAGCGGGTGATTATCGTGGCTTCACGTGCAAATTTACGCTATCCCGATGCGCCTGAAATGGAGGCGATCGTGATGGTCAATCCAGTGATTACATCTCGATCTACGACCACGGTTTTGGGTGAAGAAGGCTGCTTAAGTGTGCCGAATGCACGAGGACAAGTCCCGAGAGCCGAGCAAATTCACGTGCGATATTTGACGCTTCAAGGTGAAGTCAAAGAGAAAACCCTGAATGGTTTTCCCGCACGGATCGTACAGCATGAGGTCGATCATCTGAATGGGATTTTATTCACCGAGCGTTTAGAATAATAAACCATGTTATTTCAAAATATAAAAATGACCAATTGAGCTAAAAAAATAGCGGAAAAGTAATTTGAATAGTGTTGCAAGTGAAGTTTAAAGGCTTCAAATGTTGCACTTATAACTGTGAAATAGGCTTTCTTTTTGAAGCTAAAACCTTGTATAACTAGCGAAATAATAAAATAAAAAAGAAGATTAATGGGGAAAAATTGGGGCAATGCTGTCTGTACGAAATGGGGCGTACAATGGCGTAAGTTGAAGCATCTTTTGTTTGAATCGGACTATCTCATTATCAATTGGTCTGACTACGATAAAGGGCGTTTACTTCTCATCTTTGGCATGCTGAGTCAAGTTAGCGTGTTGAAGTGGTGCATCATGAATTTTTATTATTCGACCAATCGGATTTGGTTTAATCCGAGTGAACTCAAGTTCAGGATCATCGTCGCTTGTATAGTCCTACTCAGTTATGGCGTATTGGCAGTACTCAGTCTTTATTTCAAAAAATATTTAAATTTTAGACTGTTTTTTAGCTATTTTGCGCCCGTCCTGTTTGGGATCGGCATGATCTATGGTGGCTATATGATCGGGATCTATAGTCCTGCCACCATGGCGGGAACAGTCAATTTGTTGATGGTCGGTTTAGTTTTTTATCGTCCTGCAATTATGCTCAGTATTACATTTCCGATCACACTGTTTATTGGCTACATTTGCTATCAAACTTCGATTGACCATCTAGAATATGCACCGATTTTCAGCCCGGCTTTAAAACAGAGTGAGTTTTACGACAATGCCTTTTGGCTCATGAGTATGGCGGAGTTGTATTTACCCATATTGATTGTGAGTGCAGTGTTTTTTCAGATTTTGCTTTTACAGTGGCGACACCGTGAACAAAAGATGGAAGTCCTCAGCCGTGTCGATGGCCTGACCAATGTGTTTAACCGTCGTTATGTCAGTCATGAACTTGATACGCTCAGCAAACAGACACGGCCTGAATTTGCAGTCGTTTTGCTTGATCTCGACCATTTTAAATTGATCAATGACCAATATGGACATGATGCAGGAGATGCCGTTTTACAACGTGTTGCTCAAATTTTAAATGACAATACTCGTGTACAAGATGTGGTTGGGCGTTATGGCGGTGAAGAATTCATTTTAATTCTAAAAAATCAGAGTTTAGAGCAGGCGATAGAGGTCGCTGAACGCTGTCGATTGGCCATTTCTGAAGCTGAAACTATGATAGCCAACCATCAAATGTTGAAGATTAGTGCAAGTTTCGGTGTAGCAACTGCGATTGAGGGGACACCGTCTGCTGTGGTCACGCGTATGGCCGATCAAGCGCTGTACATGGCAAAGCAACAAGGACGTAACCAAGTGCGTAGCTTTCGTGAGTTAAACTTGGCAGAAGATTAAAAACTTAAAAGATAGCGATGCAGCAATTACAATTTCAGCTCGGATTAGCGCAGCTCCACTTTCAGACTGAGCAACGGAATATTCATTTTGATCATGGCTTAGCGGCGTGGGTACAAAAATGTGTTCAACAGCGCTTCATCTGTAATGAGGCAGCGACTATTGCAGAATGAACCTGTTGCGAAGAACCATATCGTTTTAGACCTGACCAATATTTCTTTGATACACGATGTTGGTGTTCGAATGCTCTTTGAAGGCGTAGATCGTTTAATTGCAGATGGTCATCGCGTGGCAGTGATCGACTCAGAGCATCTCTTGGAGCAAAGTCGAAGTCATGCAGGACATGAGGTGGTTGTTCGAGAAGAGTTGAGTCAATATTTACAACGGTTTGAGCGTTAATGGATAAAAGTCCATTGTTGATTTATACAAGGTGCTCATAAGTTTAGTGCTTAGATCGGCTATAATTTTCTTTTTGCGTTAAATTTGCTTATGTCTTTTGAGCTAAAAGTCAGTCTACTCCCGAGTGCTGAAGCTTTATCCCCACAGCATAAAAAGCTGAATAAACTGATTGAGCAAATTGAACAGCAAAAACAAGATTTAACGCTTTGGAAAAATGCCAAAAGTGAAATTCAGAGTTATATTCAACTCAAACTTGTGCCGATCTATCGTGATTTGCATGTAGTCTACTTTCGTCAGCTTGGGCAGCTTTGGCAGCATCTACAGCAAGAAGACTTTGCTAAAGCGGATTTAGCTCAGCTCGATGTGAAGCTTGCGAAATTGGCAAAGCAGTTGAAAAAATCCAATTACTTAAATACAGCCGAACTTGAAAAAGTCACTGAAGTAGATGCTTTTTATCAGCAGCATCATGCACATAATCAAAAGCCAAATAAAAAGGGCAAGTCAGCACAAGCAGAACAGCTAAACACAAATAGTCATGTTGATATAGAACTGGACGCTGCAGAACAACATGAGTCTTATGAAGAATGGGACAGCGAACAATATCAACGTGAGAAAAAAGAGCATCAGCGTAAACGACTTGCGCAAAAACGTGAGCAAGCTGAAAAGTTAGTGAACCAATCACTGAAAACTGTGTATTTAAAAATCACTGCCATGATTCACCCTGACCGTGAGCCTGATGAAGCTAAAAAAGCAGAAAAAACAGAGTTGCTGCAAGTGGTGAACCAAGCTCATGAAGCACAGGATTTGTTTTATTTATTAAAGCTGCAATTACAGCTTGAAACCAATAAAGGCAAAAGCCCTAAAGCCTTAACTGATGAACATTTAAAGTTTTATCAAATGGCGCTAGAAGCACAAAGCCAACGCCTAGCCAGTCAGATTGATGACATCACGGATAGCTTTCACTGGAGTGAAAAACCGAAGCCGAAAAATATGCAGGTGAAAGATGTGTATAAGGTGATTGATGGCGATGTTTCGGTATTGAAAGAGCAAGTGAAATGGGAAAAGGAACGTTTGAAATATATGGAGAAGGTGAAAGGGTTGGAGGTGTTGTTGGAGAATGGGGTGCTTTAGATTTTGCTTTTCTCCCTCTCCCTTTGGGAGAGGGACGGGGTGAGGGTTGAAGTTATAATGAAAAATATTTAAAAGCACCTCTCCCTAGCCCTCTCCTGGAAGGAGAGGGAATTTCTTTGCGTATCACATATTCACAATATAATTAAGAGAAAAATAAAAAATGAAAATAGACCCTGCATTATTAGAATTCGCCAAAACCATGCGCCATACCGCCACCGATGCAGAAAACCTGTTGTGGCAAATACTCCGTGCCAAGCGTTTTATGAATCTTAAATTCCGCCGTCAGCATGTGATCAAACCTTATATTGTGGATTTTTACTGTCATGAAATTGGTTTAGTGATTGAGTTGGATGGCAGTCAGCATGGAATGGATGATGCGATTGAATATGATGCTGAACGTACTAAGTTTTTAGAGGCTTTGGGGTTAAAGGTGATTCGGTATTGGAACCATGATGTGTTGGGTGGGACGGATATGGTGTTGGATGATTTGTGGCGGAGATGTTCTGAATTAAAACAAACCTCTCCCTAACCCTCTCCTAAAAGGAGAGGGAATATTCATTACTAAACTCATGCAAATATAAGTTCAAGTGACGCTCCCTCATTGGATGAGAAGCACTGCTTCGCAAGGAGGTAAGTTAATTTAAAAGTTGATTCAGAAGTTCAGGCAGTTCTTCAAATTTCTCAAACCAAATAATATTTACTCCTAGTTCAGAGAACATTAATTCCTGTAAATTATGATGTCTTTCGAGAAATGATGATTCTAATGGTGATGAACTCTTAGTTTTTTTTGAAATTTCAGAAATGCTAATACGTTTTAAAAAGGCAAAATGTTGAATGTTTTCATTGCCTGCTTGTGCAATTTCGAGTAATCGTCTTAGATTTGGGTCATCCATTGATAAGCCAATCATCATACATGTATTTTCTTTTAATATTGATAATTGGATTAAATTTGACCAATGATAGGGGTTGGAGTACATGCGGTGATAACCTTCTTCTGAAAAAATTAGATCCATTTTTTCGAATGAGTCATCATTTTCTAATTCTATATTCTCTGGAATAAATCCATGAACATGGTATATGGGTAATTGTTCATTACTATATTTATCGTTATCAAGATAGATTGATTTATATTTTAAATTAATATTATATAAATGTTGTTCAACTAAGTTGTCAAAATTATAAGTAATAATAGATTTAACTTTTGCACCAGTTCTAGTCGGAATGCACAATTTTCCGATTGTACTAATTAATTCAGATTGTTTTCTTTCTTTATTATAAAGAGTTCTTTGTAATTCCTTCATAAAGCTTTTTGAATCTTGATTCTGAGTAGAGAATCCTGTGCGTAAATATCGAGCTGAAAGTAAAGCAGATTTTAAATATTTTTCTGAAAAGGTTTTACTTATATGTTTAATGATTTCAACATATTCACCTGCACGCATAGTGCTTAATTCTTTATTATCACTACTACTATTAACTAAGTAGGTGATAAATAAACTTGAAATTAACTCATCCCAACTTGGTAGATTAGCACTACACGAAACCCCAGCTCCAAGTAAAAGAGAAACTTTTCCACTGTCTTTATATAGATCTTTTAAATCAACGATTAGTTCATTTCTTTTTATGATCCAATCTTCCTTTTTTTCAAAAACTAAATTATTAGGGTGTGTTGACATTTACAGCCGATAAATTGAGCTAAAGAGGCAACCATATAAATATACAAGCTAAAGCAACAGCGCTTTGATAGTTACGTTTTAGCTTATCGTATCTTGTGGCAATTCCTC
>NZ_VPBO01000052.1:0-4587 GCF_013418655.1 Acinetobacter sp. YH12128 | reverse complement strand
GTAAATTTTCAGCGTTGCTGGCTCCCCGTCAGCCGGATTGGGTTGCATCGCAGGGGTGTCGAAAGAGTCAACTGCGGTCCAAAGCTGTTGGACTTGGGTGAAAAGGGCGTTTATTCTTCCTATACGTAAATTGTATTTGTTTTAGAAAAAGTTTTTGATCATTTGCTTCTTGCTGTGTAAAAGGTTTGTATGCTTGAATTTCTTCAATGATTTCTTTCATTTTTTATTGTCACTTTCCTGTCGTCATCTACTTATCAGCTAAATACCCTTCAGGCATTGGAATCAATTTTTCTGATTCCCGACTGAGGCTCTCCTCTGCTTTCCACCCGGCGATTTTATTTTCCGTTGCTTCGATCACCCCATCAAAAAGAGAATCACTTAATATTAGACGTAGTGGTGGTTCAGGCAATGCCGCAAGTTTTAAGATTGTCTTTGCTGCTAATATAGGGTCACTATCTGTCGCCTGACCCTCCTGTTCTTTTGCGAAGGCATCCATTTGTTGATGCAGTTCTTGATAATCCGGCAAGCGTTTACTATTATGCAGTTTCTTGTAAAGATCTGTCCAATAACCTCCTGGTTCAACAATAGTCACATGAACACCAAAAGGAGCCAGTTCCTGTGCTAAAGCTTCCGTCAATCCTTCTACCGCAAATTTACTAGCACTGTATAGACCTGAAGTCATCCAAGACATGATGCCCCCGATACTACTCATTTGGATAAAACGACCTGATTTGTCTCGCAAAAAAGGAGAAACCGCTTGAGCCGTCCAAAGAGAACCGAAAAAGTTTACATTCATTATCTGACGCGCCTCTTCTTCTGTTGTCTCCTCAATCATTCCTCCAAGCATCATTCCCGCATTACTCAAAGCAATATCGATGCCATTAAATTTTTCTGCTCCCTTAGCAGCAGCGGCTACTACCATGTCTCGTTCTTCAATATCGCCTAAACAGATCAGCAAAGAAGATCCATATTCTGTTTTTAACCTGCTGAGTTTTCCTTCTGTTCTAGAAAAAGAAATGACTTGGTCGCCATTTTCTAATACTAATTTTACTGTCTCAAAACCAATTCCTTTACTTCCACCAGTAATAAACCACGTTCTAGTCATCTGTCCACGCTCCTTTTTTCCTAATTACTCTCAATATGATTATAACAAATTAAAAGGCCAACAACAACTATAGTATCTAATATGCTGATTGTCAGTTATAAAATACTAAGAGTCATTTTATTCAAAAAAAGTTGTGGCAAAAAACTTGCCACAACTTTTTTATTTTGCACGAATCGGGAGCCATATTTGGAACTGTGCATTCTGAGGATTAGCATCTAAATATAATTCGATATCTGGCAATTCAGCATATTCAAAACCTGAAGTTGGTAACCATTCAGTAAAAATCTGCTGTTGCAATTCTTGAATTGCTCCTGGTATAGGACCCGTTCCTGAGAATACCGCCATCCAGCTTTGCGTGATAAAAGCCAGCAATAAAAACCCGCACATATCAGCGCCCATTCCAAGCAGCAACACACCGCGGTCACCCAGTCGCTTTGAAAGAGTGCCGGTTAAAACAGCTTGTACGAATGTATGTGCTGCACCAAAAACGGCCAGCGACACACCTGCTGTGCCAATATCCCAATTCAAGCGCTGTTCGCCATAAATCACCCACAAAGCGGCGGGCGCCTGCCCAATCAGCTGCATAAGAAAAAACAACGCAAAAAAGCTGGCAAGTCCCTGAACTGCAAAATTGAAGCGAAAGCCTTCAAACAAATTGATTTTGGCTGGCTGTCCTTCAGGCGGTTGTGACGGCGTTTTGGGCAACAAGAAAGCCACCAAACAAAAGGCAATTGCATTGAGAAGAGCCCCTGCCACAAAGGGCGCATGCACAGATATATCACTAAGAACACCGCCAATAGCAGGCCCTGCAATCATACCTGCACCAAAACACGCCCCCATAAAACCAAACCAACGCGCACGTTCTTCCTGTTTAGTTGTATCAGCGATAATTGATGCCGCGATTGCACCAGTTGCTCCGGTAACACCTGAGATAATCCGGCCGATATAAAGCACCCATAAAACAGGCGCTGCCGCCATTATGCTATAATCAATCGTGGCACCTAAAAATGAAACCAGCAAAATAATCCGCCGTCCATAGCGGTCAGATAACCGCCCTAAAACGGGCGCGCAAAAGACCTGCATAAACGCATAAAGCGATAAAAAAACACCATAGTGAAATGCTGTTTGCTCTGCCGGTACAAATTCATTTAATAAAGCCGGAACCACCGGCATGATTAATCCCAAACCAATCGCATCAAGCGCGACAACAATGAGTGCGGTTATAAGTGATTTTGACATAGATGTGACTTTTATTTATCATTGATAAGTTGGCGATAAAAAACTTTGTACCTGGCATAAAGCTCGGTGGTGTCAGCGCGTGACCGTACCGGCTTCTTTTGATACTGCCGCCTGGGCGGCTTCTCCTGCTGATCCGGTGACGCCTCAAAGGCTCCCAGCCGCTTTTCCAGGGCAGGCTTGGACAGATCGCGGGACAGGGTGCTGGGCTTGACCATCGTGCCGTCATCGGCCCGGATCACCAACCCGTTACCCCTTGGCGTAATCTCCAGGCCGTTATCACGCATGACCTGGTGCAGCTCCGTCCAGGACTGCGCGGCTTTAATGTCGTCCAGGCATTCGCGCTTGATCCAGCCCACCAGACTTTCCACGCCGGCATGGCGCTCCATGTCGGCGGCCCTCGATGCCGCCCCGCGCTGCTGCGGCCGGTGATTGTCTGCCTCCAGGCCATAGTCCCGTTCCAGCGTCTCGCACAAGTCGGCCAGCGCCAGGTGCGGATAGTACGGTTCGTGCATCGTGTGCCTGGTCGGGTGAATCTTGTTGATGGCAATGTGGATGTGCAGGTTGTCGGTGTCGTTATGCACGGCGCTGATACGCTGATGCTCACCAAACCCTAGCCCTTGGCAAATCCGTTCCTCTATCGCCTTCAAGGTGTCGGCATCGGGATTCTCGCCGGCGCGAAAACTGACAATCAGGTGATAGGTCTTATCGCCCTTGGCCCTGGTGTTCATGTGCTGGGTGGCCAGCACTTCGGTGATGGCATCGCGCACTGAATGCGCCTCGCAATTCGTGACCTGAACATGGCCCAGCCGGTGGTCTTTGCTCTGTGCGTCGGTGATGTATTTAGCCAGGTCGGCAAAGTCTGATTTGCCCAGGGAACGCATGGCAACATGCTTGGCAATCATGATGCTGCCCTGGGTCGCACAATAGATTCCATCAATCGGCTCATTTCGTCCTGGTTGGCCTCAATCCGGGCCAGCAGGCCCAAGACAGTTTCAGCGCTGAACCGGGCCGTTCGGGCATCGTCGGTCAGCCACAATTTCAGCAGACCACCGAGGCGGCCCAGGTCGCCATTGACCCGCACCAGCTCGCGCACGTTCTCGTAATCGGTCACGCCCTGGACGGCGTAACCCTGCCCCACGGCCAGCAAAAAAGCAGACGTACTCAAGCCAGCCGCTTGTGCGTTGGCCTCAATGGCGGCCCGCTCTTCCGGCAGGCAATACACCTTGATCGGCGTGCTGCTTTTTCTCGTTACCTTCTGCTCTGTCGCCTCCATCTTTGGCGTCCTCCTGGTTCTCTTATTCCGGCGTCCGCCGATGGCCCCGCAGGGCAGGATTCCCGTTGAGCGCCGCAGGTGCGAATAAGGGGAAGTGAAGAGGAACACCATGCTTGCATGGTGGGCCTACTTCACACATCCTGCCCGCTTCACCACCACTTTAACATCACTACCATTTACCGGCTATAACCCGTTTTATCGACAAACACAAGCCGATTCCACGCATAAGGCGTGCAATCTGGCTTTAGTCGCCTTACAATCGCTTTAATAGCGATAGAATCGGCATTAAATCGCGGATAAATCGACATATAAAAGGCGGTAGAATCGGCATGACTAAACGGCTTACAGAGCGCATTGCAGCGCAAATGCAGACCCAAAAGCCCACCCGTTCAGGACAGAATCGGGCGGCTTTCCTGGCCCAGCGCGACGACATAAAAGAGGCTTTGACCGATGGCTGGCCGGTAAAAGCCATCTGGAAAACGCTGCACGATGAAGGGAAAATCAGCTTCGGATATGATGCTTTTATCAGCTATGTGAACAGTCTGATTCGGTCGCCAGGCGAGCCTGAAAAGGCCACCGCAAGACCGCCGGCATCCTCCCAACCGGCCCCCAAGAAAGCCACCCCAGCGACACCCAAACCAGTACCATCAGCCAGCCATAAGCCGGGGGAGATTCCCAGCTTCAACTTCAACCCCAGCCCGAACAAAGCGGACTTGATTTGACGCCCCAAGGGGCGGATTGGACGCCAAGAGGGAAGGCATAGCCCGCCCCTCAAGTGTCAATGAACCCCTGGAAATCGACCCCGAAAACAGCCCCCTTCATAGAGGCGGCCTATTAACATTTGAGTGGGAGTGACGGGCACTGGCTGGCAATGTCTAGCAACGGCAGGCATTTCGGCTGAGGGTAAAAGAACTTTCCGCTAAGCGATAGACTGTATGTAAACACAGTATTGCAAGGACGCGGAACATGC
>NZ_VPBO01000051.1:0-5365 GCF_013418655.1 Acinetobacter sp. YH12128 | reverse complement strand
AAGTCGTTTGAATGATTTCTTCTTGGTCTACGTGCCATAAAATACTCCATATATTGATGTTTATAACATCATTTGAGGAGCAGAGTATCACTTATAGGAGTTGTTCAAATTTCCGGATCCATCTCTGATAATCAATAGATATGGATGCTAATATACCAAGACACTCACCTAAAATACAAAAGATAATCATTTAAATCTCTAATAAATACCCACCTTGCCACTACTGAATCGACATAGACAAAATGAGAACTTATGCAAATATTTGTCTATATTTTTAGTTATAGTTAATTACTCTCGTAAAACAGCTGACGAAGTCCGAGATAGAATCATTGCGTCAAAACAAACGTGATGCTTATGCACTTATGATGAAAATGAATTAATTATTATTTAATTAAGTTAAAAGACTGCTATATAGCGGTCTTTTTTGTTTTTGAGCTCTACAAATTTTAATGAGTACATATAGTTACTTTTATAAAAATGATAATAAAGGGTAGAGGAGGTCATCTAAGAATTTAAAGCACAAGACTTATTTAACATTGATGACAGAAAAAGTGAGTTGTTGGGAACTTAAAGAAGAGGTGGTACTTATAATGGTTACTAAAATACAAATACTTAAAATATTAAATATATAAAACAATATATTACAAATATATATGATGCGTAGTGTACGCATCATACATAAAGCGTTCTATTTTGATATAATTGATCCAATCAACCCATTGTTAGGTTTCATTTAAATTCCATGAGTCTTACTGAAATTAAAGTTCGCCAAGCTCATTGTAAGGAAAAAACCAGTTTTTTATCCGATGAAGATGGGCTTAGCCTGAAGATTGAGCCGAGTGGAAGAAAATCTTGGTGCTATCGCTATACAGATCCACAAACTAAAAAACGTCGACGCATTCAGTTAGGTCGTTATCCTGATTTATCGCTGAAAAAGGCACGACAAGTCAGAGATGACTTTAAAGACAATGATTTCTGTTTTGAACAAGATACTGCCTCTAATGTCATCACCTTTGGTAAGGTCGGGGAGGAGTGGTTACAGTTCAAACTGAAAAATGCCTTCAACGATCTACCCCGCTGTGGTGTACTACAGTTAGCAGAAAGATGCTTACAGCAAGATATTTATCCAGACCTTCAGGATCTACCTTTTCAAAACATCAAGCGTTATGACCTGGTTTCAGTAATCAAAAAAATAGAGGGACGCCAAGTAAAAGAACCTGTCAAGAAAGCTTGTAGTTATTTGAACCAAATTTATGACTACGCTGTAGCGATGGGTTATTGTGAATTCAACATCGCGCATGGTTTAAATAAAATCGCCATTAACAGTAAAATCAAGAAAAATTATCCGTATTTGAAAGCGGAGGATATATCTGATTTTAAGTATAAATTACAAAAATTGGATGCCCATCCGATTATTAAAAAAGCACTGCTGTTCAAATTACATACTGGCGTGCGAGGGGCTGAATTGTTATTGGCTGAGCCTCATCATTTTGATTTAAATGAAAAAGTCTGGAAAATACCTGCCTTGCATATTAAACAGTTTCGACGAAAAGTCATATTAGGCCATGAGATTCCCGACTTCTTAGTTCCACTTTCAGATCAGGCTTTAGATATTTTAAAAGACGTCATGCAATGGTCATACGGTGAAAAGTACATTTTTGCTAGCCCACGGAAACATAATCAACCGATTCATTTTAATACATTAAATATGGCTATACGTAAGATGGGCTATGGAAAACATCAATTATCCTCTCATGGACTACGTTCCACTTTTAGTACCATTTTGAATGACTCAGGTTTGTTCCAGGATAACTGGATTGAGGCACAACTTTCACATATTGATAAGAACCGTACCCGTGCCAGCTATAATCACGCTGACTATTTAGCCCAGCGGACTGAAATGATGCAGTGGTGGGGTGATTATTTAAGTACTGCTAAGTGAAAATCGTACTTTTATACATAGACTTAAAACATTATGGGGTTTCAAATGGATAGTAAACAATATACTTGCCGTGTTACATGGTCAGCAGAATATAATGAGTATGTTGGGTTGTTCGAACCACAAGCACTAGCCATTTGTTGTAATTCAGCTTTAAGCGCCCTTAATTCTTTCATGCGTTTATTCACTAGTGCAAGTTGCTGATCAATTAATGCATTAACGCTAGAGCAGCTTTCTTCTGGCTTATTTTTTAATTCGATAAGACGTTTAATATCATTGAGTGATATATCTAGGCTGCGACAATGCTTTACGAATTCCAATTGTTTAAGTGCTTTGCTATCATACAGCCTGAAATTACCTTCTGAACGATTTGGATTTAACAGTAATCCTTCTCTTTCATAATATCTAATCGTTTGTATTGAACAGCCCGATTTTTTTGACAATTCGCCTATTTTCATCAATTTCCCCCAGACATTTGACTCTATAGTTACTATAGAGTCTATAGTATAAGTATGCAACGAAAAGGATATATAAAAAATGACTGAGAAATATTTAAACAATACGAATATCGTTAATTTTGAACACAAAGATATCCAATCCTTGATCGATCAACGTAGGTGGAAAAACTTGGATAACTTCAACAAAATTGGTGCCGCTTATCAGTTTGTAAAAGATGATTTTTGTGGTTATGGTGTTGCAACAAAGTGCTTTTCATCACCAGATACAGATTGGCGTGGAGAAAATACCTATATTCAAAAAGAAGGTATTCATGATGACTTTGGGCTTTATGATTCCCCTGATGAGTTCTATTTCGAAAAAGGGACTAACTTGTCGGGGTTCAAACGCTGGATATATCAACGCTTGATACGTCACTTGATTAATATGAATGTATCAAAACTAAGAAATAGAAAAGTACTAGAGGTACAAAATGCACAACCATAATCATAGTCATCAACATGGTAAAGATGACCGTATTGGTTGGGCATTTTTCCTTAATGTGACATTCACTATTATCGAATTTATAGGTGGTTGGCTCACTAACAGTACGGCGATAATGGCAGATGCAGTTCACGATCTTGGTGATAGTCTTTCAATAGGTTTTGCGTGGATTTTAAGTCGTTTTTCAGATAAAGAAGCATCAGATAAGTTTAGTTATGGTTATCGTAGACTTACTCTCTTTGGCGCATTGATAAACAGTATTGTTTTAATCATTGGCTCAATTTGGATTTTATTTGAAGCAATTCCAAAGCTGTCCAATCCTGAAATGCCTGTAGTCGAGGGGATGTTAGGGCTAGCGATACTCGGCGTTGCCGTTAACGGATATGCTGTATTAAAATTAAAAGCGGGTGAAACATTAAATGAGAAAGTGCTGACATGGCACCTTCTTGAAGATGTACTTGGATGGGTTGCCGTTCTTATAGTCTCTATCGTACTGTTGTTCGCTGAACTGCCGATATTAGATCCCCTTTTATCAATAGGGTTCACGCTGTTCATCTTGTTTAATGTTTTCAAAAACCTGAAATCAACACTCGTTTTATTTCTTCAAGCTGCACCCGATAAAGAGACTCAAAAGCGTATTAAACTATCACTAATGGAATTTCCTGAAGTTAATGGTATCCACCACATGCACTTTTGGTCACTAGATGGTGAAAGTCACGTTTTAACAGCGCACCTTGAGCTGAGTGACAACTTTGACGTTAAAGAATTAATTAGGCTTAAACAAGAAGTTGCAGCTAAATTATCTTCCTATCATTTATCGCATACAACGATAGAGTTTGAGTTTTTAAATGAAAATTGTCGGGATGAAGCGCAGTAAGCTTTATCAATAAAATGTTGGGCATACAATATTAAAAGCAGCTTAATTAGGCATAACCTAGTAATTAAGCTGCTTTTTTTGATTTTAAATTTCGTCGGATTGCTGTTTGCTACTCTCAGAGCCATGCGCCCATTGATATAAAATAGGCAATACAAACAAAGTTAAAATTGTAGAAGATACAATACCGCCGATAACAACTGTTGCTAGTGGTCGTTGTACTTCTGCACCAATTCCAGTGTTTAACGCCATTGGAATAAAACCTAAACTTGCGACCAGTGCCGTCATTAAAATAGGTCTTAAACGAATGATGTGCTGAGTTTCCATCATTGTCTTGGCTTGATGCGGATCAGTCTAAAGCATTCTCAGGAATAGAGGAGCTCGTTGCTGATGTTGTCGCTGATATGATTAGCAATAATGAAAAAGTTCCTACACCACTCTCCGGGAAAATATAGTAGGCAGTTTGTTGTCCTTGTTCTCAGTGGTTCAACAAAAACTAGCCCTCGAAGCCGCAGAACGTGGCGTGGACATAAATTGTTTAGTATCAGTAAAAAGAGCGATGTAATTTTAGTACGAGTGAGTGATAGAGCAGGAACCTATGCTTCATATATTCAGTAAATGGTATGTTTTTGAATTAATAGGTATTTTTAAATAAAGCTTTCTTTGATTTAGTGCTTTTTATTTAATAAATTAATTTTAAAAACAACTTAGGCTAATTGATAAACACTATCTGGAAAGATTAAAAGAAAATATTTTTTAATTTCTGCTAATTCATTTAAGGCAGGTTCCCTTTCAAGCAGTTGAAATGTCCAAATAAGTACAGCCTGATGATTATCATAGCAAGTATTTACTCCAAGAAAATTAGCCATTCCATAACTTCTATTGATGTTCATTTCTTTAATTAATTGATTTCCTAAGTCACGAGCTTGCTGGCTGATCAATAACTCATTTGGTAACACGGCGGTCATCTCCACAAAATAATCTAATGCAGGTTCAATCCTTATATTTAAAAAGTTATAATTTAGTTGAAATGGATAAAATATACTTTCTATAAGTTGTAATAACCTGCTGTAGGTTAATTTTAGCAAAGTATTACTCAGTCAACAACTTCAAATAACCCACAGCAAGTTATTTTTTGTAAATTAATTTAAATATGATTACTTGTAAGTTATCTAGCCTCATGGGCGATAGAAAAATTTTAAAATTAAGTGAAGTGGTGCATGCAACAGGTATCAATCGCAACACGCTCACAAGTATGTATTATGACCGTGCTGTACGTATTGAATTACCAGTCGCCGATAAGTTGTGTAAGTACTTTAACTGTACGATGAATGATTTGTTTGAGTTTAAGGAAGAAGTTGAAGAAAAAGATTAACTTAATACTTCGTTTGATAAGTTTTTCGAAGAAAAAGACTAGCCAATACTTAGTTTGATAAGTTTTTCTCTGCAGATCTAATATTGAATTTTATAAAATATCATTACAAACAGAGGTGGTTCCACTTGTTTGAACAACTAAAAGCGTATTTATAAGTGATATTCCGCTCTAGTTAAGCCACCTTGTTTTGTTGGGGTAGCTGATCATAGTAAAACTCATTTGGTGTCATTTTGTCTAG
>NZ_VPBO01000050.1:0-6469 GCF_013418655.1 Acinetobacter sp. YH12128 | reverse complement strand
TGCGAGTCTTGCCACGCCGAGCACCTGGTCGCTTTCAGCTGTAAGCGTCGCGGTTTCTGCCCGAGCTGTGGGGCGCGGCGGATGGCCGAAAGTGCCGCCTTGCTGGTTGATGAAGTACTGCCTGAACGGCACTGTTGCAAATAGTCGGTGGTGATAAACTTATCATCCCCTTTTGCTGATGGAGCTGCACATGAACCCATTCAAAGGCCGGCATTTTCAGCGTGACATCATTCTGTGGGCCGTACGCTGGTACTGCAAATACGGCATCAGTTACCGTGAGCTGCAGGAGATGCTGGCTGAACGCGGAGTGAATGTCGATCACTCCACGATTTACCGCTGGGTTCAGCGTTATGCGCCTGAAATGGAAAAACGGCTGCGCTGGTACTGGCGTAACCCTTCCGATCTTTGCCCGTGGCACATGGATGAAACCTACGTGAAGGTCAATGGCCGCTGGGCGTATCTGTACCGGGCCGTCGACAGCCGGGGCCGCACTGTCGATTTTTATCTCTCCTCCCGTCGTAACAGCAAAGCTGCATACCGGTTTCTGGGTAAAATCCTCAACAACGTGAAGAAGTGGCAGATCCCGCGATTCATCAACACGGATAAAGCGCCCGCCTATGGTCGCGCGCTTGCTCTGCTCAAACGCGAAGGCCGGTGCCCGTCTGACGTTGAACACCGACAGATTAAGTACCGGAACAACGTGATTGAATGCGATCATGGCAAACTGAAACGGATAATCGGCGCCACGCTGGGATTTAAATCCATGAAGACGGCTTACGCCACCATCAAAGGTATTGAGGTGATGCGTGCACTACGCAAAGGCCAGGCCTCAGCATTTTATTATGGTGATCCCCTGGGCGAAATGCGCCTGGTAAGCAGAGTTTTTGAAATGTAAGGCCTTTGAATAAGACAAAAGGCTGCCTCATCGCTAACTTTGCAACAGTGCCATTTTAAGCGTTATGCTAAGCCCAGGAAGCCGCAGGATCTTTTGAACCACAACTGCATTAACGTCCGCTATTCTGATACGAGTGGATTGTACGCCTGGGAATTCGAGAAAGATGCTCAGAAATTCAGTCTGAAAGTCAAAGGGCAATATATTGCGAACAGCACGATTCATCAGCTCGATGCAGCATTAGACGGGCTGGGGATTGCCTATATTCCCGAGTATGTTGCAGATGGATATATCAAAAGCGGCAAGCTGATTGCTGTTCTGACCGAGTGGTGTCCATATTTTGACGGCTACCATATTTATTATCCTCACCGCCGACAGGATTCTCCTGCGTTTATGGCTTTTCTGCAAGTTTTGCGTGACAGGTACAATAATGGAATAAGATAAATTTATGAGTAAAGGATTATGTCCACGATAAGCACCTGGGTCGATTCCTGGGAGGCGGCCATGAGGGTAGGGAAGCGCCGTCCCGTCAAGTCAGCGTAATGCTCTGCCAGTGTTACAACCAATTAACCAATTCTGATTAGAAAAACTCATCGAGCATCAAATGAAACTGCAATTTATTCATATCAGGATTATCAATACCATATTTTTGAAAAAGCCGTTTCTGTAATGAAGGAGAAAACTCACCGAGGCAGTTCCATAGGATGGCAAGATCCTGGTATCGGTCTGCGATTCCGACTCGTCCAACATCAATACAACCTATTAATTTCCCCTCGTCAAAAATAAGGTTATCAAGTGAGAAATCACCATGAGTGACGACTGAATCCGGTGAGAATGGCAAAAGCTTATGCATTTCTTTCCAGACTTGTTCAACAGGCCAGCCATTACGCTCGTCATCAAAATCACTCGCATCAACCAAACCGTTATTCATTCGTGATTGCGCCTGAGCGAGACGAAATGCGCGATCGCTGTTAAAAGGACAATTACAAACAGGAATCGAATGCAACCGGCGCAGGAACGCTGCCAGCGCATCAACAATATTTTCACCTGAATCAGGATATTCTTCTAATACCTGGAATGCTGTTTTCCCGGGGATCGCAGTGGTGAGTAACCATGCATCATCAGGAGTACGGATAAAATGCTTGATGGTCGGAAGAGGCATAAATGCCGTCAGCCAGTTTAGTCTGACCATCTCATCTGTAACATCATTGGCAACGCTACCTTTGCCATGTTTCAGAAACAACTCTGGCGCATCGGGCTTCCCATACAATCGATAGATTGTCGCACCTGATTGCCCGACATTATCGCGAGCCCATCTATACCCATATAAATCAGCATCCAGGTTGGAATTTAATCGCGGCCTCGAGCAAGACGTTTCCCGTTGAATATGGCTCATAACACCCCTTGTATTACTGTTTATGTAAGCAGACAGTTTTATTGTTCATGATGATATATTTTTATCGGCACTGTTGCAAATAGTCGGTGGTGATAAACTTATCATCCCCTTTTGCTGATGGAGCTGCACATGAACCCATTCAAAGGCCGGCATTTTCAGCGTGACATCATTCTGTGGGCCGTACGCTGGTACTGCAAATACGGCATCAGTTACCGTGAGCTGCAGGAGATGCTGGCTGAACGCGGAGTGAATGTCGATCACTCCACGATTTACCGCTGGGTTCAGCGTTATGCGCCTGAAATGGAAAAACGGCTGCGCTGGTACTGGCGTAACCCTTCCGATCTTTGCCCGTGGCACATGGATGAAACCTACGTGAAGGTCAATGGCCGCTGGGCGTATCTGTACCGGGCCGTCGACAGCCGGGGCCGCACTGTCGATTTTTATCTCTCCTCCCGTCGTAACAGCAAAGCTGCATACCGGTTTCTGGGTAAAATCCTCAACAACGTGAAGAAGTGGCAGATCCCGCGATTCATCAACACGGATAAAGCGCCCGCCTATGGTCGCGCGCTTGCTCTGCTCAAACGCGAAGGCCGGTGCCCGTCTGACGTTGAACACCGACAGATTAAGTACCGGAACAACGTGATTGAATGCGATCATGGCAAACTGAAACGGATAATCGGCGCCACGCTGGGATTTAAATCCATGAAGACGGCTTACGCCACCATCAAAGGTATTGAGGTGATGCGTGCACTACGCAAAGGCCAGGCCTCAGCATTTTATTATGGTGATCCCCTGGGCGAAATGCGCCTGGTAAGCAGAGTTTTTGAAATGTAAGGCCTTTGAATAAGACAAAAGGCTGCCTCATCGCTAACTTTGCAACAGTGCCAGTTTTATTACGAACGTGTTTTGGGTGGACAACGGAAAACATATTTCATCGAAAGACCAAAAAAAGAAAAAACACTTCCTGTTGTGATGAGTGAAGAAGAAACCATTCGGGTACTACGCGCTATTGAAAACGTGAAACACAAGGCTATTCTGATGACTATTTATTCGGCAGGTTTGCGCATTTCTGAATGTATAAACCTGAAAATAAAAGACATTGACTCCAAGCGCATGCAAATTCGTATAGAACAGTCAAAAGGAAAAAGAGATCGTTATACCATTTTATCTGAGAAAACATTAATTATTTTAAGAACATACTTTATGGAATATAAACCAAAAGATTATTTATTTGAAGGTCAAAAAGGTGGCGCATACTCAAGCCGAAGTATTCAAAACATTTTTAAAGCAGCTGTTTTAAAAGCAAAGATTCAAAAGGAAGTTACTGTACATACCTTACGACATAGCTTTGCAACGCATTTGCTTGAGAATGGTACGAGTTTACGTTATATTCAATCGTTGTTAGGTCATTCAAGCAGTAAAACAACTGAGGTTTATACACATATTACCACCAAGGGAATGGAACAATTAAAAAGTCCGATGGATTTGTTAGATATATAGAAAGGATTTGTATATTTGAGCAAAACTTAACAAAAAGCACTATGAATATAAATCCTTTTGAGAGAGTAGAAACGAACGGTAAACGGTTGAAAACGGATTTGTCACTGATAATGAAAGGTTTAGCAAAATAAGATATAGTGGATATATACGCCATTTGGCGTATAGCCACTTGTTATGTGCCATTTTTGAATGACAATGCGAATAGATACAGACAAACAAATGAATTTACTTAGTGATAAGAACGTTGCAATAATTGGTGGTGGACCCGTTGGACTGACTATGGCAAAATTATTACAGCAAAACGGCATAGACGTTTCAGTTTACGAAAGAGACAACGACCGAGAGGCAAGAATTTTTGGTGGAACCCTTGACCTACACAAAGGTTCAGGTCAGGAAGCAATGAAAAAAGCGGGATTGTTACAAACTTATTATGACTTAGCCTTACCAATGGGTGTAAATATTGCTGATGAAAAAGGCAATATTTTATCCACAAAAAATGTAAAGCCCGAAAATCGATTTGACAATCCTGAAATAAACAGAAATGACTTAAGGGCTATCTTGTTGAATAGTTTAGAAAACGACACGGTTATTTGGGATAGAAAACTTGTTATGCTTGAACCTGGTAAGAAGAAGTGGACACTAACTTTTGAGAATAAACCGAGTGAAACAGCAGATTTGGTTATTCTTGCCAATGGTGGAATGTCGAAAATAAGGAGCTTTGTTACCGACACGCAAGTTGAAGAAACCGGTACTTTCAACATCCAAGCTGATATTCTTCAACCGGAAATAAACTGTCCCGGATTTTTTCAGCTATGCAACGGCAACCGATTAATGGCGGGACATCAGGGCATTTTATTGTTTGCCAATCCCAATAATAATGGTGCATTGTATTTAGGAATTAGTTTTAAAACGCCCGATGAATGGAAAAATAAAATTCCCTTAGATTTTCAGGACAGAAACAGCGTTGCCGATTTTTTATTGAAAAGATTTTCCAAATGGAGTGAAGTTTACAAACAATTAATACGTTCGGTATCAACATTTCAATGCTTGCCCACAAGGAAATTTCCTTTGAACAATGATTGGAAAAGTAACCGTCCATTACCCATAACAATGATTGGCGATGCTGCTCATTTGATGTCGCCTTTTGCAGGACAGGGTGTAAATACGGGATTATTGGATGCTTTGATATTGTCTGAAAACCTTACAAACGGAGAATTTACAAGTATTGAAAATGCCATCGAAAACTACGAACAACAAATGTTTGTTTATGCAAAAGATACGCAGGACGAATCGACAGAAAACGAAACCGAAATGTTTAGTCCCAATTTTTCGTTTCAAAAATTATTGAATCTATAAACAGTAAGAAAAAACGGCTACTAACAAGCAGTTTTGCAATAGTGGGCAGAAGTGCAAAATTGAACTTGTGTGCTTCTATCAACTTTTGTACATTAGCTGCCAGTTTAAGATGGGTGCATTTGAGTATGCCCAAAGGAGCCCGCAAGTATGCGCAGGACGAAGCCAGTAGCCGCGCCGATGGTGGCGCGGGTCTATCTGCGCGTCAGCACCGACGCGCAGGACTTGGAACGCCAAGAGGCGATCACTACGGCCGCGAAGGCCGCCGGCTACTACGTCGCCGGCATCTACCGTGAGAAGGCATCCGGCGCACGCGCCGACCGGCCTGAGCTGCTGCGCATGATCGGCGACCTACAGCCCGGCGAGGTGGTCATTGCCGAGAAGATCGACCGCATCAGCCGCCTACCTTTGCCCGAGGCCGAGCGCCTGGTGGCCTCGATACAGGCCAAAGGCGCACGCCTGGCCGTCCCTGGCGTGGTCGATCTATCCGACCTGGCGGCCGAGGCCCAGGGCGTCGCCAAGATCGTGCTGGAAGCCGTGCAGATCATGCTTTTTCGCCTGGCCTTGCAGATGGCCCGCGACGACTACGAGGACAGGCGCGAACGCCAGCGCCAAGGCATTGAGTTGGCCCGCCAGGCCGGGCGGTACAAGGGCCGCCGTGCTGATCCGAAGCGCCGCGCCCAAGTTGTCGCGCTGCGCAAGTCCGGCTACAGCATCAACAAGACCGCCGAGCTGGCCGGGTACAGTGCGGCCCAGGTGAAACGGATATGGGCCGAGGTCAGCCAGGCCGAAGCGAAGCAGCACGGCGCGTTCGTGGAGGACGCATTGACGGAAGCCGATGCCCTGGCCGCTGTCGGCCAGGATGAGCGCCAGGAGGAAAGGGCATGAAGAAGCCGAACCAAGACGACGAGCCGTTTTTCATCACCGAGGAGATTGCGGCCGAAATGATCGCCGGCGGCTATGAGTTCGAGCTGCCGCCCATTCCTTGCACCATCCGCCTACGCGACGTGCTGGAGCGCATGACCGATGCTGAGCTAGCATTGCAGCCGGGCGAGATCGCCGACCAGGAGCGTGAACGCTGCCGGCGCAAGCCGTGTTCAACCTCATGATCTGGTCATGGTATTTTTCATGGCACTGAGCCTGATAGTTCTTGCAAATTGTTGTCACTAAAGGGTTTTGTGTGCTTGTTTACAATCGAGTGGGAGTGACGGGCACTGGCTGGCAATGTCTAGCAACGGCAGGCATTTCGGCTGAGGGTAAAAGAACTTTCCGCTAAGCGATAGACTGTATGTAAACACAGTATTGCAAGGACGCGGAACATGCCTCAT
>NZ_VPBO01000049.1:0-8757 GCF_013418655.1 Acinetobacter sp. YH12128 | reverse complement strand
GAGGATCAGAAAGCTTGTTTGAATCGATGTATTTCATCCGCAGATTATGCACGAATGCTAAGAAATCCGGAGTGCAAATATTAACCAAAAAGAAGATCGTTTTTTGATTTATGAAAGAGATCTATTAAATCTTTAGATTGAGCAGCAATTAATTCACTGCCTTTTTGCTCTCGCCAATTCGTGTAAGTCATTAAGACCGCTATTGGAGCAAATATCCCCGCCGACCAAAGCAAAAGATTTGTCGCTAAAGTAATATCAACTTCTAAACTTTTAAAAATTGCATAAATAGCGATGCATAAAGTTAGGATAATTGCGTACACTGCCAATAATCGAGCAACTAAATTTTCTGATTTATCCATTTATTGCTTCCCCCAAAAGCAATTTAATTTTTATTTAGCAACACGCTCTTTATTTTCCAAAATCTCTGGCAAACTCCGCTCTACCCAGCCAATCAAATAATTTATTTTTTCTGCCGCTTGCGAACCGGTAATGGTCAATTGATATTCCACTTTAGGGGGTACAACCGGATATACCGTTCTTAAAATAAAACCATCTTGTTCCAGCATTTTTAAGGTTTGTGCCAGCATCTTTTCACTGACCCCTTCAATTCGCTGTTTCAACTCACTAAAGCGATGTACGCCCTCACTTAAACAGCGCAATACCAGCACTGACCATTTATTGGTGAGATGTTCCAGTATTTCACGGGATGGACATTCATTGGATAGCACCTGCCCCAGTAATGGACTGATTGCATACTTGGTCATTGAAGAGTTCCTTTCTTGATCACGGTTTTTAGTTATTACTTACTATTTTTAATGTACTTACCATTTGTAAGCTAACAGATTCATATGAGCGTATCAAGGTGAATTTTCCATCAATTAATGTATATGATTTTATTAAGCTGATTGGCCAACTTTATTTTCCACAATAAAAAAGAGCCTCAAAAGAGGCTCTTTTTTTAGATGACTTCTACAAATTATGCATTTGTTTCAGCAGGAACTTTTGGATAGCTTACGCCGCCCATTTGCTCAGCAATACGAAGTACCTGGCAGCTATAACCTACTTCGTTATCATACCAAACGTAGCAAGTTAAACGGTTGCCTGAAGTGATGGTCGCTTGAGCGTCGAATACACCTGCAGTACGAGAACCGATAAAGTCAGAAGATACAACTTCAGTCGAGTTTGTATAACCGATTTGACCTTGAAGGTTAGAATTGATTGAGATTTGGCGAATGTATTCATTTACTTCATCACGATCAACTTCTTTTTCTAAAGTCAGGTTCAGGATTGCAAGAGATACGTTTGGTGTAGGAACACGTACAGAGTTACCAGTCAACTTGCCTTTAAGTGCAGGAAGTGCTTTCGCAACCGCTTTAGCAGCACCAGTCTCAGTAATAACCATGTTCAATGTTGCAGCACGGCCACGACGGTCAGCTTTATGGTAGTTGTCGATCAGGTTCTGGTCGTTTGTGAACGAGTGAACTGTTTCAACGTGACCATTGATCACTGTGTATTTGTCGTTTAACACTTTCAGTGTTGGAGTGATCGCATTGGTAGTACAGCTTGCAGCAGAGATGATTTGATCTTCATCAAGGATGTCAGCCTGGTTCACACCAAATACAACGTTCTTCATGTCACCTTTACCAGGTGCAGTCAGAATTACACGTGCAGCGCCAGCGCATTTAAGGTGCTGTGCAAGACCTTCAGAATCACGCCATTTACCTGTGTTATCGATTACAAGTGCATTGTTAATACCGTAAGCAGTGTAATCAACTTCAGATGGGTTAGACGCATAGATCACTTTGATGAAGTTACCGTTAGCAATGATTGCTTCGTTTTCTTCATCAACAGAAATCGTACCTGCGAATGGACCATGAATAGAGTCACGACGTAACAAAGACGCACGTTTTTCTAAGTCACCGTCAGATGATTTACGAACAACGATTGCTTTAAGGTTAAGGCCACGACCTAGACCAGATTGGCTGATCATCAAACGTGCAAGGATACGACCAATACGACCGAAACCGTAAAGAACAACATCACGGTTTTCAACGTTAGTTGCATTGCCTTCAAGTGATTTCACAGCGTCAGCAACGAATGCGTCAACATCACCGCCTTTTTCTTTGAACTCAACAGCAAGTTTGCCAAGATCAATTTCAGCAGTACCGATGTTTTCGATTTTTGCCAAAGCTTCAAGAATTGGGAAAGTGTTCACAACTGAAAGTTCAACGTCAAGTACGCGAGTACGACGATGCGCTTTAAGAATTTGGATAACCGAACGGTTAATTAAAGAACGACCGTATACTGTAGCTACGATGTTTTTTTCACGATATAACTGACCCACTAGGGCAATCATACGTTCCGCGATTTCTTCACGGTTTTTCCAGCGACCTTGGTGCTCTGCATGTAGGGCAACGATAGTGTCTTTGCTCACAGATACGTCCTCTAATTAATTGTAAATCTAAGCATAAATTTCAAAACCCCACAATTGTAATGGAAAACTGAAAATTAATGAATCTAAAAGCAGATTTCGACAAGGTTATTTTGTTATATATTCACTATCAATTTTCAAAATAATCATGATTAGTATTATGATTTTATAGCCGAAAGTTGAAAAACCGGCTTTTTCGCAGATTTTTGTCACAAAATTTCAAATGTAGTTTTATCAACCAGATCTCAGCACATTTAGCTCAAAGATGCACGAATATTTATATTTTTCAAATTGTGGTGTTTTTTTATTTTGGGCAAAACAATGGATTTTTGAAGTCAGATCAATATTTAAAATTCAGTTAATTCTTCAGATTCTCAGCAAAATTTTCCAGATTAAACTCAAAGAAATTGACACTCAGCTCTAATATTTTCGGTAGTGCATTTAAACCATTCTCTCCAGCACTAATCGCAAAATATCTCCGATCACTAAAAGACTGCACCTTTAAGGCATTTTCACATGGCTCAAAATCGAGATTGACGAGCTGTGACGCATGTTCCTTCAGCAACATTAAAACCTGCATATAAGTCTGGCGCTTTTTTTGTTGCTGCGCTTTTAAAGCATCGGCTTCAAGGCTTTCATAATCCCCTGTTTTCGTCATGCGTTTAGAAAATCCAACATGCGAGCCATGGGTACCCATATTTTCTACGACGGCTTCAGCAGCAAAGATCTGCTGTTGATCCTCGTCCTCGGTCGTCTGCAAGAGCGCTTTCAATGCCGTATGAATTTGCTGTGACTGCTGATGATGAAACTCCCAATCATCTTCGTTTTGGACATGAAAAATTTGAGCACGCCGTTTCAACAAAAGTACCTGCCAAGCCTGTAGTTGAAGTCGCAGTCGTTTCAACTCCAAACTTGCCTCAAACTTTGTGCAACTACTCAAGACTCTTAGACTCGTGATGAGCTTCTGAGATATTTGCATGCTATAAAAAAAGACAAAATCATGCTGTATCTGCTCATTCAGTTGATATTGAACAGTCTGATGCAATGGCTTCAAGATCAATGCATTCAACTGCTGCTCAAAAGTTGGTAAAACCGTTGCCAATTGAATGGCATCCTCTACATGTAGCATTAAAAGCAGATGCTTATCCACCCGTGTATATAATTGCTGCATTAAATTTTGTAGATCTAAATGTATAAAACCTGCAATGGATGCTAGCTTTGAGACTTGAATTTTTAATTGTTCTATTTGCTGATTTTCTAAAGCAGTAGTTAAATCTATAGCTGCCCCATCAAAAACGTCGTCTGCTAAGGCGTCATTATACTTTGTCGATAAAAACCGAGTTGCTGAATACTGCGTCGTCCAATCTAAATCAGGCGACAAAATATAAATAAACTCATATGTTTGTACGATTTGTAAATATCGTGTTTTTTGTTCACGCTTTAAATAGTATTTAAAAATCGGATGTTGCCAAATCAAAGACGAATTCGGGATAGCTGCATCAAAAACTTGCCCCAATAGATGTGACTTTAAAAAAACTTCGATCAAGAAAATTTTGACTTGCTGGGCAGTGAGTTGACGTGCATCACTCGGCGCAAGCAAATCCATTTCACGAATGATTTGTGCGGCATTTAAAATAAAATGCCGATGTAATATGTTTTTTTCATGCTGCAATTCAAAATCTTCTTCTGCATCTATTTTATTGATATAGATTAATTTTTCTTCTAATTTATGCGCAATTTGAATACTCATTGTCAATGTTCGAAGTTCTTCGAGCTTTGTTGCCAAATACTGTGCATGCTCACGCATGACATCATATTTTAGTACTTTCATCAGCATGCCCAAATTCATCGGCACATCAAGTTGATACGACTGTGATGAAGACTCCCAACGAATTCCTTTTTGCGATAACACCTGCTGTATCTGCGGTAAATTGGATTGATCAAGATCAGTGCACAATTCAGACACGATACTCCGCCAATGCTGATCCAACACAGGCTCTAGCTGTAAAAGTTTAGTGCTTAGATGAAATGGGACAACCACTGACTGCATCCTGTATCTTGATTCTTTAATCAATCTTTTATCGATTTCAGTTTATTTTTATCTAAAATAAATATTTTTGTACACCATCATTCAATACTGTTCTTCCTAAACAATGAATTGAATCATGGTGTGTTTTAATTTTCTAAGTTTAAGATTTTCTTAAAAAACAGCAAGTGTTAATTGTGAACTGATCAATTTATCGTACCAATATTTTCAGTCTAAGAATCGATTCGATCATTTAACGCTTTTACATTTTTAGCTAGCGCACGTTCATTTTGCTTTTGTTTAAACAGATGCAAGACGCCTTCTATCACCAATAACAAAACGGCACCCCAAATTGGAATATAGGTCAGCCATTCTTCTGCTTCTACTCGCTCTCCCAATGCGATCGATGCAAAGGCTAACAACACGGGTTCTAAATAACTCAACAAACCAAAAATCACAAATGGCAAATAACGACTCGCCAACATATAGCTACCTAAGCCAAGCGCACTCAGAAAACCAAGTCCCAAAACCGCCAAAATCAGATGAGGGAATAACGACATCAGCGCTAAACTATCGCTATGGATAAATCCTAAATAAAAGGCTACAGGCAGAATTAAGCAAAGATCCCACCAAAAACCACCCAAATGATCAGTTTTAAAGGTACGACGTAAAAAGAAATAAATCGGGTAAGCCACAGCGACATAAACAGTTTCCCACGCGATACTGCCAATGCGCCAAATTTCGTGACCGACACCTAAAATTGCCAGTGCCACGGCAGCCATCTGCCATTTAGAAAGTTTTTCTTTATACAGTACACATCCGACTAGAACCATCACTAAGGGAAGTAAAAAATATCCCAAAGAAACTTCTAGTCCACGGCCATTAATTGGCCCCCACAAAAACAACCAAAGCTGTGTGGTACATAAAAAAGAACTGATAATTAACCAAAGTAGAAAAATCGGCTGCTTAACCACTCGCCAAAAAATTTCACTGACTTTGTTTAAATCTTTCATCCACCACATAAATAAGGTTAAAAATGGCAAGGTCGCTAACATGCGCCATGCAAAAGTTTGCTCGCTATCTAGAGGTTTTAAAAAGATGGTAAAGAAATACAAAATACCAAAAGTGACCGATGCCAATACAGACAATGCAACGCCTTTATACATCTTTCACTCCAGTCCCGAATACACCATAAATTTGATATTTTGCTTGATTGATCAAGCTTTTCGCAGAGACATTCTAGCAAATAAAAAACCATGCACAGGCATGGTTTTTTAGCATTTGTTCAAATATTTAGATTTATGGTTTTACTGTCTGCTTGGTATGAATAATATCTGATAAGTCATAACCAACAGATTGCGCATAATTTAAATATTCCTGAATCACTTCCTGATCTGGATGAGCCGAACGAGAAAGAACCCACATATATTTACGACGTGGCTCACCCACCAAAACTGTTTGATAGTCTTCATCGGCTTTGAGTACCCAATAATCACCACGCCCCACAGGCAACCAACGAATGGCTTCTGGTAAGAAACTAACTTTTAATTTCGTGTTAAACGGTGCATTTTGTACAAATGCCTCGCCTATTGATTGCTTCTTGGTACCATCTTTAGATACACAGCGATTATTTACATTAATGTTGCCATTTTCATTTAGCGTGTAAACCGCAATCACATCACGGTCACAGCTTTTTTGAAAAACCATAGGCTTACGAGCTACTTCATACCACATACCTAAATAACGATCGAGCTCGACTTTTTCCACAGTCTGTAACGGTTTCGTCTGTGCATAGGCCATTGTGGCTGCACCCAAACCAATTAACACTGCTGCACCAAGTGCAATTTTTGCGAGTTTAAAACCAGCTTTCGGAAGATTCGTTGTTGTCATTTTTATGCCTCATTTCGATGCAAAACATTCGATGAAAATTAAGTAATTCTTTCTCTCGTGTTTTTACTCTAGCGGAAAAAATTGCTCTAAAAATCATTTTCTTGTCTGAATTATGTATGTCATTCAAACAATATTCCGCATCTTGTCTAACAAAATTATGAAATCATCTGTGCTTTTAAACGCAAGATTTCATCGCGTAATCGAGCGGCTTGTTCAAACTGTAATTCCTTAGACGCTTTTAGCATTTCTTTTTCCAACTTATTCATATGTTTTGCCAGAAGTTTTGGATCCGACATCAAATGACGTTCATCTGCAGTTAATGCCTTGGCCTGATCTGAAATTTTTGCATCGATTTCATCATCTGTCAGCAGTTCACCAGTATCAATATCATTAACGTTTTGGCGTACAGCACTACGTGGTGTAATGCCATGTTCAAGGTTAAATGCAATCTGTAAATTACGACGACGATCCGTTTCATCAATGGCTTTTTGCATGGAGTCGGTCATACGATCTGCATATAAAATCGCTTTACCGTTTAAGTTACGCGCTGCACGACCAATGGTTTGAATCAAAGAACGCTCAGAACGTAAGAACCCCTCTTTGTCTGCATCTAAAATGGCTACTAGAGACACCTCTGGCATATCTAAGCCTTCACGCAGCAAGTTAATCCCAACAATTGCATCGTATACACCTGAACGCAATTCATGAATAATTTTAGTTCGTTCAACAGTGTCAATATCAGAATGTAAATAAGCGACCTTAATACCATATTCTTTCAAATATGAAGTTAAATCTTCTGCCATACGTTTGGTTAATGTCGTAACCAATACACGCTCATTTAAGTTTTTACGATTATTAATTTCTGACAATACATCATCCACTTGCGTTAACACTGGACGAATTTCAATTTCAGGGTCGACCAAACCTGTGGGTCGAACCACTTGCTCAACGACTTGTTCAGACTTTTCCATTTCATAATGTGCAGGCGTTGCACTGACATAAATGGTCGAAGGAATAATCCGCTCCCATTCTTCAAATTTCATTGGGCGGTTATCAAGCGCACTTGGTAAACGAAAACCGTAATTGACCAAATTTTCTTTACGTGAACGGTCACCTTTATACATAGCCCCAATTTGCGGAACGGTAACGTGCGATTCATCAATGATTAATAAAGCATCATCAGGTACATAATCAAACAAAGTCGGAGGTGCTTCACCAGAAGGACGGCCAGACAAGTGGCGTGAATAGTTTTCAATACCGTTGGTATAGCCAAGCTGCTGCATCATCTCTAAATCATAACGTGTACGTTGTTCGATACGCTGTGCTTCGAGTAATTTATCATTTGCACGAAAGAATCCTAGTCGTTCTGCGAGTTCTTCACGAATCGTTCCAATTGCACGCTGTAAATTATCTTTAGGTGTTACATAATGGCTTTTTGGGTAAATCGTAATCCGTGGCACTTTACGGACCATTCTGCCCGTCAATGGATCAAACCATCGAACTGAATCAACTTCATCATCAAATAACTCTATTCGAATGGCATTTTGATCAGATTCAGCAGGAAAAATATCAATAATTTCACCACGAATACGGTATGTACCCCGTAAAAATTCGAGTTCATTTCGGGTGTATTGCATTTCCACCAAACGACGGATGATATCATCACGGCTAATACGGTCTCCTTCCACGATATGCAGAAGCATACTCATATAAGCATTGGGATCACCCAGACCATAAATAGCTGAAACTGACGCTACGATAATTGCATCACGTCGCTCTAATAATGCCCGTGTTGCCGAAAGACGCATCTGGTCGATATGATCATTAATCGATGAATCTTTTTCAATAAAAGTATCTGAAGATGGAACATAGGCTTCGGGTTGATAATAGTCATAATAACTGACGAAGTATTCCACGGCATTATGCGGAAAGAAGGCTTTAAACTCGCCATAAAGCTGCGCAGCCAAAGTTTTATTATGCGCCATAATAATCGTTGGACGTTGCGTGCGTGCTATCACATTTGCCATGGTATAGGTTTTACCTGAACCTGTTACCCCTAAGAGCAACTGATCATGCATTCCTTTTTCAATCCCCTTCACCAATTTCTCAATCGCTTGAGGCTGATCACCTGCCGGCTGATATTGTGTTACCAGTTCAAAAGGCTGTTCCTGCATCACACTCTTCTTCAACAGTTTTATATGGCTTTATTATGAGGGCAAAGTTGCACAAAACAACGCTAAATTTATGTAAAAAGCCAAAGTCTCTTACAGACAGAATTAATCTTTATTTAACCCGAATCCCGCTTAAGCCAATGATTCCATAATTTGAATTGTTGGTTTATTTTGATGATTAAGTTGATATGCACATAACGATGCGTAAATCCCACTCAGAAATCCATGAATACTACGAG
>NZ_VPBO01000048.1:0-8793 GCF_013418655.1 Acinetobacter sp. YH12128 | reverse complement strand
AATCAGGCGAGGCTTTAGGAGAAGCTGCAACTTCTCCAAAAAGCTTGAAAATCATTTCAAAGCCTTTGATTTAGTGTTCTTTTATATCAATAATGGATTCGTTTAATGCCAGCATACTTTTTGAAACACCACCGAGATTTTATGTTAATCAGATGATCAAAAGGCCCATGAATAGGGCCTTTCATATAACGTGTATTATGTTAATTTTAGCGAAACTCAATAATAAATTATTTCTTCTTTGGCTTCATGCATGAGGGTTTTGATAGGCTCACTGGCTGGTTTAAATTGTGTGCCTTAGCTCCCTGTTCTAAAAGGGCCTTTAAACTTTTTTCAGAATTTTTAGGCTGCTTATTTTGAGCATTCTTCTTTGGCTGTGGTGGCGATGCTTTTTTCTGAGCTTTTACTGATTGCTCAACTTTATTTTGTTTACTTGTAGGCTTGTTTATTACGGCTGTTTTTAGAGACTTTAGCCATGAGTATGCGTGAGGATCTAACTTCAATAAATGTTCAATCATTTCATTACGTTTAGCTTTATCCATCTTAGAGATAATGCTTTTAAGATCAGCATTAATTGATTGATTTGTTGCACCTCGTTCACTAGCTTTTTCATACCACTCATGCCCAAGTGTATATTGATACGTTTCCATATAAATAGCGCCTAATAAAGTACAAGGACGATAATTATCTGGAGTTAAATTATGAGCTTTGGATGCATTATCAATGGCGACGTTAACCTTGCGAAGATCACGTCTAACTCCACCAAGAGTAGTGAAATAGGCAGATAATAATTTTTTATCCTTGATACCATTAGTGGAAATTTTTTCTAAAAATTCTTCTGCTTCAACACTTTCCTTACACTTTCTTAATTGACTGCTAGCATTAATAGCATTCCAAATGTTCTTAGTGTTCTTTGCATATTCCTGCAAATAATAATTAGCTTCTAATCGATGAAATTTATGACGAACTTTGGCAGTAAAGAATTTTTTACCTATTGTATTTAACCAAACAGCCTCATCTTGAGAAAGTCTTGTTTCATTTTCTAGCTTATTCAAAATTTCAGAAAGCTCTGTAGGTGATGCCCCTGATAGATATTCATTAATGTCGTATTTTTTTAGTAATGCTTTTTCTTTTTGCTTTGCAATATAAACAGGATCTGACTCAAGCAACTTTTGTTTTTCAATAGCTTCCAGTCTCAACTTCTCCTGACGAATTTTTTCCTCAGCTACTCTTTCTAATTCAACTTTATGTCTAATTTTTTTCTGAAAGTCTGGCAGGAAACCGCTTAAAGATCTGAGCATATACTCATGAATATATACTTCTTCAAATTTACTTAGGCTTTGTTTTTCTTCATATTTTTTTATAATGTCTTTTAAACGGCTAGGTATTAAAAGATCTGACTTTAATGGATCTAAAAAATATTGTTGGCACAAATTTAAGAGTTTGTTCTCGAAAGTATCTAAATCTTTATCAGTAACTTTTGCCTGTAACAGTAAAGCCTTTCCCTCAGTCATAATAGAAATCTTATTCGAATCAAAAAATTACTTCAGTATAAAGAAAAAATGTCTGTATCTCACTTATGTTTATTTCCCATTTAACATAATGGGCGTTATATGAAATTAAAAAGGCTTAGTCATGACTAAGCCTTTTTAACTTTTAAATCATATTTACCTTAAGTCCAGCCAATTTTAAACGCTCTGTAATATTTCGCATTTTACTAAATTCGGTACCGTAACTAAGTGGTAGACCCACTCCCTCACAAAACTCTTTAGAAGTTATACTTTTTAATTCATCTGCATATTTAATCATCTGTAAATGTAATTCAGCAGTTTGCCTGTTTCGAGGTGCTTCATTCATAGCCAATCGGATGCGGTCATATATTTGTTGTTCATTCATAGCTAAATTATCCAAATAATCAAATTTATATAAATAATATAATTTGTATAAATTATATTGTCAATTTTTTTACCGATTTTATTGGCAGAAAGTATCAAAACTGCTCATAAAAAAGCCGACTTGTTTCAAAATCGGCTTTTTTATGGTTTTTAGATTTTTATGGTTTGAATAAGTATCTGATATTTATATTAATATACAAGTGTACTTCGTATAACCACCATTATGTTAAATGTATAACTTTATAAAGTGTTAATTTTAAAGTCTTCCAATGTTTTGCCTTTTTCTTCTAATAAATTATGAACAAACTCAGGCTCTAATTTCAGCATCAGTTCAATAGCATCATGGATTTTCCAAAATTGTAATTCAGGATGATCTATTATTTGGATTAAATGGTTTTTAATTAAAGGAATATATTCATCGTATTTTTCATCATCAATTAACCAAAATAAGCGACTAATATCAAATGGTTCTGTATTAGATATTTCTATAATCTTTTGTATAGGATGAAATATTTTTATTCTAGCCTGTTCACCAAATCCTAGATCAGCTTGGAATGCCCAATAACGAACAAAAGCTCTAAGTACATGCTGAAGTGTATCATCATAACCATGTAAACGATGATCTATATAACCAACTAATTTATTTTCATTTAATAAATTTACTAATGCATCAAAACCAGAGGATTGTCCCCAATTAGTCAGAAGTTTTGCTGCCTCAAATACAATATTTTCATCAGAAGAATTTAATAAATTTATGACTTGTTCTATACGATCTTCAGGAATATCTTCTGGATCTAAATCTGTTGCATCACATGCGTAATCTGCATGAGTAGGAACGTCATGCAGTAATACAGAAATTTCTTTATTCATTAAGCCACTCATTAATAATTATCTTAAGATTTTCTAAAATTAACATAATACACCTTATACGAAATGCTCTAAATTATTTGTTTTAATTCAATAGTTTATTTCGTATTGAAAAGCCCAATCACACCCGATTGGGCTTTTTTTATGACTTTTCACGTTCCACGCTTAATAAGTAAGCAATGTTCCACACTTTTGTTTAGCTAAAAATAACAATAAAACCTTACTCATCTGTAAAAACTGCCCGAGCTAAACGGCCCAATAATCCCCTTTTTTTAGGTTCCGGTTCAACGTGTTCAGGAATAGGTATACGCTTGTTGTCTTCCCCAAAAGTAGTCAATGCGTCATAGTTCGACTCAATCTCTGGCCGAGGATCTGTTGCTATATTTAGATTAGTAGATTCATTTAGCTTACTAGTATTTTCTTGTTTTGGCTGTTCTAACGTGCCTTTAAACTCAATTCTATGAGTGAGATCTTCAATATGTTGCATCAAAGACTTTTCTCTTTGATTTGCTAAATCTAACTGATTTTTGAGTAAAGAAATTTGATCTTTTAATACATTTTCAATTTCAGACTGAACGTGTACCTGTACATCCTTCTGGACTTGTTCAGTACGTGTACTGGACTGAACACTGACTGGATTGCCATAAACTCTGATAAGTTCCGATAAGTCTATAAGTCCATCATGATCTCTTGATAATTCACCACTTTTTATAGATTCATAGATTGTTGTTCTTGATTTTTTAAAAGCTTTACTTGCGTCCATTATGCTAAATTTTGTTTTGTTCAATGTAATCCCTCAGCGCGTGTTTAAGCATGTTCATCTGAACATCTTAGCTGAACATATATCTTATTTTGAATTAAATCGTACTTTTCTAGGTATAGCAGCAATTTTTCAAACTTTTTGTTCAATAGTAAAGTCGATATTGAATTCTGCTAGTTTTTCAATCCATCTATTACCTTCGTTATTTTTAAAATCAATTTTTATTCTTTCTACTAATTCGTCTGTAGTCTCACCAGATTCTTTGAATCTCAAGCTCAATTCTTCACTTTGAATTATCGTTAAATAAACCATTTTTGCAGTTATTTTATTTTGCTCTTGGTTACTACCAGTTTCACTTTGTTGATTAGCTCCAATAGTTTTCTTTTTTCTAACTATAAAATTAACATGACTAGCTTTGCGTCCTTCTTTCTTGACTGCTTTAAACTCAATAGTAAGTTCTGTTTTAGAGTTAATGTCATCAATGTGGGGTTTAAGAATAGTACTTTTGAAATCTCTATATTCTGGGTATGAATTTTCTGCCAGACCTAAAGCACTTTTTAATTCTTTGATGGATACATCGAAATTAGACCGAAATTCATTTTGTACCAAGAATGGGTAAAGTTTTAAACCGTGACCATGTAAGGCAACAGCCGATTTAACTTTAAATTTTGTATACGAATTTTGTTTATTAAAAACATACATAATGTATAGGGCAAAATGCGTGAAAGAAATATAAAAACATCCATCCTTGTATGAGCATGTACTAATGAGTCTTGTTCGAATATCTCGATCTTTTCCAGGATGATAAAAAACTACACTGTGGTCGTAGAGAGCATCTACTACTCGGTTTAAGGCTACATAAGCACTGCTTGGCTTTAAGCCCGTCAATTCAGCATATTCTTTAGCTGTTACAGTGAATTCTGTTGTTTCATTGGGATCTGATGCTAGCCGAACTTTAGGGCTAAAAAAGAATAGCAATTTTAGAATATCGTCTTTTGGTGATTTCTCATGCTTCAATTGCCAGAAAATATTTTGAAAGACAGCATAGTCTTTTGGATAACGTTTGGCAGGTGCTGAAAGAGGAAAAAGAGATTTGTCATGTTCCTCAAAATTTTTAATTTTCTTTAATGATACAGCCATCTAAAATCACTATTCTTCTATTATGTGGTGGTATTTTCAATGCTACTTACCCCCACTTATTAAGTCAAGCATATCTTGATTACCACCTAACATTTCGCCCCCACTAACCTAACATTTCGCCCCCACTAACCTAACATTTCGCCCCCACTAACCTAACATTTCGCCCCCACTAACCTAACATTTCGCCCCCACTTAAAGTCAAAAACCTAACATTTCGCCCCCACTTAAAGTCAAAAACCTAACATTTCGCCCCCACTTTAGTGTCTGAAACACTGATATAGCAATACATTGAGACTGGCCGTAAAGCTTTTTAAAAGCTTTTTAAAAGCTATTAAAAGCTTTTAATAAAGCTTTTAAAATTAGTAAATGAAAAAATAAATGAAAAATTGCCCTTGGTTTTCGCTACGCTCAAACTCTATTGAATCTCGCTTTCGCTCGATTCGTGGGGCAATTTTTAGTTAATATTCTTGTTACTTTAAGAAAAGGCAAAAGCAACTCGGAATTCGCTTCGCTCATAAGTTTTTTATGCTCGCTTCGCTCGGTCTAGGTGCAAAGATCAGCATGTGATCTACTTTCAATTTGTTGAAGCAAATATTTTAAAAAGCAGTTTTTCAGGGAGTCTAGGCGCAAATTTTCGTTGTGTCGCTCGTAGACACTCGCTAAAGAGGATCTGAGATGAGCAAAGATAAAAAAGATGAAGATTTGGTTTCTCTCTCGATGAAGAACTTCAACAAACCACGATGGTTTAGAGCCAATGAAGATGGTGTCTTTTGTGAAGTAACTTGGGAGGAGTTCTTTAAAAACCATGATGACCCAACAGGGTTAGAAGATTTTATGACAGATCGAGAGCAAGATACACCAAGAGATGTGAATTTATAGCGCATGGTTTGCTGTATTTGGCGTTTTATTGGTCATTCCTATTCTACCTATAGGTTTTAGTTTAAAGTGCCTTAAAACGCAAATGGTGAGCATTTAGACAACCCACCTCGTTTCGATATTCTGTTGGCAAGAATATCCGAGGGGGTCTAAAAAATGCTTATAACGTATGCACCGTAAAATTTTGTCGAAGTGCCGATTGCCAACCAACCAACACCAAACTTTAAAACGCTAATTTTATTCATAAAATCAGAAAATATTTATCCTATGGTGGATAACAACCTCGAAAAACTATGTCTTCAGAAGTTTAGTTTAGTTCGAGCGACCAACTCGAACAGCAGGGGAGACCAATCCCCATTTAACCTTTTTGACTCTCCTGTGGCTTTAAATCCACAGCCTTCAAGCACTATGACCATGCAGGAAGTAACACACTCAACTACAGTCCCCTATAGCCTCAACATCACTCTTTCGCAAAACCACGATTCCCTTAACAAGTCATTTCTGACAACGGTAGCTATGGTTTTTTAACCAACTTTTGATAAAACAACTCAAAAGAAAATTCTTATTGATTATCAATTTTACCTGTAATTATAGATTACTATCTATTTTACAAATAAAAACAACAACTTATTCAGAATTATTACAGTACAACTTCGGCAAAAATCTGCCTTATATGCGCTACTAAAGATCGCTCCAACACATCTATGTCGATAACTAAAAATTTAGTTATTCAAAAACTTAGGTGACAAAACCTAATGACATAAAAGTGCGTCCCAAGTTATCAATTGAAGTCTTAACAAGCAGTACGTTCATCCACTAAGTTTCTAAGCTTTTTCCTTGCTTTTCGGTACGCAGTTCCAAAATACCGATTCCGCAGCTTAAAAAATATCATCATGGGTAGAACACTTACTTAGCACAGTCGATGAGGATCTCTCCCCACCTTTAACACGTTTAAGCTATACATCGACCTTTCGAGCCAAAATGGAATGTCATCACGACAAATTCACCACCTGACCCAAAAGTGCCACTCTCGCCAGCTTTCACCTTGATCGCCTGTACCCTCTCGAATACCGCAGAAGCCATCGTGTGTGCCACGCACCTCGCCAAACCATAAAGATTCAGCGAAGAACGGTAGTTATTAACGCTACTCTCCATCTATGGATTTCACTCACTATTTCTTCAAAAGCAGGATTTCAGCCCTTTCAGCCTAGAATGGGGTTTAACCCATTCGCCACCTTTCGGTGATTCCGTTTCCTTGTCGCCCAACTTCAAGAACCAACAATGAAGTGGATTGAGTAGAATTTGAGGGTAGGCAAAAGCCACCCCTCATCAGCCCTCATCAAAGCGTACCGAGCTACGTTTCCGCAGCAGTCCGCTTCGTCAAGCAGTTTTCAGGCTGTCAACCTTTCCACTGTGAGCTGTTGAAAATCAAAATTTTTAGTGTGCCTAACGGCACACTAAAAAACGGTTAGGTCTTTTAGGTGCGTTGGTCAGACACACTTCACAACTGATGAGAAAATCATAATGCACAAAAAATATGCTGTCTAGGTGCGTTCGCATGGAACTACTTATTACCCTCTTACAAACACCGTCTAGAAGTCCTTAAAACTTGCTTCGCAAGTTCACCATAGCTTCGCTATGGAAAAAGCAAAAAACAGCTTAAAACCAAAAATCCTTTTACTCGATTACAATGCTAGTTTTTGATCAAAAAACAGCGTATTTTGTGAATTAACCCTTGATAACAATGATTGGAAATATTTTGGATGATAATTTTTAGTCCACACACAAAATTTACAATGCAACGGCTCGCTGACCATGTTGCCAATGGCGCATATTTTTATTTCAGCTTTGAGTACGACAGTTCTAAGAAATCCATTGAATCCGTTTTGGATAAGATGACAGAGCGTTATGAGTTGGGTATTTCACCAAGACAGCGTTCTTACCGCCTAGAAAAGGGTCATCCTATTTGCACGATGATCGTGCAAAGAGATGTCTTTAATGAAAATAAATGGTTTCTGTATTGCTTATTCACTACGCCTACAAGTAGAGATTTCAATACTTTCAACGGTATTGAGATTAATAAACTTGCCAAAGAGTCGGAGCGTTTGAAGATTCAGACTCTTAAAGAGAAGTACAAAGGCTTTAAGTGGGATCTTGATTCGATCTCAGCAGAAAAGACCTTGATTGCAGACTACTTCAAAGATAATGAGCCAAAACAATTTGTCTTAAAAAATCCAATTGCTGTCAAACCTACTGCCCTGGTGACTATGGAGCTTTTTAGAGATACGCATAAGACTTATAAACAGCTCATCTTGGGTGATGAAAAAGACTACAAAGACAGAGTAAGGGCTTATACGTGGACTTGGCGATATACAAAGCAAAGTATTGAAAAAATTAAAACTAAATTTACTGATTCTATTAATAAATTGGCTAGTCAAAAAAATAGTTCTCTAGCAGAGAAGAACCGAGCCGACATTAAAAATCTATTCCTGATGGTTGAAACATGGTCTGTTTTCAAAGCAAGCCGTTCCCAAGCAGGGCAGATTATCCATTTTGCACAGCGTTTTTTAAAGTACAGGTCTAAGAAGCAGAAAACATGGATGCAGATGGAAATTGCTACACCACACTTGACCTATCTACCCCGATTGCCGACCTATGCGGATACGATCCATGAATATAATTACAGACGTAATCTTTTTGATGAATATGGTGTGGAAGTGCCTTTGAAACTCATTAAAGACTACTATGGTGGTGGCTATTACAACATACCGATTCAAGCCTATGTAGCTAAAGAATTAGAAATGCGTGAGAATGGCAAAGCCATTGCTCAAAAAGCGGATGAGCTTTACTTACAAGTGCTTGAAAATGAGTAAATCCGCTAAGAGAAGCTATTAAATACGGACTTTGAATAGGTTCTAACATGCAAATTTCGTATAAGAGATTTTATGTTAAATTTTTTATATCAAAATTTCAAAGTGTACTGATGAGTACACTTTGAATGGGTTCTAACACCCGAATTTCGTATATGAGATTTTATGTTAAATTTTTTATATCAAAATTTCAAAGTGTACTGATGAGTACACTTTGAATGGGTTCTAACACCCGAATTTCGTATATGAGATTTTGGTGGTGTTTCAAAAAGTATGCTGGCATTAAACGAATCCATTATTGATATAAAAGAACGCTAAATCAAAGGCTTTGTAATGATTTTCAAGCTTTTTGGAGAAGTTGCAGCTTCTCCTAAAGCCTCGCCTGATC
>NZ_VPBO01000047.1:0-8798 GCF_013418655.1 Acinetobacter sp. YH12128 | reverse complement strand
GCTTGGCCAGAAAAATGAGTCGTTCTCGCTGTTCTAAACTAAGTGGTACAGAAACAATTCGAGGCATGGGTGAACATCTGTTAACTAAAAAAACTTTTTCGCATGATTAGTTATTTTTGTCAACTTATCGGGTCTTTATAAAATTGAATAAGGTTCTGTTTGGAAACGTGAATAGTCTGAGGTTTCAATCTACTTAATAAAACCTGCATAGCCTGTTTGAAAAAATGGTAAAACTATTTGGTTCAAAAAATAATGCTTGGTGTAACTTGTATGCTGTAAGTTCTCTTGTATTTTATTATTGCTTTGAGTGTAATGTTGCGACTCGAAAATCGTCAAATCACTATCCCAACCAAATAATGTCAGGCTGTGTTCCACTTAATTTTGATTAACTATTTGACTTTGTTCAGATATTCGTCTTCCAAATATATCATAACCATAAATGGTGATTTGACTATTGTGATCACTTTGGATTAAGCGATTAAGGTTTCTGCTTATTTGGCTGGTTTCAATCACATTTTTTTGGTAAATTTAATACACATATTTTTCAAACACCTACACCTAAAATATTTTAAAAGTCTTCGTTTTTTTTATCTGGAAACAAATATTCAATTATAAGAAAAATTACTGAAACTACAATACCTATCGTTTGAGTTATTAAAAAGAAAAACATTAGATCATTAAAAGGCATTATATAATCATCATTAAAATAATTATAAATAACGGCTAAAAAAAATCCTGTCAACCCCAGTAAAACCCCCTTTATAAAACAAAACAAATAGGGATGATTATCTGCTTTCAGATTAGATATAAATGTACCTAACACAATTTCAATAATTATATTGAACATATAAAAGTACTTCCTTTATTATTTACTGTACTGTGGTTCATCTAACTTTAGACTCGGATTCTCTTTAATAGGCTTTGTTGTAATAGATTTTACTGCTGTTTGACCATAAAATATTCTTTTTCCAATAGTATTTGTAGTATTTTTATAGAAATTCATAGCTGTAACATATTCTACTCCATTTGCTTTTGCAAGATTTGCGCCAACTCCTCCTGCTAATGCTCCCACACCAGCTACACCAAGAGTTCGCTTATAATTATAGGCATTGCATTTACATCTAACACTATCAAATGTTTGAAAACCACCGTCTACTGCAGCAGAACCAACAGCACCCATTATTGGTGCCTTTGCACCTGCTCCAAAACCGCCACTAATTACTGTAACTCCATATGGTAAAGTAGCGGCGGCAGCTCCAACTGTACCTACATTTCTCATTCCTTGCTGATTTCTTAAAACATTTGCATCTTGCTTATTTTTCGCAACACTTGACATAGTTCCTGGCAATAATGCACCCAATATTCCAGTACTTGGTCTATTTTGTTGTTTGGATCTTGCATCTTTTATTTTTGAAACTTGCCAAGCAGCTTTTTGTTGAGCGAATCTTTCAGCTGCATGCTTTTCAACTAACGCATTATTCGCAGCAACTTTTTCCCTTTCCCCTTGTGCCATCAACCCCATCGAATCGACCCATTGATTCGGATCGCTCACATAAATTGAATTATTTAACCCACCAAACAACCCAATCGGATCTTTACTCACATACCTTGCACTATGTGGCTCATAATAACGATATCGGTTATAATGCAATCCAGTTTCATGGTCATAATATTGACCTTGGAAACGGATATTGATTTGCTCTAATAAATTATCACTAGTATTAATCTCTAAAGCACTACCCCATGTATTTTGTTTGATTTCCCAAATACATTCGCCCAGCTCGTTACTCAAAGTTTGTGGCGTCCCCACTTGGTTGCAGTGATAAAACGCTACTCGCTCTAATTCAGCTCTGTTCTTTCTCGTTTCGTTTTTCCATATCGGGTCTTTATAGATTGAATAAGGTTCTGTTTTAAACTTTGAGTAGTCGGGTGTTTCAATTAGTTTAATAAACCCTGCGTAACCTGTTTGCAGCAGCGGTACAAAGCTATTCGGCTCATAAACATAATGTTTGGTGTAGTTTTTATCATGCTGAGAATTGTCTTGATCTTTGTTTGACTGTTGCGACTCCCAGATCATTAAATCACCATCCCAACCAAATAAAGTTAAGCTGTATTCTGGTTTGTTAATCTTAAATAAACGTCTTCCAAACACATCATAACCATAGCTTGTGATTTGACCATTGTGGTCACTTTGAATCAGGCGGTTTAAGTTATCCCATGTCAGCTTTAAAGTTTTACCTGCAGGGCTGCTTTCAATGCAGACAAGTCATTGAACCGTACCGGGTTTGTCGGAGAGTCAATATTCTGAGAGACTATCCCGATGACAAAATTAAAATATGCCCCTGAAATCAGAGAAAGAGCGGTTCAATTATTGATTGAATCTGAAAAAGATTATCCATCGAATTGGGCTGCGATCACCGCTATTGCTCCCAAGATAGGTTGTACTCCTGAAACACTACGTGTTTGGTATCAAAAATATTTAGATAAACTAAATCCAGTTAAAGTACAGCAGCTTTCAGACCAAGAACGTATCAAACAACTCGAACGCGAAAATAAAGAACTGCAACGCGCCAATGAGATTCTACGTAAAGCAGCCGCTTTTTTCGCCCAGGCGGAACTCGACCGCCCACACAAATAATGGTGGATTTTATCCATAATAATAAAGAGCTGTACGGAGTCGAGGCGATTTGTAGAATTTTACCGATCGCACCCTCAACCTATTACCGGACTCTAGATCTCTGCGAAAACCCAGAACATCGAGCAAAGCGAGATCTACATGACTTGCATCATGCTGAACAAATTAAACGAATTTGGAAGGAAAGTTCAGGTCGATATGGTGTACGTAAAGTTTGGCAAAAACTGAAACGTGAAGGCTATATTATTGCACGCTGTACAGTTGCTCGATTGATGCAAAAGCTAGGTATACAAGGTGTTTGGCGAGGTAAGAATAAACAAACTACCCATAGCCGAGATGATCAAAAACGAGCAGATGACTTGGTGAAACGCAATTTTAGTGCTGATCACCCTGACCAGCTGTGGGTCGCTGACTTTACGTATATTCAAACAAATTCAGGCTGGGTCTATACCGCCTTTATTATTGATGTGTTCTCGCGAGCAATTGTTGGATGGAAAGTATCAACACGGATGAATACAGACATGGTGCTCGATGCACTGGAGCAAGCATTGCATGATCGAGGCATGCCAAAGAACGTGATTCATCATAGTGACAGAGGTGTGCAATATCTTTCCATTCGTTATACCAATCGTTTAGAAGCAGCAAATTTACGAGCATCAGTCGGTACGACCGGTGATTCATACGATAATGCTTTGGCTGAAACAGTGAATGGCTTATACAAAACAGAGGTGATTGAATATTTAAAAGCAGATTGGCAAGGTTTAGCGGATGTACAACTTGCGACATTAAATTGGGTAGATTGGTTCAATAAAGAGCGTGTACATAGTGCACTAGGTTATGTGCCACCTTTTGATTTTGAAGCAATGTACTATGATAAAATTAATCCGTTAGGTCAGGTGGCCTAACTTAAATAAAAAAGTCTCCGACAAACCCGGTACGGTTCACATTTTAGATCGAGATGCACATGCGATCATTCCACCTAGGAAGAATGCAAAGCCGTGGAAAGATCAGCAAGCGAAGTCAGTAGCGCGGAACGAGTTATTAAAAACAGTCAAACAGCTAGGTAGATCGCTTTGGAAAAAATGGTCAGGCTATCATCGGCGAAGTTTGGTTGAAACTAAGATGTACTGCATTAAATTATTAGGCGATAAACTCAGTGCTAAGAACTTTCAAAGCCAAGTCAATGAAGTACATGCCCGTATAGCCATTTTAAATAAATTTACAGACTTAGGCAGATCACATACCCGAGTTGTCACTTAAATTTGAGTTGCTTAAGGGAGTTTTACTTTTTAAATCTTTGTGCAACAAAGTCATTACTTACTAATTACCTTGTAAAATAGCTTTTATGTAGCTTAGTTTCTCTAGATCTTCCAAACTTTTGGTTTTCATATAAGTGCTATTTTTCATAAATTCTTCTATTTTTTTTTCAACTTCTGACTTTTGCACTGTACTTAAATTATCAAGAATAATTGAAAATTCAGGTCTATTATAATAAAAATTCATTACAACCACTGCTATTAATTCAGTAAATGTTTCATCATCTACTTTATACGGTAGTCTATTAATTTTATACATAAAATCATCAGAATCTTCACATACAAAATTATACCCTGTATCTTCAAACACTTTTATTGATTTTTCACTAATATTCAATATTTTACTTTGAACTTTGAACTTTTCAATAGAAATTTCACACTCTTTATCGATAAAATACCCACTACCAATTAAATATATAAATAAAATAGTGCAGCAAAAAATAACAGTTATAAAAAATTTTTTCATTACTCAACATCCAATATTCCATAAAGGTCAACAAAATCTGGCTTGTGTCCAAATTTCCTTTTGCTTTCTAAATCCCCTCCTTTAAAAACAAGCGCTTTATGCTTGTTCGTTTTTTGTATAAAACTAGATAATTTATCCCACTTCACATTTCCATTTTTTGCTCCCATTGAAGAGGGAATAGTCACACAGCCTGTACTATAAGTTCCTGGATGAAGTCTAAAATAGCCTCTCATTTTCTTGTTATTAAAATCATAAGTAAAATCATCTGTATGCATATCGACTGCATAAAGCTTGTACCAATGCTCTTTACCTTCACCCTCATGTGGGATTATCCAATATCTCCCTCTTGGAATAGCTTGCGACTCATCTAGTGATAAATTAGTTACTTGTTGAGTCATATGATCTACACTTGCATATCCACCTGTGAAAACGCCATTTATACCTATTGTTTCTTTTGAATCTAAATCAGAACCTTTAATTGTTCCATTCGATTTGTTAAAAACAATATGTACAATTAGTCCCATAGGATCCACCCACTGATTCGGATCACTGACATAAGCTGAATTATTTAAGCCCCCCATCAACCCAATCGGGTCTTTACTCACATAACGTCCACTGTACGGCTCGTAATAACGATAACGGTTATAGTGCAAGCCTGTCTCAACATCATAGTATTGCCCCTGAAAACGGATATTACTTTGTTCTAACAAATTGTCACTGGCTCTGATTTGCTGCGTATTGCCCCACGTATCCTGCACGATCTCCCAGACACATTCACCACGTTCATTACTTAAGGTTTGCGGTGTTCCCACTTGGTCACAGTGATAAAAAGCAACGCGTTCTAGCTCTGCTTTGTTCTTTCTCGTTTCTGTTTTCCATACAGGGTCTTTATAAATTGAGTAAGGTTCACGTTGGAATTTTGAATAGTCTGGGGTCTCAATCAGTTTGATAAATCCTGTATAGCCTGTTTGGAGTAATGGTACAAAACTTTTTGCTTCATAGACATAATGCTTAGTATAGTTTTCATCAGCATTATTAGATTGCTGTGACTCCCAAATCATCAAGTCACCGTCCCAGCCGAATAAGGTCAGGGTTTGCGCATTTTGATTTTTCTTATATAAACGCCGTCCAAATACATCATAACCATATTCAGTCACTTGACCATTATGATCACTGCGAATCAAACGGTTCAGGTTATCCCACGTCAGTTTTAATGCTTTGCCTGCATGGCTGCTTTCAATCACGTTACCTTGTGCATCGTATTTATAGTTTTTACCCTTATATTGAGCGATCAAATTACTTTTCACTTGAGATGCTTGCGTGGCAATCGGGTCAATTAAATTCCCCGCAGGGTCAAAAGCAAAGTTTTCTGTTTGATGTAGGCTTTTACTCTGTGTTAAACGGCCAATGGCATCATACTGATACGTCAGCTTACCTAATCGGCTGTCATTTACTTGGGTGAGCAAATAATTTTGATCATATTGATAATGTCGTTCTGCTTGATGCTGTGTGCGACCGACGGTTTCCTGTTCTGGTCGAATGATTTGCGAAGTGAGTAAACCTACATCATTATAATTTTTAGTCTGAATTAAGCCATTCGCCAGCATACGAGTGGTTTCGCGGTGCAAGTCATCACGTTGAAACGCCGCCATATCTTGTTTATTAAATGCGATTCCATAGATATGACCTGAACCATAACTCAAATTGCTTTGAACCTGTCCATCAGGGCGAATCGTTTGAGTTAAATTTCCCAGCACATCATATTCATAACGCAGCACAGCCGTCAGCGGAGTTAAATGCGGCACTTTATAATGCTGATGCTCACGGACCAATTGGCCAAGCGCGTTGCGATAAAAATCGATTTGACTGTCTTTATTCGTCGCCTTACTCAACTGATGATTCAGGTTGTATTCAAATTCTTCTGTTTGACTTACACGAGTTTGTACATGGGTATAAGTTTTTGAAGCGATTGCGCCATCAGCAAAATATGCAAATTGAGTAAACACATTTGGCTGACGGATTTGGAACAGCTGACCGTTTTCATTGTAGCTATAATATTTTTCTTCGCCATCGAAAGCCTGTTCACGTGCCAATTGACCATAACGGTTATATTCAAATAAATATTCTGCATGGTTTTGATTGATCAGCTTTTGAATACGGCCTTGCTGATCCCATTGGTAGCCAATTTGATGACGGTTCGCATCTATACGCTGTTCGAGCAAACCCGCAGCGTTATAACGGTACTGCGTGCTTAAACCTTTGGTATCCGTATGCTTGAGCAAGCGCCCTTCTTCATCATGCTCAAATTGTTCTTTTAAACCATCAGGGTAGACAATTGCTTTAAGCTGGCCTTTGTCTTTGCCATCTGTGCTGTAGATATATTTGACTTGCTGTGCATCAGCAGACTGCTGGGCCGTCAGTGCGCCTTCTTCATCGTATTCCCATGCGCTCTCTTTACCTGAACAATCGCTATATGCGGTCATTTGCCCCAAATCATTGTATTGAATTTTTTTAGCGCCGCTTTTGGCATCAATGATTTCTACAACTTGATTATCGTTGTTGTATTTATATTGCGTGCTATAACCTAAAGGATTAATTTCCTTCGTTACATTACCGTCTGCATCGTATTCTTTTTTCCAAATATGACCTTCTGGATCTTTAGTTTCCGTCAAATTTCCTGCTTCATCATAGGCAAAACGGATGATGCCTCCATTCGGCTGTACAATTTTAATCAGCTGATCTTGCTCGTTATAAACTTGTTCGGTTTCTAGGCCTGCAAAATCAATTTGACGGGTAATACGTTTTTGACTGTCACGCGATAGCCATTTTTCACGGCCATCGGCTAAGCGTATGCGATAGGTAAAACCATCTAAGTCAAAATAGTAATAGGTTGGCACATCATAAGCATCGTACACAGCAACTTGGCGCAGTCTCGGGTGCCACTCCAAACGTGTTTTAAAACTACCATCATCTGCCCATTCTGCGATGGCTTTGGCATTCGCCTCTTTTGATTCATAACGGATATTTTGCCCACGACCAGTACGGTCGGTATAACCGTTCAGCTGATGCGCATCATTATATTCATAGCTGCGTACATGGCCATTTTGATCCACTGCCTGAATTAAATTACCTTGCGTATCATATTCATAGCGTGAAACTGGCTCTGCCTGTTCATCCACAAAAGCAGCGATAACTTTTACTTGATCATTAAAGGCAAACTTGAGCTGATGCTTGCCTCGTTTCAATTGAAAATCAATACCTTGTAGATAAGCCTGCTGCTCAAACAAAATATAACTTAAAGCAACTTTTTCATCTGTTTCTTCATTAAATTGCTGAATCAACTGATAGTGTTTTCCGCCATTAAAGCTATGGAAATGAAAACTCCACGCTGAACCAAAATTCAGCAGCAAGTCTTCATTTTCTAATGGTTCTATACTAAAGCCTTCATAAGGCACCGTATAAGCCTCATACACAATTGATGCAGGCAGCTGATGCTTGCGGCCATTGCTGTCTATAAACAAATAGCCGTTTTTATTTTGGCAAATGACATTCGAAAAAGGCATCATCCAACGCGCACCCATGAGGCTTTGGTCAAACTCATGCATTTGCGAGTTATATTGACGGCTAAAGCTGAAACCCACTTTAGGTAAATAAAAATCGGTATGATTGACCCGTTCAGCACCGATAGAATAGCTGATACTGTGCTTAGACTGCGAGTCAGCCCCTTGGCAAGGCGGATTATTCAGTGCATCGGCCTGCAGCGTCACAAACTCTAAAGTATCCCCTGTGGTGTGCTGCTCATGTTCCCCAGTTTGATTAATCGGCACACTGGCATTGGCTTTGTTACCTTGCGTTTTAATGGCTTTTAAGGTTTCTTGAATTAGCCATGCCAAACTGTATTTTAGACCTGCGTTAGCTTGACGTTGAATTTCATTTGGAAATGAACTCAATGCCTGAGTTGCTTGAGTTTGTAGCAGCGTGCCTGTTTGTTCTTTCCTTATTTTAGGCAGCATATTGGCAAGTGCGCTAGTTTTACTTAAATCAATCAGCGGTTTTGCCCAATTGCTAAATTGTTCTGTCGGATCACGCTTTTCCGCAGTTGCACCAAAACTAATAGTGGGTGAAACCAGTCCTGACTGAATCGGCGCTGCAAAAGTATTTAGAATAGACGTGCCTAAAGTTGTTGCGCCACTTAATAATGCGGGAAGTTTGGCCTGTGTTTCAGTCAGAAACTTTTCTAAATCCCCTGCAATCTGTGCATTCAGATGCAAAGACATACGGCGAAGATCGGCCTCTTGAATTTTGCCATTTTCTGGATAGAGCTTTTCAGCCATTAGCCCCAACAAAGGACGCAATGCCATACGTACATGCGCTTCAGCTT
>NZ_VPBO01000046.1:0-9798 GCF_013418655.1 Acinetobacter sp. YH12128 | reverse complement strand
AATACCAACGAACAGCCCAAAGAATGATTTCACCTTGAAAGTGCCGACCGTGGAAGGGATTCATCTGCTGTATCTCGAAATAAATAAGATATTTAGCTTATCATGTCAGCCTATTTGCAACAGTGCCGGAAGATGCTCTATTTGATTTGGCAACTACACTGTGTGAAATTTCAGATACTTCATCTAACCAAAACAAAAAATTTGACTACAAGGCAGCAGAGAGAGCGCGTGAGTGTATTTTGGCGTATCCACATGAAAACTTAAGTTTGTCAGATTTAGAGAAACATGCTGATCGTGACCGCTGGAGCCTTTCTCGTGATTTCCGATTATTATTTGGAACTAGCCCACACCGTTATATGATCATGCGTCGCTTAGAAACAGTTAAGTTCTACCTTGCTCAAGGGGAGTCTATTGTTAATGCTGCTTTAAATGCAGGCTTTTTTGATCAGAGTCATATGACCAGACATTTTATAAAAACATTTGGTTTAACTCCCACTCAATGGAAAATGATAAATATTAAAAGATAGCCGTTCGATTTGAACGGCTAATTTGTCCTACAGCAGATTTATTCCATTAAGAAAATCTTTGAACATAAAAAGCCCTGATAAAATCAAGAGTATACCCATCAGCTTATTTAGCCGATTAAACCAGATAGGATTAGCAATTTTGTTGCCTAATAATTTTCCAACCAGAGCATAGGTGAATGGTGCGCCAACAGCACCAAGTGAAATCAGTAAAGAAACTATCAAGATCATGATTCCTGTGATTTTGGCTGCAGGGTACATAATTGTCGTAACAGGTAGAATGACGAGAATGGCTTTTGGATTTAATAACTGAATAAATAAGCCATTTAAGAATGTTAGATGGCTTTCTTGCTGTTGAGTTGTTTCTACATTCGCCCTAATCATTTTTATAGCCAAGTAGAATGTATAAATTGCACCCGCTAAAGCAATATAATGAATCAATCCATGTGGAATAACAGCTTCACCTATATAGCCAAACAATACGAATAAGATCAACATGGCGAAACCAATGCCTAGGTAAAATCCTATAGTCTTTTTTAATTGACCTGTAAGGCCAGAATTTAGCCCCATAAAATTTACAGGGCCTGGGCTATACATAACGCTTAATGTATAAAGAAATATTTCCACAGAGTTCACTCAATTAGATAGCAATAAACATCAAAGAGAGAACGGTATCGAGTTATAGGCCTTAAAGATTGTACGTTTGTGCTGAACTAATTAAAAATTTCTATTTAACTTATGTTCACCTAAAGTTCACTTCATAAGTGTATAAAGAAACTATGTATTGTATTTTCAATTGCTTATATAAATATTAGTCTTGGTTTAGAATTTTAAAGTTCATGAACTATGAGAAAAAACTAAGATACGATCAAAATTGTAGAACAACAAAATTATTTATACTAATTTACAAGCCACGCTGTTTAAGCGTGTCATTAAAAAATAAATCTTTTAATCTCTCCACACAATCTCCACACAATCTCCACACAACATCAGCAATTCATAAACACTGCTATTTCAAAATAGTAGTATCTAAAACCCCCCCTCTGAAAAAGCATGTCAACACATTATCATTTAATAGGTTCAATACTTATTACAACTGTACTTTTAATCGGCTGTACACAAGCCAAAGATGCTGAACAGTCCCCAACAGAAATGCCACCAGCGGTTGTCAGTACCATCACGGTATTACCGCATTCCATGAATTTAATTGAAAATCTTCCAGGCCGTGTTGTCGCTTACCGTATTGCTGAAATTCGCCCGCAAGTAGGTGGAATTGTTGATAAAGTACTTTTTAAGCAAGGCTCTTATGTGCAAGCAGGTCAACCGCTTTTTAAATTGAATTCTGAAATATTTCAGGCAGATGTAAAAAGCAATCAAGCCACTTTAAACCGTGCACAAGCTGAGGTGACACGTTTGCAGGTGCTGTTAAAACGCTACACTGAATTAGTAAAAGTAAATGCGGTTAGTCAGCAGGAATACAACAATACCGAAGCAGATTATCAAAAAGCAAAAGCCGATGTGGCGCAAATGCAAGCCATGTTAAGCAGACAACAACTTAATCTTAAATATGCGACTGTTACAGCCCCTATCTCGGGAACGATTGGTGAAATCTTAGTGACTGAGGGTGCATTAGTTGGTCAAGGTGATACTAATGCAATGGCCGTAATACAACAGATTAATAAAGTCTATGTTGATGTAAAGCAATCAATTAGTGATTATGAAAAACTACAGGAAGCTTTACAGCAAGGTGACGTGTCAAATACCAAACATACGGTTGAAATCCTAAATAGTCAGGGTAAACCTTATAACGTTACAGGTGAAATCCTATTTTCGGATACTAAAGTTGATCCTGATACGGGTGATGTCACAATCCGTATTTTAGCCAATAATGAAAATCAAAAACTTTTGCCAGGCATGTATGTTCGAGTCAATATGAGCCGAGCTCAAGTTGAAAATGCGCTCCTAGTTCCAGAACAAGCGATTCAACATGATATTAGTGGTAAAGCCAATGTTACGATTGTTAATCAAAAAGGTTTAGCGCAAAGCAAGCCTGTTCAGCTTGGTCAACGTTATCAAAATAACTATGTGATCAAACAAGGGTTACAAGCAGGTGAGAAAGTCATTGTTGAAGGGGCTGATCGTATACAGCCTGAGCAAAAATTAAAAATTAAGCAGTGGCAACCTACAAATATTAAGGAAAATGGAGGACAGCAATAATGTCCCAATTTTTCATTAGGCGTCCTATTTTTGCATGGGTGATTGCTTTATTTATTATTCTGTTGGGTGTACTAAGCATCCCCAAGTTACCTATTGCACGATTCCCAAGTGTTGCGCCACCACAGATTAGTATTACGGCAATCTATCCAGGTGCTACGCCAAAAACATTGAATGATAGTGTTGTGACCTTGATTGAGCGGGAAATGTCAGGTGTCAAAAACTTACTTTATTACAGTTCAAGTTCAGATAGTTCTGGAACAGCAACAATCACCGCAACATTTAAACCAGGTACAGATGTAGAACTTGCACAAATTGATGTGCAAAACAAAATTAAAGCCATTGAGTCACGCTTACCTCAAACAGTGCGACAACAAGGGCTGATGGTCGATGCTGCGTCGTCTGGTTTTTTAATGATGGTGGGCTTAAGTTCACCGAATGGCAAATATAGTGAAATTGATGTCAGTGACTATATGACTCGCTATGTGATTGAAGAATTAAAGCGGGTTGACGGTGTTGGTAAAGTCCAAAATTTTGGTGCTGAAAAAGCCATGCGGATTTGGGTCGATCCAGATCGTTTGGTTTCTTATGGATTGAGTATTCAAGATGTGAATACAGCCATCCAAAACCAAAACTTGCCGATATCACCAGGTCGTATTGGTGATGTTCCTGCTTTGACGGGGCAACAAATTACTATTCCTTTAACTGCTCAAGGTCAATTAGAAACTGTAGAGCAATTCAAGAAAATTAGTTTACGTGCTCAACAAAATGGCGCCAATGTTCGACTGTCGGATGTCGCTCGTGTCGAAATCGGGGCACAGATGTATAACTTTGCGATTTTAGAAAATGGCAAAGCCTCTACAGCTGTGGCGATACAAATGAGTCCTGGTGCCAACGCTGTCAAGACTGCAGAAGGTGTTAAAGCGAAAATTGAACAGTTAGGTTCAGCACTGCCTGATGGTATGAAATTCTCTATACCTTACGACACTGCACCTTTTGTAAAAATCTCGATTGAAAAAGTAATCATGACATTGCTTGAAGCTATGGCATTAGTTTTTATTGTCATGTTTATCTTTTTACACAATGTTCGATACACCTTAATTCCGGCGATTGTTGCACCGATTGCATTGCTTGGCACATTCTCAGTCATGCTGCTTGCTGGTTTTTCGATTAATGTGCTGACCATGTTCGGTATGGTGCTTGCGATCGGGATTATTGTCGATGATGCGATTGTGGTCATTGAGAATGTTGAACGCATTATGGCGACAGAAGGCTTATCTCCAGTTGAAGCCACATCTAAAGCCATGAAGGAAATTACCAATCCGATTATTGGCATCACCTTAGTGTTAGCCGCTGTATTCTTGCCGATGGCATTGGCGTCAGGCTCAGTGGGGATTATCTATCGTCAGTTCACCATTACCATGTCGGTTTCAATTTTATTCTCAGCTTTCCTTGCACTGACATTAACCCCTGCGTTATGTGCAACGATGTTAAAACCGATTGATCAAGACCATCAGAAAAAGGGTGTTTTTGCATCGTTTGATCGCAGTTTTGAGAAGCTGAACAATCGCTATGAACGCAGTTTATTTAAAGTAATTAAACATAAAACCCTCGCAATGTTATGTTTCTTAGGCATTGTCATTGTGCTGATTTTTAGTTTTAAACACGTTCCGACTGCGTTTATGCCAGAAGAAGATCAGGGGTGGTTTATGACTTCGATTCAACTTCCTGCGGATGCAACTCAAGAACGTACCCGTAAAGTCGTTGCTGAGTTTCAAAATTATTTAGACCAAGAAACGGGGATTAAAGACAATATGGCGGTCTTAGGTTTTGGTTTTAGTGGATCTGGTCAGAATACAGCGATGTATTTTACCAATCTATTGCCATTCGAAGAGCGTACTATTACGGCACAAGAAGTCGTGAATAATGCCAATATAGCGATGGCTGAAAGTTCAGAAGGTCAAACCATGTCTGTGTTACCACCAGCAATTGATGAATTGGGTAACTCATCTGGTTTTTCACTGAGATTATTAGATCGTGGCAATATTGGCATGCCTGCTTTAAGAGAAGCACAAGATCAGCTTTTAGCATTAGCAGCACAAAGTAAAATCGTGGCGGAGGTCTATCCTGAAGGTTTGCCAGATGGCAGTTCTGTACAGCTTAAAATTGATAGAGATAAATTGCAGGCATTAGGTGTTAATTTCAGTGATGTGACCGATATTATTTCAACCTCAATGGGTTCGATGTATATCAATGATTTTCCAAATCATGACCGTATGCAGCAAGTCATTGTGCAACTTGATGCCAAATCACGCATGAGTATTGAAGATATTCTTCAGATTAAGGTGAACAGTCAAAGCGGTAAATTGGTTTCAATGTCTGAAATAATTACTCCAATTTGGCAACATTCCCCACAACAATACAATCGTTACAACGGTCGTCCATCATTGAGTATTTCTGGCAGTCCAGCAGCAGGTATATCTTCAGGACAAGCCATGACTGAGATGGAAAATTTGATTGAACAACTTCCGAAAGGTGTGGGTTATGAGTGGACTGGGATTTCTCTAGAAGAAAAACAGTCGGAATCACAAACCTTGTTTTTATTACTGTTGTCGATGTTAGTCGTTTTCCTTGTCTTGGCAGCGCTTTATGAAAGCTGGTCAATTCCATTCTCTGTGATGCTAGTTGTCCCTCTAGGGTTGATTGGCGCCTTTTTAGCAGTAATGTTACGTGGTATGCCAAATGATATTTTCTTTAAGGTCGGCATGATCACGATTATTGGTCTATCTGCAAAGAATGCTATTTTGATTGTTGAGTTTGCAAAAGCACTAAGAGAAGAAGGAATGGGTTTAGTGGAGGCAACCGTTGCAGCCGCTAAATTGCGCTTACGTCCAATCCTAATGACATCTTTGGCATTTACCTGTGGCGTTATTCCTTTAGTCATTGCCAGTGGCGCTAGTTCTGAAACTCAAAAAGCGATTGGTACAGGCGTCTTTGGCGGCATGATCAGCGCAACAATTCTAGCTGTTATTTTTGTACCGATTTTCTTTATTGTCGTCATGAGCATGGTTGAGAAATTCTCGAAACGTAAAGCGGCACATTAAGCATCAAAACTGAGAATAAAAGCTGTGGGTTAACGAGTTTAGCCCACAACAAATCTTTCATTTACATCTTTATTTCAGAATTGATTTAATAAACCATCAATATAGGTTTAATCATGAAAGCTACCAATCTTGATCCGAAACGCTGGTGGATATTGCTCGCTGTCGTGCTTGCATTTCTGCCGATTGTGATTGATATGACTGTACTGCATGTTGCGGTTCCCTCATTAACCCAATCGCTGAGTGCCACAAGTAACCAAGTCTTATGGATTATTGATATTTATCCATTACTTATGGCTGGACTTTTAGTTCCGATGGGAACTTTGGCTGATCGTGTCGGCAATCGTAAGATTCTGCTGATTGGCTTGGTTATATTTGGAATTGCCTCAGTCCTTGCGGCATTTTCCCAAACGGCTTCTATGCTGATTGCCGCACGTGCTTTATTAGCATTAGGCGGTGCCATGATTATGCCCTGTGTATTGGGTATTATTCGCAGAACCTTCGAAGACAGTCGCGAACGTGCCATTGCGCTGGGTATTTGGGGCACAATCGGATCAGCCGGTGCCGCCATTGGACCGCTCATTGGTGGGGGATTGTTAGAATATTTCTGGTGGGGTTCAGTTTTCCTGATTAACGTCCCAATCATGCTGGTTGTCGCACCAATGTGCTATTTCTTATTGTCCCGAAAAGAAGCTATAACCCCTGGACATTGGGCATTTGGTCAAGCGCTATTGCTGATTGTCGGTTTGATTTCGTTTGTATATGCACTAAAAGCAGGCTTAGGCGGTAAACAGTCGTTGTTGATTGTCTTGCCTTTGGTCGTTTTATCTATCGGCTTATTAACCATATTTGTACGCAAACAGCTGAATTCTCCTCAGCCGATGCTAGATCTTTCGCTATTTTCACGTCCTGCTATTTTAGCCGGCATTATTATGGCAATGGTTGCTGCAGGCGCTTTGGCAGGGGTTGAGTTAACTTTGGCAATGGAGCTGCAATATGTCATTCGTTTAACACCGCTGCAAGCCGGTCTTTTTATGGTTCCGATTATGGTTGCGGCCGCTATTGGCGGGCCTATTGCTGGTTTTTTATCCAATAAATTTGGACTCCGTCTGGTTGCGACCATGTCATTAATATTGGCAGCAATTGCGTTGGTCAGTTTGAGTTATTCAGATTTTCATCATCCGGGAATCATCGTTCCCTTTATTTTAGCTTCGATTGGATTAACACTGAGTATTGGTTTAACAGCTTCATCCATTGCGATCATGGGCTCAGTACCTGCAGAAAAGGGCGGTGCGGCAGGTTCACTTGAAAGTACAGGTTATGAACTGGGTACAGGACTAGGTATTACTTTATTTGGTGTTTTCATGGCCTATATATTTGGCAGTCATCTTCAAGTGCCGTCAGATTTAACTGCTGTTTTAGCAGAAAAAGCCAGACTTTCGATTGGTGATACCTATTTAGTGGCGAGCCAGTTACCCGTTGAACAAGGTACAGCATTGATTAACGCAGGTAAAATTGCCTTCAGTTCAGCTCATGTTAATTTATTATTAACAGCAGGGATTATCATCGGGATACTCTCCATTGTGGTATTTTTTATGCTAGCTAAATATCGAGATGAGAATTCATTGTGATGAAATTTATTTGAGGATCATCAAACAGAATGGTTAAGTTCAGACATCAATTTATCTTAAATTTATGGTTTAAATTAAGCCGTATTAATCTGAACTTAACACATTATAAATGAGTTGATGTCTTACGATTTAGTTGAATAGTAAAACAGCTGCCACCTAAGTTTTTGGATTTAGAATAATAAATATGACCTTGGTGTGCTTCAATAATTGCATCAATCACTGCCAAGCCTAATCCAGTACCGCCATCTAGACATGATCTAGAGTCTTCCAGTCGATAGAAGGGTTTGAACAGGTGTTTAAGATGCGATTCATCAATACCAGGACCTTCATCTTCAAACGTCAATACCCAATGTTCTGCTGTGGTTACAGATGTAATATTTATTTTTCCAGCATTCGAATATCTTAGAAAGTTAGAGAACAATGCAATAAAGACCTGTTCCATCCTTCTTATATCAACGCAAACCAATTTATCCGTCAAATTTAAAACAATAGTTAAACCTTTAACATGAAACCGTTCATTAAACATCTGCAGACATTTTTCAATACTATTTTTTAAATTGGTCTTTTCTAGTTCTAATCGTAATTGTTTATTTTCAATAAGTGTCAGTGTCCGTAAATCTTCCACAAGGTAAGATAAGCCTTCGACTTGGTTCAATAAGCTTAGGTGTAAAGCTTTATCGGCAATAAATATACCATCGACAATACCTTGCAAGCGACCTTGTAATATTGTCACAGGTGTTCGTAATTCATGTGCAATTGCAGCATTCCAAACAGTTGAATTCTTAACTGATACTTCAAGTTGGTTTGCCATTTCATTGAAGTTCTCAATAAGAGACTTGATTTCATGTGGAATATCATGATGTGGCTGTTTAATTCTGAGTGCTAAATTGCCTTGTTGAATTTGTTGAATAACATCTGCTAAATCACTAATTGGCTGTGTATAGCGTTTTCCATATTTAAAGGCGAGGATAGTAGAAAGAAAAAAGCCTGTTAATAGCACTAAAAACAGCCAGATAAAGTCAACGGAGGTAACTGAAAATTCATTTGAATTAATAACTTGTGTATTTAGAAAACCTATTTTTATCGCCCAGCTATAAACAAAATAGCCAATCATGAAAGATAACAGCGTAATGCCTAAATTGAATAGGCTCATCATGATAATAAACTGGAAGTTAATTCCAACAGAATTTTTAAAAAAGTTAAATTTCATGATTTTGATCTAAGCGATACCCCACGCCACGGACATTGATTAATAAGCCATTTACATCATTTTCTTCAAGTTTTTTGCGTAATTTGCTGATATGGCTATCTACAGTGCGATCTAAAGCATCACTTTCAGGCATACAGTTTTGGATCAATTCATTACGTGTAAAGACTTTATTCGGTGTTTTTGCCATCAAAAACAGTATCTTATACTCAGTTAACGTAAGGTTGAGCAACTGATTTCTTTGACCATTTGAAATGTAAACTTGATGATGATCTGGATTAATTTCAATATTTCTATAACGAATAATATTAGTTATTTCCATATTTTGGCTTGTACTTCGTCTAAGTACGGCTTGTATTCGTGCAATCACTTCGTTTGGGTTAAATGGCTTAATAATAAAGTCATCAGCACCCATTTTTAGCCCCATGATCTTATTCACTTGATCATCTAAGGCAGTCAGCATAATGACAGGTAAATGACTTGTTTGACGGATGATTTGTAGAATTTCCCAGCCATTTAGTTTGGGTAATTTAATATCAAGGAGAATCAGGTCGATAGAGTTGGCTTTTAGGCACTCTAAAGCTTGTTGTCCATCCAATGCACGGATGACCTGCATGTTTTCATTTTTTATGTATTTTTCAAGAATGTCACCAATATCATAATCATCTTCTACAACGAGAATGACGCTGTTTTCGAAGCTGTGCTGTAGATTTGGATACATATATTTTATCTTAGATGAAGTAGCTATGCATTTTAACATTTAATTGTGTAATGGAGATGATTAGACGAGCAGTCATTTATATTTGTAATTGAGGGGTGACATATAATAAAATTCGTTGCATATCAGTATTAATGAACAAAATGTCAATTATCATTCATTTAACATAATGGCTGTTATACGAAACGAGAGAGTGTTAGAACCCATTTAAAGTGTCTATATTCTCACCAATAAAAATGTCCGGTTTCTCCGAGGTAAAATATGACTTTTGAACAAAAATAAGCCATTGTTTATTCTTTTTATTTCCAACAAAATTCCAGAACTCATCTACTTCGAGAGATTCATAATGACTTTGCTGAGGCTGAATTTCATAGGTTGATTCAGTTAAAGTACGTAAAACTTT